>JBCCDN010000006.1:0-42052 GCA_039030755.1 Planctomycetota bacterium | reverse complement strand
TCCCGCCCTGGGCATCCTCGAACCGCCACGTGCGATTGACTTCGCCACTGAACAAGGACACCATTACTCTGAGGGTTACTATTCTTCCTTTTGGTTTTTGATTGGTGGAGATCTCTTCCGAGGCCGGTGCCGGTGTGTCGGGTGGTGAAGAAGGGGTTGAAGATGCGGTCGATGGTGTCGTCGTCAATGCCCGGGCCGGTGTCGGCGGCGCGGACGGTGAGGCCGGCGTCGCCGGGGTCGAGCGAGGCGGACAGGCGGACGCGTTTGCCATGTTCTGCTTGGAAATCCTGAAACGCATCCACGGCGTTGCGGACGAGGTTGAGTAATGCCTGGTGCATCAAATCGATGTCGAGCAAGACATCGGCGGGCTGGACAAAGCCGAGCGCGAGATCGACGCCTTGCTGTTCTGCGACGGGTTGGTGGGCCTCGACGACGCGCGCGAGTAAATCCCGCAGCGCAACCGTGCGGGGGCGGGGCTCAAGGGGACGAGCGAAATTGAGCACGTCGTTCACGATGCCCGAGAGGCCACGGACGGCGTCGGTGATTTTGGTGGCGGTGACGCCTAAGGCTTGGGCGTCGGGTAGCGGTTTGGCGTCCTGCTCGATCATCTCGGCGTAGAGGCCGATGGCGGCGAGAGGATTGCGGACCTCATGGGCGATGCCGGCGGCCATTTGCCCCAAGGCGGCGAGGCGTTTGGAGCGTTGGAGTTGGGCGTCCGCGGAGGCGAGTTCTTCGCGTAATCGAAGGACTTCGGATTGCAGGGTTTCGTGGCTGTGCTGAAGTCGCTCGGTGACCGCGTGATAGGCCTCGACGATTTCGCGCAGATCGTCGGCAGCCACCGCGTGATCGGCGGGCGCGTTTGGCGTAGGCGCGGCTTCCGGGGGCGGAGGCTTAAGACTCGGGGCGGCGGTCACGCTCAAGCTCAGCCTTGGCGATCGGTGAAGCGCGGTTGACCGGATTGGGGGGCGGCGGTTTTGTAAGCCGAGAGCGCGGCGGGCGTGCGAGAGATTTTGCCGAGTTCTTGTCGCACGGCTTCTCGGCCTTGCGTGAGCCGCTGCTTGTCCTGCTCGTCCTGGGCGATGATGGTTTCGAGCAGGTCCTGCACGTCATCGACGAGCTGCTTGAGTGTGTCGCGGACTCCGGCGGGAGCGGCTTCGGCGATCTCGCTCATCCGAGGGCGGAGCGGGGCGAGCTGTTCGTTGAGGGCGGTGAGCGCTTCGACGTGACCTTGGCGTTCCCCGAGCACGGCGAGGAGTTGCTCAGGCTGGCCGTCGGCGACGAGCGTCTGCTGCCGATCCGAAAGCGATTTAAGAAGTTGATAGTGGTCGCGTTGCCGGGTGAGCAGTTCGACCAAGGTGGTGGCCTGGTCGGTGGGGGGCGTGGCGAGTCCGCTTGCGGGGGGTGGTGTCATCCGTGACGCCCTCTGCCGATTGGCAAAAAGTGGGTTGAGGCGGTGGCGTCCTGCCGGTGCCTCGGGCTGAAGGGACTTTCGGCCAAACTTGCGCGTCGGCATGAACGAAATGCCGTTGGCAGGCAGGACTTGCGCGGCGTGGCGGGGAGTAGGGCATGCGCGTGGTGGGGGCCACAAGATGTGGTGGTGATGTGGAAAACTTTTCGGCAGCCTTCAGCGGAACGCGGTTCTGGCCCCCTGGGGCGGGTTACGCGAGGTTGGGGTCGGTAAAGGTGTCGTATCGCTTCCCACCGATCGTGGCTTGGTTTAGCATTTAGGGGTCGGAGACGGGCAGGGCCGCCCGCTTCGGAAATGGCCGCAGGTTCGATCACGGTCGATCGGGCGCTGCGTGAAAACATCGGATCTGTGATGCATTTCTTGCGTGTCCGCGGGGGCGGCGGCACGGCTCACCTTGTCTCAGGGAACACTGTGATGATTGGCCAACTGATCCTGCCGGTCACGGCATCCGGCGAGATGTCGGCGCTGCGGGCGACGCTGCAAGACGATTTTTCGTGGCGGTGCGACGACCCGGAATGGGCGACCATGCTCAACGCGCAGTTCCCCGGGCCGATGGATGCGGGCTTAAGTGCGTCGTCGGGACGGTTCTTGCTGTATCGCGCGGCCGAGCGATTGTCGGCGCGGGTGGTCGTCTCGCGGGGCGAGCGTGCGTTGCAGATGGCGTGAATCTTGCGGGGTTCAACCGAACCGGCCGGTGATGTAATTCTCGGTTTGGTCGGACTGGGGCTTCGTAAAGAGTTGCACGGTCGGGCCGAACTCAATGAGTTCGCCTTGGAACAGGAACGCGCAGAAGTCCGACGCGCGGGCGGCTTGCTGCATGTTGTGCGTGACGATGGCGATCGTGTATTTCTTCTTCAGGTCGGCCATCAGGTCTTCGATCGCGACGGTAGATTTGGGGTCCAGGGCCGAGCAGGGCTCGTCCATCAACAGCACTTCGGGCTCGGCGGCGATCGCGCGGGCGATGCAGAGTCGCTGTTGCTGACCGCCGGAGAGGCCTAGTGCGCTTTGCTTGAGGCGGTCTTTCACTTCGTCCCACAGGGCGGCGCCACGGAGGGATTCTTCGACGATCTCGTCGGTCTCGGTTTTGGTGAGTTTGAGGTGCAGCCGGGGGCCGAAGGCGACGTTGTCGTAGATGCTTTTGGGGAAGGGGTTGGGCTTCTGGAAGACCATGCCGATGGTGCGGCGGAGGGTGACGACGTCGACGGATTTATCGAGCAGGTTTCGGCCGTGCATCTTGATCTGGCCCTTCGCGTGGGCGCTGGGGACCAAGTCGTTCATGCGGTTGATCCAGCGGAGGAAGGTGGATTTACCGCAGCCCGACGGGCCGATGAACGCGGTGACGCGCTTGTCGGCGATGGGCATGGTGATGTTTTTGCAGGCTTGGAAGTCGCCGTAGAAGCAGCTGAAATCGTCGATATCCAATAGCGCTGGCGTGTCGCCGGCGGCAGAAAGATCGTCGGCCTGGAGGCCCAGCGCGGCGGTGGGCGGGGGCGGGGCGGCGCGTTGCGGCGACGGGTCGCCGGCCGGGGTCGTGGGCGTGGTGGGCGTGTCGGTCATGAGCGCGTGATTCGAGTTTTGTTCGAGATCCATGGTACGGGCTCTACTTTGGGGGTGGCGGTCGTACCAGACGCGATTCGGAGTCGGCGTCGGTGCAAAAAATATTATCTGTGGGTCAATTCTTTTGCGTGTACTTCTGGCGGATGAACACGGCGAGGGCGTTGAACGTCAGCAGCACGGCGAGCAGCACGATGATGCCCGCGGCGGCGGCGTCGCGGAAGCCGTCCTTGGGCATGCTGGTCCATTTGAAGATTTGCAGCGGCATGGCCGAGAAGCTGTCCATCAGCGTGCCGTCGCCGAAGCCGGGTTTGGGGCCGGGGACGAAGGTGATGAACACCGCGCCGAGCATGAGCAGCGGCGCAGCCTCGCCGATCGCGCGGGACATCGCCAGGATCGAGCCCGTGCAGATGCCCGGGATCGCGCCGGGAAGCACGACCTTGGAAATCGACTGCCACTTCGTCCCGCCCAACGCGAGCGCCCCGGCCCGCACGCTCGGCGGCACGGAACGCACCGCCTCCTGGCTGGACACGATGATGATCGGCAGGATCACCAGCATCAGCGTCAGCCCGCCGGTCAGCAGGCCGCGTCCGAACGGGAGCTGCGCGTAGTACCACGCGCGGTAGTCGATCGGCGTGGCGGCGGTGCCGGCCTCGATGATCTTGTCGGCCCCGGCGGCGACGAGTTCGACGTCTTTGAGCTCGGCGGTGAGCGCACGACGGGCGCGGACGAGGTCCATGCCTTTCTTCCCGTCCATCGTGCGGAACTGCGCGGTGGCGATGCCCGAGAGTTGGCCCAAGTCGGCCGAGAGGTCCGCGCCCGCAAACACGGCCTCCGCCATGGCTGCGGCTTTGGCGTCGTCGATCACCGCGGGCTTCCGCTTGCCGTTGATCTGTGAAGCACTGATTTCGTCTTTAATGCGGTCTTCGAGCAGGTCCACGTTGGCGTCCACCGACGCACGCAGCGGCGCGACCTGCTCGGGCGTCATCACCTGCACATCCGCGACCGGGGCGCCGGGTTTGGGCGCGGTGAGAAACGTCTGATCGGCCGAGGCCGGCCGGCCATCCTGCGCGGACGCTTCGCTCAGCGCCTCGGCGTAAAAGAACGTGCCTCCCAGCCCTTGATAGGTGTAAAACCAGTCTTGGCCGATCTTGACCCAAGGGTCGCCGGTGCGATCGGCGAAGACCACGAAGTTCGCAAACACCGTGAGGCCGAGGATGCCGTAGACGATCGACGGCACGCCGGCGAGGTTGGTGATGTTCATCTGGACGAAGCCGTGCAGCTTCTTGAGCATCGGATGGCCCGGTTGATATTCCTCGAGCAAGACGGCCGTGCCCACGCCCAGCGGGATCGCGGTGATCGCGCAGATGATGAGCAGCCAGATCGTGCCCACGATCGCCGGGGCCATGCCGGCCATGATCGGGTCGGAGCTGTGGAACCCCGTGAGGAACTCGGTGAAGTGGCCGAACAGGCGTGGCGCACCACGGAACGTGATCGCCAGGATCAGCGTGAGTAGCACGAGGATCGCAAGAAACGCGGCGGCGATGCAAAGCACCTGAAAGTACTTGTCTTTCGCGCGGCGCGGCGCGCTGGGGCGGAGGCGGTATTTGCGCAGCGGCGTGGCCGAGGGCGTCGGCGGGTCGGCCGGCTGCGTTGGAGGCGGCTCGGGGGGGGGCAGCGAAGTCATGATTAGTCGTACGCCTGTCGGAAGCGTTTGCGGATCACGCCGCCGACCAGCGTCAGGATCAGCGTGATCAAAAACAGCATGAACGCCACGGCGTACACCGAGTAATACTCGACGCTGGCGTGGCTCACGTCGCCCAAGAAGATCTGCACGATGAAGCCGGTCATGGTCTGCGTGTCGGTGGTGACGTCGAATAAGGCGCCGGGATTTTCGCCCAGGTTTGGTGGCAAAGATCCCGCCGCCAACGCAACGATCATTGTTTCGCCCACCGCCCGGGCGATGGCCAGCAGGAACGCCGCGACGATGCCCGACAGTGCCGCGGGCAGGACGACCTTGGTCGCAGTTTCAAAGCGTGAAGAACCCAGACCGTATGAACCTTCACGCAGTGCACGCGGCACGGCCCGCAACGCATCCTCGCTCAGCGACGTCACGATCGGCAGGCACATGATGCCCACCGCCAGCCCCGCCGAGAGCACGTTGTACGTGCCGAAATCCAGTGGGTTCCAGGCCTGCGTCACCGGGTTGCCCTCGCTGTTAAGCACGGGTTGGCCCGTCGCGGGGTCCGTGATCGTCACCTGCAACCAGTCCCACCGCAGCAGCACCGGCGTGATGAACGTCAACGCAAAAAAACCGAAGACCACCGTCGGCACGCCGGCGATCACTTCCAGCACGGGCTTGATCACCGCCCGCACCTTCGGCGATGCGTACTCGCTCAGCCAGATCGCCACCATCAGGCCCAGCGGCAACGCGAACATCATGGCCACGATCGCGACCTGCAACGTGCCGGCGATCAGCGGCCAAATGCCGAAGTGTTTTTCCGCGCCCAGAAGCGGGTTCCATTCCAATCCAGCCAGGAAATCGCCGAGGCTGACCGTGACCGAGTCCCCGGCCACATCGGTGATCGGATGACCAAAAAAATCCGCCGCGTTGGAAAGCAGGATGTAGAGGATCATCACCATCGTGCCGACGGTGAAAAAGCCGCAGCCGATGAGCACGGCAACGATCGCGTTTTCACGCAGGTCGCGGAGCTTGGTGTTTCGTTCGCGTCCGCGCCGTGGTCGGGCCGAGTCGCGGGGGGCGGCCGGAAGCGAAGAACCTTGGGGCAGGGCGGTCATGGCGTGCGTCGCGGTGTTCGGTCGGCGGGGAGCGCTTGCCCGCTCGGGCAAAATCGCGGCGGCGGATGTTTCACCGCCGCCGCGTTTGGATCTCTCTCATCCTGAATGATGGGGCGTGAAGTTCACGCCGCGCGTCGTCAGTTCGTGTAAGCGTCGACGACCGAAGCGCCTTCGGGGGCCTGGTGCATGATCGAGCCGGTCACGCCGGATTCGATGTTGCCCATCGCGGCGTCGGTGACGGACTCGGGCAGGCGGACGTAGCCGACTTCCTCCGCCATTTCCGGGCCGATGTCGAAGTAGAAGTCCACGAAGGCTTGGACGGCGGGCTTGGCCAGCGATTCCTTATTCACGTAGATGAACAGCGGGCGGCTGAACGGGTTGTAGCTGCCGTTTTCGATCGTCTCGGGCGTGGGGCCGACGAAAGCGCCGGCGTCGTTCTTGATCGAAACGCTCTGCAGCTTGTCGGTGTTGGCGAAGTAGTACGAGCTGCCGAAGAAGCCGATGCCTCCGCGCTCGCCGGTCACGCCGGTGACCAGCACGTTGTCGTCTTCGGAGACGGACACGTCGCTGCGGATCTCACCGGTCTTGCCCGCGACGACTTCCTTGAAGTAGTCGAACGTACCCGAGTCGGTGCCGGGGATGTACATCTTGATTTCGACGTCGGGGAACGACGGATCGACGTCGGACCACATCTTGACGCTGTCCTGATTGTCCGACAGGAAGATCTTCTGCAGCTGCTCAACGGTCATCTCGGTGGCCCAGTCGTTGGCCTTGTTGACGACGATCGACAGGCCGTCGTAGGCGACGGGCACTTCGTAGAAGTCGATGCCGTTGGCGGTGGCCGCGTCGGCTTCCTTGGATTTGATGGGGCGGGAGGCGTTGGAGATGTCGGTTTCGCCGATGGTGAACCGCTTGAAGCCGCCACCGGTGCCCGAGACGTTGACGGTGACGTCCACGCCGGGGTACTCGTTGGAGAATTCGCGTTGGACGGCCGCGGTGATCGGGCCGACCGTGGACGAGCCGTCGATTTCGACGTTGCCCGAAAGCTGCGCGGAAGCGGGGAAGGCGAGGCCGGCCGTGAGGGCAGCGCTACCGACCAATGCGGAAAGGGTTTTGATCGTCATGGGCGTGGATCTCCTGATCACTTGCGATTTGAAAGCAGGCCGCCGACTCCGGTGGCCACGTGCGGAGAGGCTAATGGCCGTTTGCGAGCGTTGTGTCAGCGTTGTGTGAAAAGAAAAAACGCGGGAAGAAAGACCAATCAAAATCCAAATACATGCATGATTTGCATAAGACTCGGCCGCGGATGATCCGACGTTTCTTGCCAATAACCCGGTTCGGACGATACTGCCCCTATGTCGCTCTGCCGCCTGACGTCTCCTGCCCTTCCCCGCGGTCTTGCCGTCATCGCCCTGGCGTTCGCTGCGCTCGCGCTGCCCGGTTGCGAATCGACCAACCCTTTTTCCGGCGCGGAAGAACGTTCCGTGCTTGTCGCGCTGGCGGAAAACCTCGGCGGGCCCACGCCCGGCCAGGCCGCCCGCCAAGCCTTCGACCGCGAAGACCCCGACCGCCGCCGACGCGCGATTGCCTTGCTCAGCTCCGCCGAGTGGGGCGGCGAGGATCGCTACCTCGCGGTGTACCGGCTGATTCTCACCGACCCCGACCCCACCGTCCGCGCCGCGTGCGTCGCCGCGCTTGGCCGGCACGGCGACGCGAACGACGCCCCGCTGATCGCCAACCAGCTCCAGGCCGACGAAGCCTTCCTGCGTTGGGAAGCCGCCAAGGCGCTGCGTCAACGGCACAACCCCGTGGTCGTCCCCCGGCTGATCGCGGCGCTGCAAACCGACGAAGACCCCGACACACGGATGGCCGCCGCCGAAGCGTTGGGCCAGTACCCGCGCCGCGACGTGTTTGATGCGTTGGTGTCCGCGCTCACCGAATCTGAATTCGGCATCGCCCACGCCGCCCGCCGATCCTTGGCCACGCTGACCGGCCACGACGCCGGCGCCGAGCCGAGCGATTGGCAGGCCTGGGCCGCGACGCAAGCGAGCACGCGCGAACTTTTCGCCAACGCGCAGCCCTACACCTACCGGCAGTACGTCGAACCGCCCGGCCTCTTGGACCGCGCTCAGTTTTGGCGGGACCACGACGCCGATGCGACACCACGTCCCGCGGGCCTCGAACGCGAATCGTAAATTTCGTCGCCGCATGGCCTGTCCGTTTTGTGCGCATTTCTGATCGGCGAAACGCAGGCTGTGCCAACAATGCCCCACGGACGGCGGATCAGAGGCCGACCGCGCGGTGCGATGCCGGGGGTGAGCGGAGGGGCGTAGCCACGAGTTGCCGGGCGAAGCCCACGTCAGGTTTGAACGTGGGTTTCCGGAATCCGGGGAACGACTCGGCGGAGCGCGTTTTTGAGAACCCTTGGTGGGCGGTGCGTGGGGCCGGGGGCGAAGCGACGCGGGATGCGGTTCGCGGGACGCCTCGGCTGTGCCGGGTTTGCCCGCGTTCTTTGGCAAGTGCATCAGGATGTGGTTTTAATTCCGCGTCAGCCACTCGGTTTCGAGCGGCTCGAGCTCGTCGCGGAGTTGTTGGCGTTCGTCGGCCAGGGATTTCATCTGCTCGCCGTCGCTGTACACGGCCGGGTCGTTCATCGA
The DNA here is from genome assembly GCA_039030755.1 of Planctomycetota bacterium. Taxonomy (GTDB): domain Bacteria; phylum Planctomycetota; class Phycisphaerae; order Phycisphaerales; family Phycisphaeraceae; genus CAZIXN01. The sequence goes on along the minus strand of JBCCDN010000006.1, from coordinate 33,574 downwards.
GAAGTCGATTTCGGTGAGGCGCTCTTCGATCTGTGCGATGCGCTGTTCGAGTTTCTTTTGGGAGACGTTGGCGTGCGGCGATTTCTTGTTGGGCTTTTTCGACTTGGGGTTGGCGGCCTGCTTGGCGTTCTGCGTTTTGGCTTTCGCGGGCTCGGGTTTGGTTTTGGTCTTGGGTTCGGACGTCGCGGCGGGCTTTCGTTTCGCTTCGGCTTCGAGCCATTCGCTGTACGTGCCGAGGAACACCTCGGCGTGGCCTTGCCCGTCGAAGACGATGAGCTGATCGACGAGGTGGTCCAGCAGCATGCGGTCGTGCGTGATGAGGATCAGCGTGCCCTCGGCCCCGCCCCCGGAAGCGTTGGTCGTGTACTTCTTGGAGGCGGTGGTGTACCGACGCAGCGCTTCTTCCAAACGCTCGGCGCTGGGGATGTCCAGGTGGTTCGTCGGCTCGTCGAGCACCAAAAGGTTATGGCCCTTGCACATCAGGCCGGCCAAGACGGCGCGGGCGCGTTCGCCGCCGGAGAGCACGTTGAGGGCTTTGTCCTGCTCGTCGCCGCGGAACAGGAATGCGCCGGCGAGGTCGCGGGCTTCTTGCTCGGTATCGGAAGGCACGAACGAACGCAGGTAGTCCACGACGGACTTCGCGAGATCCAGGTGTTCGTGGGTTTGTTTGAAGTGGCCGACGTCGACCTGGGCGCCGAGCTTGGTTTTGCCGGCGGTGGGTTGCTGTTCGCCGAGCAGGCAGCGGATGAGCGTGGACTTGCCCGCGCCGTTGGGGCCGATGACGCCGATGCGGTCGCCGCGTTTGATGTCGATGTCGAGCCCGCGGAACAGCGGCTTGTCGTCGTAGACCTTGTCGAGGTGTTCGGCGACCACGACGTGGTCGCCGCTACGGGCTTTGGGACTGAACGTGAGCTTGATCTTGTCGAGTTCCATCGGCGGCTCGATGGAGTGATCGCGGATGTAGCGTTCGAGGCGCGTTTCCCGGCCGCGGGCCTGCTTGGCGCGTTGCCCGGCCTTGAACTTGGCGATGAACTGTTTTTCGCTCTTGATCTGGGTCTGCTGTTTCTCGTAAGCGCGGCGCTGCTCTTCGATGCGTTCGGCCCGGAGCGTGCGAAACTTCTCGTAGTTGCCGGGGTATTCGACCATCACGCCGTCTTCGAGCTCGTAGATCTTCGAGACGACGCGGTCGAGCAGCCAGCGGTCGTGGCTGATGATGAGCACCGCCCCGCGGTAGTCGGCGAGGAAGGCTTCGAGCCATTGCCGGCCGGCGATATCGAGGTGGTTCGTCGGCTCGTCGAGCAGCAGGATGTCGGGCTCGGTGAGCAGGAGCTTGGCGAGCGCGAGTCGACCGCGCTGCCCGCCGGAGAGGTCGCCGCACTTGACGGAAAAGAAGGCGTCGTCGAGGCCCAGGCCGTGCAGGGTTTCGTCGATTTTGTGATCGACCGCGTAGCCGCCGGACGAGGCGACTTGTTCCTCGAGCGCGGCGTACTGCTTCATCACGCGGTCGAGTTCGTCGGCGTTTTCGTAGACCTCGGGCTCCCCCATGCGGACGGAGAGTTGTTCCATTTGGTCATGGAGCCCGGCGAGTTCGGCAAACGCGGCGCCGGCTTCTTCTCGGAGCGTTTTGTTGGGATCGAGCGCGTGATCCTGGTGCAGATAACCGGCTGAGGAGCCGCGGGCGAGCTGGATCTGGCCGGCGTCGGGCTTGGCGTGCGAGAGGTGGGCGGCGTTGATCTGCTCGGGCGTCAGCGAGACCGAGGCGATCATCTTGAGCAGCGTGGATTTGCCGCAGCCGTTTCGGCCGACCAAGCCGACGTGTTGGCCGGCATCGAGCGTCAGGTTGACGCCGTCGAGCAGGACGCGATCGCCCAAGGCGTAGGTGACGTTGGCGACGGAGAGCAGGGCCATGCCGGCAGGTTAATCGTTGATGGACTCGGGATTTTCGAGACGGGATTGAAGGCGGGTGACTTCGCCGTAATTCCGAGCGATGCGGTCGAGTTGGTACTCGATGTTGACCGAATGCACGGCGTAGATCGGACTGATCGGTAGGCCCGCGGCGGCGAGGGCGTCGGCGACCATGTGATTACAGTTATGCAGGGCGTGGTATTGACGCCGCGGGTTGGCGGTGAGGAAGGCGGAACGATCGCCATAGACGCCGGGCAGTTCGACGGCGACGGGTTCGGTGAGCCGGGTGAGCAGGAAGTCGGCGAGGGCGTCACGGCCGGCGGTGGAGAGATCGACGCGGAAGATCGCGACGTCGTAGTCGGCGAAGAACTGCGACGGGGATTGATCGAGTCCCCAGACGTGGTTGATCGATCGCGTTGGCCAGAGCATGGCGGACAGCGTCATGCCCGAGGTCTTGGTGCCGGCGGGTGCTTTGTAATAAGCGTCGTCGCCCCAGCCGAATTCGTGGAATGCGGCGGGGGTTTGGTTGCGGTTGGAGAGCTCGTCACGCCAGGGCTGCAACGCGGCATCGAGGCGTGGCGGCAGGTCATCGTCGGCGAGGATGATGCCGGCGTGCCAGTGATTGGTGGTGACATACACCGCGTGGGTCGGCTCACCGGGCGCAACCCACGACGGCGGAAACTTGCTGCGATCCGCCGAGCGGCAGCCGGCCGAAAGCACAATCGTCGCGGCCACCACAAGCGGAAGCCACGCGGAGACCCGGCTGTTTGGGGGGCTGATCGAAGCCACGAGATTAAGCGCTGCCGCTCATGTCGACCGGGCCCGCGTTCGTGACTTCGGGTTTTTGGTAGTTGCTCTTGGCTTGAAGCTCTTCGAGCAGGGCGTCAAACGCGGGGCGGTCGGTGGGGATGCGGATTGTTTGTTTTTTCAGCCCGGCCATAAGGATGGCATTGCCGAGTTCGAGGCCGGCGATGCCTTCGGTGCCCGGGGCGATGAGGTCGGCCTGGGTGCCACCGCGGGCGATGACCTCGATGAAGTTGGTGGTGATGGGCTGGTGATCGCCGGTTTCCTGGTTGGCCGGCGTGATCGCAAATTCGGTGCAAGGCACGCTGGCGAAACGCTCGGGACAGGTCTTGGTGAATTCGTCGACGGGTTGCTCGGCTCGGTGATACGTGAGTTGGTCGTCGTCGGCGATGAGCGTGCCGTGGGATCCAACGATTTCGAGCCGGTTGATTCCGGGGGTTTGCCCGGTCGACGTGACGAACGTCCCGGCCGCGCCGTTGTCGAACGTGAGCAGGGCGGCGACGTCGTCTTCGACTTCGATGTCGTGGTACTTGCCGAGTTCGACCTTCGCTTCCACGGCGACGGGGCTGCCGACGAACCAGCAAAGCAGGTCCAGGTTGTGCGGGCACTGGTTGAGCAGGACGCCGCCGCCCTCGCCGGACCAGGTCGCCCGCCAGCCGCCGGAGTTGTAGTAAGCCTGGGTGCGGAACCAATTGGTGATGGTCCAGGACACACGCATCAGTTCGCCGATCGAGCCATCGGAGCAGAGTCGTTTGACTTCTTTCCAAAGCGGCCGGGTGCGTTGGTTGAACATCGCGGCGTAGATGAGCTTGGGATGGCTCTTGACGGCATCGGCGTAAGCGGCGTTGGTCTTCTCGGCGGCAAGGGCTGTGACGGCGACGGGCTTTTCGGTCAGCACGTGGACGCCGTGCTGGAACGCCAACTCGGCGTAGCGCGGATGGTCAAAGTGGGGGCAGGCGATGAACACCGCGTCGATCTCGCCGGAGGCGATCATGGCTTCGGCGTCGAGCCAAGCCTTGGCGCCGGTCTCTTCGCAGATTGGGTCGAGCAACGCTTGCGAGATGTCCGACACGGCTGCGAGCTTCAACTCGGAGATTTGGCTGTAGTACTTGCGGTGTGCGGAGGCCATGGAGCCGGCGGCACCGATGACGCCGAGGCGGACTTGGGATGGGGGGGCACTCATCGTGAACTCTCCGAAAAGGGATCAAAGCAACCTAGCGAAAGCGACCTGTCGTGTGTGGCCGAGTCTGCGGATATTTTGATGGCGATTCACGATTTTCCCGGGTGAGCTTGGCTGTGCTACGGTGTTCGGTTTGCCGCGTCGGAGCGGGATGGACCGCCCCGCACGTTCGGCGTTGTCGGTTGTTTCGGAGCCTGCCGCCATGTTCCAGCACGTAGAACCCGCCGCCCCCGATGCGATTCTGGGCATCTCGGAGGCTTACCGCGCGGACCCGCGCCCCGAGAAGATCAGCCTTGCGGTCGGCGTTTACAAAGACGCTCACGGCAACACGCCCGTGCTCGACGTGATCAAGGTCGCCGAGCAGCGGCTGGTCGAAACCGAAGCGAGCAAGACGTATCTGCCGATTGACGGCCCGCCCGCGTACGGCGCGGCGGTGCGGCGGCTGCTGTTTGGTGCGGATCAGGAACTCGCGACGTCGACCCGGGCTCGCACCGCCGCGAGCCCCGGCGGGACAGGTGCCTTACGGATCGCGGCGGACTACCTCAAACAGAACCACCCGGAGGCGTCCGTTTGGCTCACCAAGCCAACGTGGGCGAATCATCCCGCGATCTTCGACGCGGCGGGCGTGCCCACGAAGTCATATGCGTGGATCGATGCGTCGGGCTTTGGCTTGGACATGGATGCGGTGCTCGCCGATCTGGCGGAGATTCCCACTGGCGACGCGGTTCTGCTGCACGGCTGTTGCCACAACCCCACGGGCATCGATCCCACGCCGGAGCAATGGACGCAGATTGCCGACGCGCTCGCGGGTCGGGGTGTGCTGCCGCTGATCGATTTTGCGTATCAAGGTTTCGGCAAGGGCGTACACAAAGACGCGTTGGGTTTGCGGGCCGTCGCGGAGCAGTGCCCGGAGGTGCTGATCTGTTCGAGCTATTCGAAAAACTTTGGATTGTATAACGATCGTGTCGGGGCGCTGACCGTGCTCGCAGAAACCGACGCGGCGGCCGGGGCGGTGATGTCACGAATCAAGCAAGGCATCCGGCGGAGCTTCTCGAATCCGCCGGCCCACGGGCTTTCGCTCGTTTCGATCATCCTCGACGACCCGGCGCTGCACACGCAGTGGCAGGCCGAGCTGGGCACGATGCGGGGGAGAATCCAAGCGATGCGTGAAGCCCTCAGGTCCGGACTGGACGAACGCGGCGTCTCGCTGTCACCCGACGGAAACGATTTCATCACCCAGCAACTGGGCATGTTCACCGTGTCGGGCATTGACCAGCCGCAGGTCCAACGCCTCGCGAAAGAGTTTGGAATCTACATCGTGGGTAGCGGTCGGATTAATGTGGCGGGCATCACGCCGGGGAATGTCGATACGCTTTGCGACGCGATCGCGGCGGTGACCTCAGACTGATCCCTCATGCACGAAAACATCTCTGCCATTTTGAGCGAACTCTCCGAGCGGATCACGTCGATCGGCAAGGCGTTGCGTTATGACGCGCGTCAGGCCGAGCATGCTGAGCTCAAAGAGAAGATGAACGCCCCGGATTTCTGGAACGACCCCGACGCGGCGAACAAGATTGTGGCGCGGATGAAGGGCATCGCGCGGATCATTTCGCCGGTGGACGACCTGCGGGGGCGTATCGAAGACGCGGCGCTCTTGTGGGAGATGGCCGAGGAAGCCGGCGATGACGAGAGCAAGAAGGAAGTCGATGTTCAGTTGGAGCCGTTGCGGGAAGAGCTCGACAAGCTCGAAGTCGCATCGCTGTTGTCGGGAAAGTACGACGACCGGAACTGTTACCTGAGCATCCAGAGCGGCGCGGGCGGGACCGAGGCCGACGACTGGGCCGAGATGCTAATGCGGATGTATCTGTACTACTGCGAGAAGCAGGGCTGGAGCGTCAGCGAAGTCAGCAAGACGCACGGCACGGAAGCGGGCATCAAGGAAGTCACGCTCTTTATTGAGGGGCCGTTGACGTACGGCTACCTTTCCGCCGAATCCGGCACGCACCGGCTCGCACGCGTCAGCCCGTTTAACGCCGAGGGTAAGCGGCAGACCTCGTTCGCGACCGTGGAAGCGGTGCCCGAATTTCCCGACACGGGCAAGGTCGAACTGGACGAGAACAAACTCGAAACCACGCAGTTCGCACGGTCGTCGGGACCCGGCGGGCAGAACGTCAACAAGGTCGCCTCCGCGATTCGGCTGGTCTACCACTACGACGCGCAGAACACGCTGACGGTGGTATGTAGCGTTGAACGCAAAGCCGAGCAGAACCGAAAGCAGGCGATGTCGATCCTCAAGGGCCGGATCGAGTTGCTTGAAGAGCAGAAGCGGGCGGCCGAGATGGACGCGGCGACCGGCGGGGGCGTGGACCGCGGCTGGGGCAGCCAGATCCGCAGCTACGTGTTCTACGACAACCGCGTCAAGGACCACCGCACGGGCTACGAAAAGGGCAACCCGCAGAGCGTGATGGACGGCGATTTGCACGGCTTCGTCGAAGCCGAACTGCGGCGGCGGGCGCAGGCGGGGGCGTGAGCCGCGTCGCGTGTGCCCAGCGAGACGTTTTTCAATGTGAACGCGATTATCGGCCGATGCTCGGCTGGTGCCCGATCCCGTTTCACAGCCCGACGTGGACGCGATGATCGCCGACGCCGAGCCGCCTGGCGCGACTAGCGCGGCGTCGGCCGATCCGGTGGACATCGACGCCGTGCCGTGGACGCAGCTTTGGCAGGTACCGGCGTTGCTGCTTGGCCTGGGTGTCTTCGCTTTGGGGTTGTATTTGGTTTACCCGAGCCACGACCCGCCGGCCTACGCCGAGAAGCTCGACGAAATTGACGCGCTGATTCGCACCGAGTCGCCCGAGGCGCTCGTCACGGTGCGTGAGGAACTGGACACGATCCAGGCGGAGTTCCCGGTGTATCCGCCGGAGACCGACGGGATCCGCGGGCGGTTCTGGCAGTACGCCGGCGATCTGAACTACCTCGATCTGCGGCTGAGTCAGAAGGCGGTCGTGAACACTGAGAACACGGTGAAGAACCGCGAGCGTGTGCTTGAGTATTACGACCGGGCACAAACCTTCGGCCACGACTTGGATGCGCGGTCGCGGCGGTGGCGGGCCATGACGCTGTTGGATTTGGATCGGCCAGTCGAGGCGTTGGCGATGGTGGATGAACTTGATCCACTGCAGCCGAAGCATCGTTACGGGATCGTTCGGCAATTGATGGAGCGCGAGGCCGAAGAGGCCGATCCGGATTTCGCGACGCTCGAAACGCTGCTGCAACGCTTCGAGCAGGAGTTGGCTCGCGAGACGGACAACGTCGAACGCCTGGACCAGCGGGTCTGGGCGGTGGCGCTCAAGGCCCGACGCTACCTCGACGCGGGCGATCCAGAAACCGCGATTGATCACTTGAATCTTGAGACGCAACGGTTGCGGGCGTCGGGACGCTCCGACGTGCCCGAGCTCATCACGCTGCTCGCCGAGGCGCACCGACAAAACGAAAGCTACGACGAATCGCGCCGCTTGTTTTTGCAGGCTCAGCGGATGCTGCCGGCGGGTGACGGTTTGAATGCCGCGATATTGCTGGGGTTGGCGGAGATTGAGCGGGTTGCCGGAAGCGACGGATACGCCGAGCGGGCTCACGAGTTGTATCGACAGGTCGAGCGGTCACACCCGGGCAGCGGGCTGGTCATTGATGCCCTGATCGGACAGGCCGATTTGGAAAATCAGACCAATCGGCACGGCGCGTCGATCGATCACTACCGCGAGGCCGTCGCGCGTCTGCGAACCGATACCCCCGCTTGGGACCCGCGGCGTACGGCGGTGATCGAGCAGGTGGCTGCGCATGTGCAGCGGGCCGGGGATCAAAATCGTTTCGCGGATGCGTTGGACCTGCTCGCCGTGGCTGCGCCGCTCTACGGCTCGACGCTGCCCGCCGAGATCGTCAAGCAGTTCGCGCAGACCCACGAAGCCATCGCCGAGCGCCGCCTCGAGCGGGGCAACGAATTGGACCCGCTGACCTGGACCGGCCCCGGCGACCCGCCCGTTGAAGCCCGCCGATTGGCGTATCAGGATGCGGCGACGCATTTTGGCAAGTCCGCTGAGTTTTTCCTTGAACACGCCCGCCGTGTGGTGGAAATCGACGACTTGGAACACGGCGGCTCGCTCTACGCCGCGGCGCGAAATTTCGATCGCGCTCAACTCTGGGGTGAAGCGATCAAGACCTACGACGAGTTCCTCGCCACCCGTGCCCGTGACGGGCAATTTTTGCAAGCGCAGCATCACCTGGCCGCCGCCTATCAGGCCGACCGCCAGTACCAGGCAGCGATCGATCTGTTCCAGAATCTGTTGGACGAGAATCCCACGAGCCAGTGGGCGATGGCGTCGCTCGTGCCGCTGGCCCGGAGTTACCTCGCGGTGGATCGGCCGGCCGATGCGATCGCGACGCTTCGGCGGGTGCTCGAAAACAACCCCGCGGTCACGCCGGATTCCGACACATATCGCGATGCGCTCATCGATCTGGCCCGGACGTATTACGTGATGGGCGAAGACGAGCCGGGCATCTACGCCCGGGCGATCGAGTATCTCAAGGAAGGCGTCGAGCGTTACGGCAACCAGCGGCAAGGGCCCGAGTTGCACTATCTTTTGGGTGATTCGCTGCGACTGAGTACCGCCGAATTGGATGCGCAGTTGACACTTTCAATCCCCCAGCGGCAGCGGCGCGAGATTGAGGCTGAGCGGGATTCGCGGTTGGCCGAAGCGCAGCGGCATTTTGGCACGGCCCGCGCCGCTCTTGAAGCCCGCCACGAGCTCGCGCTCAGCCCACTCGAAAAGCTGTACCGCCGCAATGCCTGGTTTTACGAGGCCGACGCCGCCTTCCAGCGGGGCGATTATGCGACGGCCATCGACCAATACCGCGACGCGGCGGGGCGGTGGCAGGGCGACCCGGCGTCGCTGGTGGCCTGGGTGCAGATCGTGAATGCGTATTGTGAGATGGGCAATTTCGCGGCGGCGAAGACGGCGAACAACAAGGCGTTGCTGCTGCTGGACCGCATCGACGAATCCGCGTTCGATCGGCCGGAGGTCCCGATGACCCGGCGTCACTGGCAGGATTGGCTCCGCTGGACCAGCGAGTTGGACCTCTTCGAGCAGCGTGCCGCACGGGCGGATTAAACGCAGGCATCTTCAAATCTGGATGACTTCCCGAACGAGCGCCGATAACACGTTGACGCGGCGATCGCGTGCGTGTTCCTGATCCCCTGCTCCCTGAACCCCGATCCTCGTCATGGACCTCGGCCTGATCTTCGGCTTAGTCGGCACCTGGGCGCTCGTGCTCGTGGCCATGATGTTGGGCGGAAAGATGGGCATCTACATCGACGTGCCGTCGGTGATCATGGTGTTCGGCGGGTCGATCACGGTCGTGCTGTTCTGCTTCCCGATGGGCTACGTCAAAGGCATCGCCAAGATCGCGATGAAGGCGGTGTTCTGGAAGAGCCAGCCGATCGACAAGCTGATCGAAGACATGGTCAAGTTCGCCGAAATCGCCCGCCGCGACGGCATCCTTTCGCTCGAAGCCCAGTGCAAAGAGATCGACGACGAATTCGTCGTGCAAGGCATCCAGATGGCGGTGGACGGCACCGACCCCGAGCTAATCGAGGCGGTGCTGCTCAACGATTTGGACAACGTTGTCGAGCGTCACGAAGTCGGCAAAGGGATGTTCGACGCGATGACCAAATACGCCCCGGCCATCGGCATGATCGGCACGCTCGTCGGCCTGGTCGCCATGCTCGCGGACCTGTCGGACCCCGCGGCAATCGGGGCGGGCCTGGCGGTCGCGCTGCTCACCACGCTCTATGGCGCCATGGTCGCCAACATCCTCACCGGGCCGCTCAGCGACCGGCTTTCGCGGCGTTCGGCCGAGGAGCTCATGTACAAAACGATCATCGTCAAGGGCGTGATGAGCATCCAGTCCGGCGACAACCCCCGCGTCGTCGAGCAGAAACTCCGCACGTTCCTACCTCCTTCGCAGCGACCCGTCGCCGACGAAGAAGCCGCGTAACCCCACGCTTTCCGCATGGCCAAGAAGCACAAATGTCCGCCCGCCGGCGCGCCCGAGTGGATGACGACCTACGGCGACATGATGACGCTGTTGCTGTGCTTTTTCGTGCTCATCGTCTCGTTTTCCGAGGTGAAAAAAGAAGAGCAGTTCCAGGCCGTCGTCGAACACATCAAGCAGGCGTTCGGCATGATGGGCGGCGGCGGCAAGATCCCCGTCACCGACGACCCGACCATGTCGCTGATCAAGCGACTCGACGCGATGCGTCTTAAGCAGGAGAAAAAGCCCAACCGCAGCAACGTCAAAGACCCGGGGCAGCAAGGGCGTGAGGCCAAGGTCACCAAAATCCGCGAGGGCATGGTCGTCGGCACCGGCGGCAAGATCAATTTCGAGCCCGCGTCGGCGGTTCTCAGCGAGCCGGTGAAAGCCGCAATCCGGCAACTCGTGGATTCCGCGAAGATCAAGGGCACCGAGAACATCCTGGAATTGCGCGGCCACGCCTCGGCCCTCGAACTCCCGCCCGGCGGCGACGGCACGTTCGAGGACACTTGGCAACTCAGCTACGCCCGGGCTCGGGTTGTCTACGACTTCATGGTCGCCGCCGAGCCCGCGGGTCTGGGGATGCAGCCCGACCGCTTCCGGATCACCGCCAACGGCGCCCGCGAGCCGCTAGACAACCGGGCCTACACCACCGCACAGGAACAGGCCAACCGCCGCGTCGAAATCCTCGTCAGCGAAACGCTCGTCACCGAGATGCAGGTGCCGGACGTGGCGCGGTAGTTCGCCAGAAACCAGAGCGGAAATCCGGGCGGGAAATTCATGCTCATCCCGGCCTGTGCCGATAACTCTCACATTGGCCGCGCAAAAGCTGCGTGGTCGTCGTGCCGATGCTGCGTGCGGAAGCTCGATTTTTTGGAAGTGAACCCCATCCATGGCCGACGAAGCCTCCGCGAATCCCGAAGAAGCCGCCCCCAAGAAGGGCCTGCCGCTGGTCCCGATCATTTTGGTCGCCGCGATCATGTTCGTAGAGGCCGCGATTATCGCCGCGGTGTTTCTGTTGGCTGGCGGCCCCAGCGAGGTCAAGGCCGAGGGCAACCTCGAAGACACGCAGGCGGCGCTCGAGCAACCGGTCACCGTTCTCGTGGTGGCCGACAAATTCCAGAACACCAAATCCGGCCAAAATTTCCTGTACGACACCGAGATTTACGCGACCGTGAAGTCTGGGCAAAAGGAAATCGCTGAACAGCAGATCGAAGCGCTGCGGGCCAAAGTGCTTGGCGAAATTATGGTGATCTTCCGTCGGGCCGAGCCCGCGCACCTGCACGAACCCGAACTATCCACGCTCACCCGGCAGGTTCGCGAAGTCCTGCAGCGCAAGTTTGGCAATGCGCCCGGTGGTGAAGAGCCGCTGCTGCTGGACGTGATCATCGGCAAGTGCACCGAATTCGCGGCCGACTACTAAAACCGTTTCATGCTAAGGGGAATGCTCACGGATGAGCGACGCCGAGAAACAATCCGTTGCCGACGACATCGTCGCTCAGGCTCTCGCCGAAGCGCAGGCGGAGCTGTCCGCGATGGCTTCTGATGTTGACGCGGTCGATCCGAACGTGGATCGTTCGCGTGGGTTGGATCTACTCGGCGATGTCGATCTGGACGTCACCATCGAACTGGGCCGGACGCATATGCTGGTCGAAGACGTGCTGCGTCTGGACTCGGGCAGCGTGGTCGAACTCGACAAGCTGGCGGGGGATCCGGTGGATGTGTACGTGAACGGCCGGCGCGTCGCCCGCGGCGAAGTGATCGTGCTGAACGACAATTTTTGTATCCGCGTGAGCGAGGTCGTGACCGATCTCGAAGAGCAGGCGGAGCAGGCGGGTATTGAGCAGACCAGCGGCACGGGAGACGCCGCCGGGGATTCTGTGCCCGCCGAAACCAGTGACGCCGACGCCGATGCCATCGCGCAGGCGGCGTTGGACGCCATGGGTTGATTTTTCAGGGGTTTTGAGGCGGCGCGGAGCGTCGTTGTCGGCGGAGCCGACTTGAAGCAGGACGCGACAGGATGTTTGGCCATGGAGGGCCACGTGGTGTTGAGCAGTTCATCTTGCGGCAGCGGCGGCCGGATCGGCGGGATGTCGCTCGCGCTGTTCATGTTTTTGATCGTTGTGCCCGCGGCGACGGCACAACTGAAGGTGCCAGCCAATTCGCAGGCCGAACCTTCGCCGCAAGCGGCGCAGCGCATGGTCGATATGGCTGAGCGCATCGCCGGTGTGGATCGGCAAGACGCCGTCGCCGCGTCGTCGGCGACTCCCGAGGTCGTGGTTGCCCCGATCGAATCGACGCCGCTGGGCCAGGCTCCGCCATCTCGGCGTTCCCGCTTGGGCACCGCGGGCTTCGGCGATGATGGCGACCAAGACGACGTTGTCCCGCCCTCGTCGGCATGGTCCGGCGGCAGCATCCTTTCCACGCTCGCCGCTCTTGGCGTGGTGATTGCTTTGATTTTCGGGGTGCGTTTCCTGTTGGCCCGGGCGACCAAGACGCCGATGGTGTCGGCGAGTTCTGCGGTCGAAGTGTTGAGCCGAACGTCCGTCGCGCCGCGTAGCCATGTGCTGTTGTTGCGGGTCGGCCCACAGGTGTTGGTGGTGGGAGAATCATCCGGGGGGCTGCGAACGCTCAGCACGGTGCAAGATGAGCAAGACGTCGCGACGCTGCTGCAGGCCGTGGAATCCAGTAAGCCGCAGAGCATCGCCGGCGGCTTCTCGTCGCTGATGGGCAAGTTCAACGGGCAGTACGAGCAGACCGACACCGCAGACCCCTTGACCGCACCGCCGATCGACCGCTTCGAGGCGGGCCTCGATCAATCCGAAGCGCCCGTGGATCGTGCGCGTCACGGACTTTCCGCGCTCGCCGGTCGGCTGCGTGTGCGTGGCGGCGCGGTGGTTGAAACGTCGGGGGGAAAGGCGTGAGTTGGCGGCAGGCGTGTTTGTGTTTGGGCGTGATGGCGGCGCTGTGGATCGCGCCGCTTGCATTTTCGCAGCAAGGCGATCCGACGCCCATGACGCCGATCACGCCGATCGAAGGTTTGAGCACGCTGCTCCCGCAGGGCGATGCCGTACCAGGCCCGGGCGGGCGGCTGGACGCGACGTTGTCGATCCTGCTGCTGCTCACGGTGCTGTCGCTGGCGCCGGCCATCCTGGTGATGTGCACGTGCTTTACACGGATCATCATCGTGCTCGCGCTCTTGCGTCAAGCGCTCGGCACGCAGAGCCTGCCGCCGTCGCAGATCATCGTCGGGTTGTCGCTATTTATGACGTTTCTGGTGATGGCCCCGACGTTCTCGCGGATCAACGACACGGCGTTGCAGCCGTATCAAGCCGGGGATATCACGCAGTTGCAAGCGTGGAGCAACGCCAAGCAGCCGCTGCGTGACTTTATGTTCGACCAGATCGAATACACGGGTAACTGGGACTCGGTGTACATGCTTCTGGAGTACCGCGGCGTGGATTTGAGCGAGCCGGAGTCACTAACGCGGGCGGACGTGGACATGATCACGCTCGTCCCGGCGTTTGTGCTGAGCGAACTCAAGGTCGCGTTTCTCATGGGTTTTCGGCTGTATTTACCGTTTTTGGTGATCGACATGGTGGTCAGCTCGGTGCTGATTTCGATGGGCATGTTGATGTTGCCGCCGGTGTTCATCTCGCTGCCGTTCAAGCTGTTGCTGTTCGTGCTGGTGGACGGGTGGGACTTGGTGGCGGGTTCGTTGTTGCACTCGTTTTGGGTGCCGGGTGGGCCGTCGGGCTAGCCGGGGAAGCGCAAGTGAAGCAAGGAGTGTTGAGCGATGCGGATTGACGAAGCGAGCGACCTGGTGCGGGAGATGTTGACGTTGATGATGGTCGTCAGCGCGCCGATTCTGCTTGCCGCGTTGGTGGTGGGTTTGGCGATCAGCATCCTGCAGGCGGTGACGCAAGTGCAAGAACAGACACTGACCTTCGTGCCCAAGATCCTGGCGATGGTGGGCGTCACGATCGTGATGGCGCCGTGGCTACTCCAGGTGGTGATGGATTTTTCAACGCGGATGTTTGCGGGCAGCTGAGCCGCTGAACTGAGCCGAAGCGATCATGATCGACCTGACGCCCATCTTGCACCACGCCGGCCCGTGGCTAATGGTCGTATTTCGGCTGTCGGGGTTGTTTTTGCTGACGCCGGTGTTGGGCAGCGCGTCGATCCCGCGTTACGTGAAAGCGCTGTTGGTGCTTGGCTTGTCGCTGGCGGTCTACGGCTCGCTGATTGCTCCCGGCACCGCGAGCGCCGCGCACCTGGACGCGGTGCGATTCGCGGAGCTTTCGATTTGGGTGCTGCTGCCGTTGGCGGCGATGGAACTGATGATCGGATACATCATCGGGTACGGCGTGACGCTGCCGATCGTGGGGCTGCAGGCCGGCGGCGAGATCGTCAACCAGCAGATGGGCCTGGGCATCGCGGGGGCGTACAACCCCGAGCTTGACGACCAAAGCGGCGCGGTGGGGCAGTTGCTGTTTTTGCTGGGGATCGCTGTGTTTTTGATGATCGGGGGGCACTTGCAGGTGATGCGGGTGCTGCTGGATAGCTTCGGGCACGTGCCGGTGGCGGGCATGACGGCGATGGGATCCGTGGTGGAACTGCTTTTGGGATTGCTGGCGTCGATGATGGACATCCTGATCAAGGTCGCGGCGCCGGTGTTGACGCTGCTGTTCTTGGAGTCGGTGGCCATGGGGTTCATCACGCGGACGGTGCCGCAGATTCAGATTCTGAGTGTGGGTTTCGCGGTGCGGATCATGATCGCGATGGCGATGCTGACGGTATCCATGACCGCCATCATCACGGTCGGGCAGGAGGGCATCCACGAGGCGCTGCGAGAAATCAAGTTCTTGTTCGCTCCGTGACGACAAGCAAAGGTGCGGGAACATTCCCCAAGTCCCGTCTTCCGGGGGCCGGGGGGGCCAAGCAGGATGCCAGGCCGTCGTTAAACATCGTTTCGTGGTGGCGCCAGGATGGCCGAATCCAACGGGCAGGAAAAAACCGAATCGGCAACACCGCGCAAGCGACAGAAGTCGCGGCAGGAAGGCCAGATCGCCAAGAGCCAGGACCTGTCGGCCGCGGCGTCGCTGGCGGCGGCGATGATCTTGCTGTATCTGTTCGGCCGACACATCTTCACGGTGTTGCTGGCGTCGACACGGAGTCTGCTGGGCAACGACCTGGCGGTGAATCCGACGCGAATGGACGATCTCGGCGCGATTACGGGGTACGCCACGTCGATCGCCGTGCACGCTTTGGGTCCGATGCTCCTGGGTTTGGCGCTCGTGGCGATTCTCGCGGGCGTTGGACAGGTCGGTTTTCTGCTGACCGGGAAGCCGATCATTCCGAAATTCAGCAAGCTCAATCCGCTGCAAGGCGCGAAGCAGCTCGTGAACCTGCGGGCGGGGATTCGTTTCCTGCAGAGCATCGGCAAGCTGTCGGTCGTGATCGCGGTGGGGTATGTGTTCATCGCCTGGCAGTTGCCGACGATCCTGACGATGCCGGGGTTGGAGCCGGCCCAAGTGATGGGGCTCGCGGCGCTGCTGGTGTTCAAGCTAGCGGTGCTGCTGAGCGTGCTGCTCATCGTGCTCGCGGTCGCGGACTACGTGTACCAGCGTTGGCAGCAGGAGCAGGACATGAAGATGACCAAGGAGGAAGTGCGTCGCGAGCTGAAGGACATGGACGGCGACCCAATGGTCAAGCAGCGGCGCGCCCGCGTCGCCCGGCAACTCGCGATGCAGCGAGTCGCGCAGGCGGTGCCGCAGGCGGACGTGATCGTGACCAACCCGACGCACTACGCGATCGCGCTCAAGTACGACAGCGACAGCATGCGGGCTCCGAAAGTCGTCGCCAAGGGCGCGGACTTTATGGCGATGCGGATTCGGCAACTCGCGGCGGTGCACGGCGTGCCGCTGATCGAACGCAAGCCGTTGGCGCGGGCGCTCTACGGCAGCGTGGAGGTTGGGCAGGAAGTCCCGGCCGAGCACTACGCGGCGGTCGCGGAGTTGCTGGCGTACGTATACCGGCTCGGCGGAAAGAAGGCGGGCTGATCTAGGCAACGATGGCGAACGGCAGAGCACCATCTTCGTCTGGGGGCGTGACTGCGATGTGGGCGGTGTTCGATCGTTACAAGCCGCTGCTCGTGCCGGTGGCGGTGATCGGCATGATCGCGGTGATCGTGGTGCCGCTGCCCGCGTTCGCGATGGACGCGCTGATCGCGGCGAACATCGGGATCGCGGCGCTGATCCTGATGACGGTGATCTTCGTCAAGAGCCCGCTGGAGTTTTCGGTGTTCCCGTCGGTGCTGCTGGGCACGACGCTGCTTCGGCTGGTGCTGAACATCGCGACGACCCGAATGATCCTGAGTGCCGATGCGAATAGCGGTGGGGCGGCGGCGGGGAAAGTGATCGAAGCGTTCGCCGAGTTCGTCGCGGGGTCGTCGGTGGTGGTCGGCGTGATCCTATTTTTGATCCTAATCATCGTGCAGTTTGTCGTGATCACCAAGGGTGCGACGCGGATTTCGGAAGTCGCCGCGCGGTTCACGTTGGACGGCATGCCCGGCAAGCAGATGGCCATCGACGCCGACCTCAACGCGGGTCTGATCGACGAGCAGGGCGCGAAGAAACGCCGGGAACAGATCGCCAGCGAAGCGGATTTTTACGGGGCGATGGACGGTGCGGCCAAGTTCGTGCGTGGCGACGCGATCGCCGGCATCATCATCACGCTGGTCAACATCATCGGCGGGTTCGCGGTGGGTGTGGCGCTCAGCGGGATGCCGGTCGGGGAAGCGGTCGAGGTTTTCACCCGGCTAACCATCGGCGACGGTCTGGTGTCGCAGTTGCCGGCGCTCGTGATTTCGATTGCGGCGGCGCTGATCGTGACTCGCTCCGGTAGCCGGGCGGACCTGGGCGAAGAGCTCAGCGGTCAGCTCGCGACGCGGAGTTCGGCACTGTGGATCACGGCGTGCTTTTTGGCGGCGATGTCGCTGACGGGTTTGCCGGCCACGCCGATGCTGACGTTGGCGGCGATCATCGGCACGGTCGCGTGGTTTGCCGGCCGCAACGAGAAGGCGGCCGCGGAAGCGGCGACGACTCAGCAGGCCGAGGACGCCAAGGCGGCGCCGCCGGATCAGATGCCGATCGAACAGGCGTTGCACGTCGACACGCTCGAACTCGAAGTTGGCTATCAGCTCGTCGAGTTGGTGGACACGACGCGCGGCGGCGACCTGCTCGAACGCATCACGATGACCCGCCGCACGCTCGCTGCCGAGCAGGGCTTGGTGATGCCGCCGGTGCGGATCCGCGACAACATGCAGCTCGGGCCCAACGAGTATCGCGTGAAGATCCGCGGCAACGCCGTCGCGACCGGGCAGGTGTACCCGGGCAAATACCTGGCGATGGACGGCGGGCTGGGCGATCCGGACGCCGAGCCGTTGCCCGGAATTCGCACGAAAGAGCCGGCGTTCGGGCTGGATGCCGTGTGGATCGAGGCGGGCCTGCGTGACTTGGCCGAGCAGCAGAATTGCACCGCCGTCGATGCGACCAGCGTGCTGTCCACGCACCTTACCGAGGTCGTGAAAAACCACGCCGCCGAGATGTTGGATTACGAAGAGACGACCAATCTCGTGACGCAGCTTCGCGAGAAGGCCCCGAAACTCTGCGAAGCCGTGCTCGGCCCCGCGGGCACCCAGACCGAGCCGCCGTTGATCAAAACCAACGAGTTGCAGGCCGTGCTTCAGAACCTCTTGGGCGAACGCGTGCCGATCCGGGACCTCGCGAGCATCGTCGAAACCCTCGGGCAGTGGGGCACCCGCACGAAGGATTTGGATGTGCTCACTGAGTATGCACGGAACGAATTGCGCCGCACGATCTGTACGCAGTACGCCGTCGTCGAAGCGGGCACGGACGACACCGGGCTGCAACTCGGGCCGAACATCACGAAGCTGTACTGCGTTTCGCTCGACCCCGCCCTCGAAGACCTCATCAACGGCTACATCGAACGCGGCGAGCAAGGCACCAGCCTCACGCTTCCGCCGGCCGTGGCGAACCGCATCACCGCGGCGTTGCTTCAAGAATGTCAGGCCTTGATGAACGCCGGGCGTCACCCGGTGGTACTCGCGTCTCCGCAAGTCCGAGCGCAGGTGCGCAGTTTGATCGAGCCGCACCTGCCGACATGCGCTGTGCTCGGGTACAACGAAGTTAGCAAAGGCGTCGAAGTCGAGTCGGTGGGTCTGGTACAGTTAGAAGCTCAAGCGTCGGCGGGGGTCGCCGGCGGTCAGGACGACGGCTTGAATGCCTCGGGAACGCAGGACGCGGACTCCATGAGCGGCGATAATTTCAACACAATGGCCGGGGCTGGTCACAGTTCCATGGGTGCCGGTGCAACCGGAGGCGTGCGTTGAGTCTCAAAACGTTCAGCGCTATGTCGATGCCCGAAGCGCTCGCATTGGTACGACGCGACTTGGGTTCCGACGCGGTCATCCTGCATACGCGTAGCTACAAACGCGGCGGTGTACTGGGTCTCGGGGCCAAGACCGTAATTGAAATCACCGCCATGTCGGGCACGGAATTGGCCAAGCGTCGCCAACCTACTCGCAAGAAGCCGGTTGCGCCGAATCCCGTCAAAACAACGAAAATCGCAAACCCATCGCCCAAAGATGAACCGCTCGCCGGCGACTTGATCCGTCGGACCTACGCCGCCGCCCAAGCGGAAATGCGCGGCAGCGCCCAGGCGTTTCCGACGTCGCAGCATCCAGTGACCCAGCAACCCCCCGCCGCCCAGGCCCGGCCCACGGCCGCTATCGCGTCGCCTCATGGATCGGCGATCGAATCGTCCGAACGCTTCACGAAAGAACTCGCTGCGGTCCGTGAACTTGTGCAGCGTGTCGCCCAACGGCAGGAGGCGGAGTCCCACGAACGGCGAACGTCCCCTCCAGGATCCCTTGTGCCCCCGGACTTGCCCGACCCGCTTGTGGATTTCTATACCAAGCTGATCCAGCAGGAAGTCGGCGAAGAATTGGCCGAGCGAATTGTCCGCGAAGTTCATCACGCCGATGAAGCCAAGGATTCATCCGACGCCGACGAGCGCATTCGACGTCAACTCGCGTCCTTGATGCCTGAAGCCGACGCGGGTTGTTTACCCAATGACGCGGAGCCTCAAGCCGATCGCCCACGCATCGTCGCACTCGTCGGCCCCACCGGCGTCGGCAAGACCACGACCGTGGCCAAGCTCGCCGCCACGTTCAAGCTCAAACAAGGCCGTAGCGTCGGCGTGATCACGCTGGACACCTACCGCATCGCCGCCGTCGATCAGCTCCGCACCTATTGCTCGATCATCGGCTGCCCGTTGGAAGTCGCACGGCAGCCCGACGAACTGGCCGCGTGTCTCGAAAAACTCAGCGACTGCGACTTCGTGATCATCGACACCGCCGGCCGCAGCCAACGCGACGACGCCAAGCTCGACGAGCTCGCCAGTTTCCTCGAGGTTGCCCAACCCGACGAGACACACCTAGTTCTCACCGCGACCGCGTCGCAGCGGGTGATGCTGCAGATCGCCGAGCGCTTCGAGCGGGTTAAACCCGATCGCGTGATTTTCACCAAGTTGGACGAGGCCGTCACGTGCGGCACGCTTTTCAACGTCGTGGACGCGATTGCTAAGCGGGTCAGTTATGTCACGACCGGTCAGGAGGTCCCGCACCAGATCGAGCCCGGCGACGCGATGGCGCTGGCGGCCCGGGTGCTCGGAGAATCGCCCGAGACCGCATCGGCCCGAGTCGTGTGACGTATTTCGTGTATGACTATGCGTCCCCGGCGACGTCGGAGACGGAGATTTGAAAGTAGTTTGGGGTTGTGCCCATGTTTGATCAAGCCAATGCCTTGCGCGAGATGGTCGGCGAGGCCGAGAAAAGATCGACCCCTGCGTTCACGTTTCGTGCGGCCGGTCAGACGGTTTCCGAAGCTCAGGGCGTGGCTCCGCGTCGGCTGGCTCGGAGTATCGCGATTACATCGGGCAAGGGCGGCGTCGGGAAGACCACGACCAGTGTGAATTTGGCCGTACAACTGGCCCGTTTGGGGCGGCGGGTGGTGCTGCTCGACGCCGATCTGGGAACGGCGAACGTCGACGTGATGTGCAACCTCACACCCACAGGCACCATTGCCGATGTCGCGGCGGGGCGGTTGTCGTTCCCGGACATTGCGTTGGATGCGCCGGGGGGGTTTCGCGTGATCCCGGGTTGCTCGGGCTTGGCGAATCTCGCGGCGTTGGGGCGGTCGCAACTCGATCGCTTGGCCGCGCAAATGTCCCTGCTTGAGAGTGATGCCGACGTCTTACTGATCGACACCGGTGCGGGGGTGGGACCGGCCGTCCACGCGTTCTGCGCCGCCGCCGAACGGATGCTCGTGATCACGACGCCCGAACCCACCGCGATCACCGATGCGTATGCGCTCATCAAAACGATCCACCAGCCCGACCCTCGGCCCGCCGAAGTAGGACCGCCGGCCATCCCCGAGACGCACTTGCTGGTCAATCAGGCACGCGATGCCGCCGAGGCCGTCCAGGTCTACGAGCGTGTCGCCAACGTTTGCCGCCACTTCCTGTCGATGACGCCGCGTCGCGCGGGTCATGTCGTCTTGGACCCCAAGGTGCAGCGGGCGGTGCGTCGTCGAAAGCCGTTCACGCTGGAGTCCCCCAACGCCGCCGCGGCCCGGGGGCTGCACCAACTCGCTCACCGGCTAGACCGCGAAGCGGTCGATACGAACATCAATCGCGCGGGTCTGCTTACGCGTATGTCGCGATGGCTGCGGCGATGATTCTCGTTCGTTCGGGGCGCGTTGGGTATTCGCAACGGCCGCGTTGTTGAAAACCTGATGAGCGAGTTAAGAAAACTTCATTTTTTGTCGCGAATCCAATTCAGATCACCACTTTATCGGGCCGTTCGTCTATTGTTTACGAAGCCTCGGGGACCTGATGCAGGACGCGGATGGTGAGGCTTAGAGAGGGCTGCTTTCAACTTCCGCGTCGTGTTTTACACCGCGTGGAGCTTGCGGAAGTCGTCCATACCCAGCACCGGGTAACCAGTTCATTCTGGAACCCGTACGGAGAACGGACTCATCCCTGCCCGCGTGATTGCCACTTCGTTTGCGTTACTCGCCTTTGCCGCCTCGGTCGCGGTCGGAGCTTATGTCGGCAACGATCCGTCCACGGTGCTTTGGCGCGGCATTGCGGTCATGCTCGTCTGTTATCTCATCGGCCGCGTCCTTGGCTCTATCGCGCAACGTACGATTGATGAACACACCGCTCAGCATGTCTCCGATCATCCGGTTCCCGAAACCATCGAAGACTTGCCGTCGACTGCGACCGCCAATCCCGAGGCGGCCGTCACTTAATTCCTAACGCATATTGATCATGAGGTCCGCACGGGCCGGTCGCAAGGACGCGACACTGTGATCTTCTTTCTTTTTGACTCGGTCAAGGACGACAAGCATGGCAACCCTCCGCCCACCTCGCACGAGAACCCAACGCGTCAAACCCACGCCCGAGCAGGAAGAAGCGATCCGCAAAGTGTGGGTCAAGTACCGCAAGAAGCCGACCGAAGCGCTCCGAAACCACCTCATGGAGAACTACCTCCCGTTGGTGCGTTACAACGCCGAGCGGGTCCACACCAAGCTGCCGGACGAAGTCGATGTGGACGACCTCGTATCGGCCGGCGTGTTCGGCATGATGGACGCGATCAGTTCCTTCGACCTCGAGCGTGGCGTCAAGTTCGAGACCTATTGCGCTCCGCGCATCCGCGGCGCGATCCTCGACCACCTACGCTCGATGGACTGGGTCCCACGCTTGGTGCGCTCTCGCACCAGCCAACTCGAAAAAGCCAAGCGCGCCATCGAAATGGAGACCGGCCGCAAGGCCAACGACGACGAACTCTGCTCCCGCCTCGGCGTCGACGACGACGAATACGCCAAGATCCGCAAGGACGGCAGCGCGACTTCCGTCGTTTCGCTCTCTCGCAAGTGGTTTGAGACCGACTCGAACAAGGACGTCCGCGAGATTGATGTGCTCGAAGACGCTCGCCAAGTGAATCCGTTGACCGCCGCCCAGAAGCGCGACCTCAAAGACCTGATGACCAAGGGGCTGAGCCGGGCCGAGCGGCTGATCGTGCTGCTCTATTACTTCGAAGAGATGACGATGAAAGAGATCGGCACGACGCTCGATCTGTCCGAGTCGCGCGTGAGCCAGATGCACTCGTCGATCCTCGCCCGGCTCAAGGCCCAGCTCTCGCACCGCGAGCGTGAGCTCGAAGAAGCGCTCGGCTGATCCAAACGAACCAACCCGAATTCCACGGAAACAACGGAACCCGCGGTGCCACGCTGCGGGTTTTTCGTTGCGATCCGTACTCCGGCGGCCACCGGCCGCCGCTTTATCAAGCAGCCGCCGGCGGCGGCTGCCGTGCCGCGAGAAGCTCGCGACATCACCACATCCTGATTCACTTGCCAAAGAACGCCGACACCACCGGCCAACCGAGGTGTCCCGCGCCGCATCCCGCGGTCGCTTCGCCCCCGACCTCGCGCACCGGGCTCCGAGAGAATCAGCGGTGGGCCAACCCGGATGCATGAGAGGCCTTCGGTGCGAAGCTCGCGGACTCTATCCGTGGCTTTTTGCCCTACCGGCGTGATGCATCCTTCGCGGCCCGCTTGCTCCCGGGCTCCGCCGCACGATCGGCCTCCGTGATGCCGTCCGAACTTTATTGTTGGCGCACCACGCTTGCCGCTTCGTCGTTCTGCGCACGCCCCGGAACACCCCACGAACACGTCAAACCCGCGATTTGGACGCGTCTCTCGCCGTTGCTACACTCTTCGACTTCCCGTCGCCCCGCCTGTCCGGTCGTTCCGGCACCCCGCGGGGCTTTTCAACCCACGACGGACCCACCGAAAGTTTCCCATGAGCGCCTTCTCCAGCTTCGCCACGACCCCGCCCGCCAAAGTCGTCTTCAAGTCATCTATCGGCAAGACCTTCTGCGACTACAAAAACAGCGAAGAACTCCGCCGGTATCTCACGCCCAACGGCAAGATTCAGTCCCGCAAAAAGACCGGCCTGACCGCCCGCGAACAGCGCCTGCTCGCCCAAGCCATTAAGCGGTCCCGTCACATGGGCCTGCTCCCGTTCACCAGCGCGACGCTGTAAGTCGGACCATCCCGCACGACTTCGCCGAAGCCCGCGTTCCCGGAACGCGGGCTTCTGCACAGGAACGCTTAATCATGCCCGATGCTTCTCTGCTCGAATGCTTCGACTCGCCCGCGCCGACCGTGGATGGCACCACGCGTGACTTTATCATTGAGCATATCAGCGAAGAGTTCACTTCCGTCTGCCCCAAGACCGGCCACCCCGATTTCGGCGATGTCACGCTGCGCTACGTCCCCGGCGAACGGTGCGTCGAACTCAAGAGCTTGAAGCTGTATTACCAGAGCTTTCGCAACGAGGGGATTTTTTACGAGGCCGTGACGAATCGCATCGCGGACGATCTCGCGGCGGTGGTGCAGCCGAAATGGATGCAGCTCCGCACCGACTGGAAGGGCCGCGGCGGCATCCGGTCGACGATCAGCGTTGAAGTCGGCGAGAACCCGCAGCCTCGATGATGATGATGATGAATGTCCGGTCGCCGCAGGCCCACGGCCTGCGCGGGTTCGCTTGGATCGGGCCGGACGCGAAGGCCGTGGGCCTGCGGCTATCCCAGATCAGTTCTGCGTGGCTGCGACGGGGCCCGCGGGTTCGCTTGCCTTGATCACCGGTGTCAAATCTTTGGGCTTGCTCGGCGACGCCCCGCCCTGACGTGTGCGGATCCAGTTGCGGATCGCGTCCCGCTGCGACGGCCAGGAGGCCGACATGCGCTTCTCGAGGAACGAGGAAAATAACCCGTCCAGTAGGCGTCCGAGCATCACGGTGAGTTCGAGCCGTGCATCGGTGAGCTCGCGCGGGCTCTGCGCGTCGGGCACTTCGGGAAGTTTCGCGGAACCCACGGTCCACGCGTCTCCCTGTAACGCGAGTTCCCACTGCTGGCTGCCATCGGACAGCAGTAGTCCTGCTTTGCGTGGCCATTTGCCGGTGCGCAACGCCTCGGCCGACTCGCGCAGCCGGGTGGGGGTGTCGCTCCGGACCGCCACCTTCCCGCCCAGGCCCCATGCGCAATCCAGGTCGAGACTGCGATCGATCGCGAGGAATGCTTCGCCACCGGGAATCTTGAGCGCGCCTTGCTTCGTCTCGGTCTGCCACCACAGCCAGAGCAACAGCTCGTTGCCGAGGAAATCTTTGAGATCAACGGACTTGGCGATCCAAGGCAACTCGGGTCCGGTCGTCGGGGCACCTTGTTCCTCATCGCCACGTCCGGGGCCGCCGCCCGTGTCGGCGGGTGGCTTCGTGAAGGCGCTGGGCATGACATCTTCGTAGTCGCGCGTCCGCCCCTGAGCACGCAAAAGCTCGCCAGCGGCGACGCCGGAACTCAACAGCTCCAACTGCACGGCGAAACTCTGGCGGAACAGCCGGACGACTTCTTCGATCACCGTCGTACCTGAGGCGCCGCAGTACACCGAACGCGAGGCAAAATCCCAGAGCACGGGCACCACCTTGCTCTTGCGGTACATGCCCTTGGCGAGGTCTTCGCGGACTTGGCGATCGGCGAGTTCGCGGGCTTCTTGCTTCTGGCCCTTGGTCGCGAAGCCCGAAGGGTTGCCGCTCGCGGCGGCCTGCTCGTTCATCACGCGGTACGCCCGCTTGACCTCGGCGGGCACCTTGTACGTGTCGATGCGGACGCCGATCAGCATGCGCGATCCACCACCCGACGCCGAGCCGAAGCCCACTTTCTCGTACGTAAAACGCGTATCTAGCAAATGTTCCGGCGTGACAAAACCCGACTCAACTTCTTCCGGGGCTCCGACCTCGGTTTCGCGGAAGCGGTGTTCCTGCAGGATCGACAGCACCGCGTCGTCCACAGAAGCGGGGGCATCGCCCGAAACGGCGAAGCGGCAAAACGTCACACGGCCGGAGTCGAAAGGCATTTTGCGATCGTACCCCGGTCAAGACATGGCGCGGCCATGCCGACAAGTCCCGACACGGTTACGCCAACGCTTTATCAAGTTTTGCACCGCCTGTCCCGATCGGCAGGAGCTTCGCGAACGTCACCACCGCCAGAGCGCCAAGCAGCCACCACGCCGGGCCCGTGACGAAACCGATCCAACCCATCGGCACCGCGATCGCGCACGCGACCCCGAAACGCATCCACACCGAACGCGTGGCTTCGCTTCCGAGTGGCCGGAGCATCACAAGCCAGACGTACGCCGGGAACGTGAGGCCGTACATCAACAGGAACGAGCGGTACCCGATCTCCGCCCAACTCACTCCCAAGATGCCATCGTGTTCGCTCTGCAGGAGCACCAAGACGAACGCCGCGGCCAGCAGCAGCGTCAGCCCGCCGAGTTGCCGGCCGTCGGGGTTCAGCAACTCGCGCTCGCGTAAGTGCAGGATCATGGTGAAGCCCGCCTGAACCAAGACGTGCAAGCCGATGACGATCGCCCACGCGTCCGACCACGCCACGGCCTCGCCGCGAAACGCCGGGATCAGCCACGCCGCGTAGACCAGCGAAAAAATGATCATGCTGAAAAATACAATGCCAAATCCAAAAGCAAACGCGAACCGGCCTGTACCCCGCGTCGTCGCTGCCCGGCCCCGCAGGAAGCTGCCATCCAGATACGGGCATAACAAGAACCCGGTGATCGACGCAGGCAGAAAGATCAAAAGCTCGGTCACACCAAGCTCAGGTATAGGCAGTTCCGGCGCGGCGATGTGCGGGCTCGGCGTCGGTAAACCAAACAGCCCGTCCACGATCGTGCCCGCCTCGGGCAGCCGTGTCGCGTAGCTGAAACAACCCCAACTCAAGAGCGCCACACCCGCCGCCGCCGTGGGCAGCCACGGCCCCCACGCCTCCCGCCGCGCCGGCATCATCATAAGGAGCGGGACCGCCGCCGCCGCCCACGCCGCCGGGCCAAACAGCGCCGTGCCCAGCCACATCAAAACAAACACGTGAAACGCCAGCGTCACGTCGCTGAACCACCGCACCATCGTGCGGTGTTTGTTCCAGATGGACCGCGCAACCTCCGGCGAGCCCAGCACGAACCCCATCGCCGCCGCGCCCAACACGTTGGGTACCGCAAACGCCACCCAGCCCCACATCCCATAGTCCCGCAGCAGCAATACCGGGAACACCATCCCGATCACCCAGGTCCACGAACAGCCGACGAAACACCCCCAAAGCACCGCCCAACCCGGGCCACGCACCGGCCCGTCCAGATCGACTTGTTCGGCGAACGCTTGCGGTTCTTGAGGCAAAGACACGTCCGAAGATCGTACCGCAGCCGGGTGATGCCTTCTCGCCTTACGCTTTGCCGATGCTCGCCGACGCCTACCCCTACTACCTTGCGAACCATCCCGAAACGCCCAACGCCGACTTGGCCGTCACCGACAAGTACACCGGTGCGGTCGCCACGCGTGTCGCGTTGGCTGACGCCGCGGCGATCGATCGCGCGATCCAGTCGTCGGCGGATGCGGCCGAACCGATGCGCAAACTCGCCGCCTACGAGCGACAAGCCATCCTCAATCACTGCGTCGAGCGGTTCCGCGAGCGGTTCGACGAACTTGCGATGAGTTTGTGTATCGAAGCCGGCAAACCGATCCGCGACGCCCGCGGCGAGGTTACCCGGCTCATCGACACTTTCCGGTTCGCGGCCGAGGAAGCCGTGCGGATCGGCGGCGAGGTGCAGGAGTTGGCGATTTCTACCCGGGCGAAGGGCTACGCGGGCATGTGGAGGCGGGTGCCGATCGGGCCTTGCTCGTTCATCACGCCGTTCAACTTCCCGCTCAACCTCGCCGCCCACAAGATCGCCCCGGCTATTGCGGCGGGTTGCCCGTTCGTGCTCAAGCCTTCGGAGCGGACACCGCTGGGAGCGCTGCTTATCGGCGAAGTGCTTGCAGAAACCGACCTGCCCGCCGGCGCATTTTCGATCCTGCCGTGTCGGCTTGAAGACGCCGGGCCGTTCACGACCGATGAGCGTTTGAAGCTGCTGAGTTTTACGGGCTCGGTGGATGTGGGATGGGACCTCAAAGCCATGGCGGGCAAGAAGAAGGTGACGCTTGAACTCGGTGGCAACGCGGCGTGCGTCATCGACGAAACACTGACCACCGAAGATCAGCTCGGCGACGCGGTGCAGCGCCTGGTCATCGGCGCGTTCTACCAGTCCGGCCAAAGCTGCATCGGCGTGCAACGCATCTTCGTCCACCGCGATCTTTATGCCAAAGTGCGCGATCGCTTGGTGACTGCGAGCGGCAAGCTGGTGGTGGGCGATCCGAAGAACGAAGACACCTTCATCGGGCCGATGATCGACGAGGCCGCGGCCGTTCGTGTCGCGGGGTGGATCAACGAGGCGGTGAGTGCCGGCGCGACAATGCTCTGCGGTGGACAGCGCGACGGCGCGATGTTGGCTGCGACTTTGCTCGAACATGTGCCGGCGGATCATCCGCTGTGCGTCGAGGAAGCGTTCGGACCGGTGGCGGTGCTCGCGTCGTTCGACGATTTCGACGAGGCGTTGCGCCGCGTGAATGAATCGAAATTTGGCTTGCAAGCCGGCGTGTTTACCCGCGATCTCTACCGGGCCCAACGTGCTTGGGACGAGCTGGACGTCGGCGGCGTCGTCATCGGCGACGTGCCGTCGTGGCGGGTGGATCACATGCCTTACGGCGGCGTGAAGGATTCGGGTTTGGGACGCGAAGGCCTACGTTTCGCGATTGACGACATGACCGAGATTCGCAATCTGGTTGTCCGCAACCCGGGCGTGTGAGTACGAGACTTAGGTATCGAGAGGCGTGGCTTCCCCCTCGGGGACAATGTCGACCCGGGCTTGGACGGTATGCTCACCGCCGCCCAGGATCACGCCTTTGACCGGCGTCACGTCGGCGAAATCCCGCCCCCACGCCACGGTCACGTGATCGGACCCGACCACGCAATCGTTGGTCGGGTCCAAGTCCAACCAGCCCGAACCCCCCGCCGCCGCACCGTAAACGGAGACCCAGGCGTGCGAGGCGTCGGCCCCAATGAGCCGCGGCTTTCCCGGCGGCGGCTCGGTCCTTAGGTAGCCGCTGACGTAGCGGGCCGGCAGGCCGATGGTGCGGAGGCATGCGATCATCAGGTGCGCGAAGTCCTGGCACACGCCGCGACGCTCGGCGAACACCTTGGACACGGGCGTCGTCACGTCGGTGGCCACCGGGTCGAACGTGAAGTCCTGGTGGATCCGACGGTTGAGGTCTTGTGCCGCGTCGAACACCGGGCGGCCCGGCTTGAAACTCTTCGACACGTAGCTGCGTAGCTCGTGCGATCCAGAAGCAAGCGGAGAATCAAACGTGTACTGAAACGCCTCAAGTCCCGCTTGAGATACATCGGCACGTAACGCATCACGCAGGCTTTCCCACGCCGAACAACCGCCCTCCGTAGGCTTGTCGCGATCGCGGACATGGACCCGGCAGGTGGCGGAGACCAGCAATCGCTCGTGCGGGCCTTCGATCATGAAGTGGGTGCAGGGGTTGCCGAAGTAGTCGCAGTATTCGCGGAGTTGCATCGGTGTTGGCGTGATGTCCAAGGCGAAGTTTTGACACGTCTGAAACGCCACCGCTCGAGGCCGTAAATGCGCGGAGACATGTTCCAGCGTGACCGGCTGCGCGTATCGGTATTCGGTTTCGTGACGAATGGCGTACTGCATCGTGGCTACGAAGAAAGTGCGGTCAGATCGTTTCTTCCTGATGGGTAAAGTTGCTCTCCAGAGACTGGGTTTGACGCTGTGTCCAGCGTGGCTGGGCGTGGGCGAGGTAACGGGCAATTAGTCGGTCGGAAAACGCGGGCAAGGCTTGCGATAGCGATTCGAGCAAAGCGGCGAGTGGTTCGCGGCGGCCTTGGCCGTCGATGGTGGCGAGCGACTCGGCGTCGTGTTGCTGTAGTGTCGCGAGCACGGACGAAATCTCGTGGTCGGCGTCGGCGGACGGCTCGGCGTGCAGATCCCCGGGCAATGCGGCGAGATGTTGTTCGATGGTGCGTAGCTGAAACGCGACGCTTCGCGGGTTGCTCTCGTCGAGCAGCAGCAAATCGATGACCGGCATCGCACGCACATTCATCCGGTAGCGCGAGCGATAAGTCATCTCGCTGCTGGCGGTGGCGAGCAGGGCGGTGAGCACCAAGGGTTCGTGGGCGTCGGGATCGACGAGCAGCGTATGCATCCGTTCAACGAGCGCGAAGGCACGCTCGACGCGCCGGCCCATGTCGAGGAAACGCCAGCCCGGGCCGTGCATCATGCTTTCGTTGGTGAGCCCGGCGAAGGACGCGAAGGGCATCGCAAGTTGCTCGAGGCAAGTGAGGACGTGGGTCGGGTCGAGAGGATTTAGGCCGTCTTGGCGTAGAGCGCCGCGCATTTGCCTCAAAGCACGCCAAGTGTCCACGCTGATGCGGTCGCGGACAATGGACCCCAGCTCGAGGATGCTTTGAGTGCAGGCGGCCAGCGACGCGGGCGATTCGGCGTTGAAGACCACTTCGGTGAGGTGGTTCATGGCCGTCGCATGGTCGGCGATGAGGTCGCCGGTATCGATCATCGGGTGGGCGCGGCCGGTGGTGCGGGTGAGGGCGTCGAACAGCTTGGGCTGTTCGGGGCTGCCGTAGGGCGACGTTTCCTGGGTGAGGCGAAGGAGGTTCGCGCGGAGCAGGTGATTCAGATTCTCAGCCCGCTCGACATATCGCCCGAGCCAGTACATCGTGTCGGCAACCCGGCTGGGCAGGTCGCGTGCGGTGCGGACCACCGGCACCGGCTTGACGTCGGCGGGGAGTCGGCCCGCTGCGTTGACCGGCGTCGGCGAGAGGACCCACGCGTCTTTGGAGCCGCCGCCGTATTGCATGCTCACCACCATCGAGTCGTGTGCCGCGGAGACACGGGCCAAGCCGCCGGGCATCACGGTGTACCCGTGATCGCCGGAACGGTTCTCGGGGTTTGCGGCGACATAAACCCGGAGCATGAAGTGCCGCGGGTGGAAGCCGGGGTCGTGCCAGACCGGTGCGGTGGACAAGGCGATCGACTCTTGCGCGACGAAACGATGGGGGCGTTGCGTGATCCGCTGCTTGAGTTCTTGACGTTGGTCGGTCGTGAGCGCCGCGCCGAATACGGGCGACATGGAGTCGCCGGAGAACGCGGGCTTGATCACCAACTCATCAAGATGTTCGAGGACGTACATCAGTTCATCGGGCTGCCCGCACCACCACGTCGCGACGCTGGGGAGCTTGAGGTCTTCGCCCAGCAGCCGCGTGCTGAGCGCAGGGAGGAACGGCATGAGGGACTGCGTTTCGATCAGCCCGGTCCCCAGCGCGTTGGCGATGGCGATGTTCCCCGCGGCGTAGGCCTGCACCAGCCCGGCCACACCTAGCGTCGAATCGCCTCGGAGTTCGAGCGGGTCGCAGAAGCTGTCGTCGGTGCGCCTCCAGAGGACATCAATGCGTTGGAGGGCACCAAGCGTTTTTAAAAAAACGATGTCGTCGCGGACGGTGAGGTCGCCGGCTTCGACGAGCGTGAACCCCAAATGCCGCGCGAGGTAGGCATGTTCAAAATAGGTCTGGTTGCCCGGGCCCGGCGTCAGCAGCGCCATATGCGGGTCGGTCGTGGCCCGAGGCGACATCGCGGCGAGGGTATCGCGGAGCTGGGTAAAGAATTGGGTCAATCGGCTAACGCCCACATCACGAAACAGATCGGGCAGGCTGCGCGAAACGATCTGCCGATTCTCCAGGGCATAGCCCGCGCCCGAAGGGGCCTGGGTCCGGTCGTTGACCACCCACCAGCGGCCCTCGGGGCTGCGGGCCAGGTCGAACGCCTGTAGCGTCAGGAAGTGTCCTCCTGGCGGCGTGATGTTCGCACACGGACGCAAGAAATTCGGGTTGGCGTAAACCAATTCGGCGGGCAGATCGCGGTTTTGAATCAGTGTGTTTGGGCCGTAGAGGTCGGCGACGATCGTTTCGAGGAGCCGTGCGCGTTGGATCACGGCGGCCTCGAGTTGTGTCCATTCGTCCGCTCCGAGCATGAGCGGCACCGGGTCGAGTTCCCACGGCCGGTGGATACCCTTGGGATCGCCGTAGACGTTGTAGGTTACGCCGTTTTCCTGAATGACCCGTTGCGCCGCCGCCCACCGTTGCCGGATGACATCGGGCCCGAGCGTGTCGAAACGTTGCACCAGCGATTCCCACGCCGGGCGGAGTTGCCCGTGGGCGTTGGCGAGTTCGTTGTACGCGCCCGGCGCCGCGGCGTAACCGCGGATGAGCGAAGGGGACACGGCGGCGGGCGGGGGCAGACTCATCGGACGCGTCGCATATCTAAAGTGACGGGCATTTCGGGGCTGCGCGGGAGTTGCCGCAGGTTGAGCGGCCCGGGCGTGTGGCCGAAGCTCTGAAAGCGTTCGATCCGGCGCGTCTCGGCCTCGAGCGCGTTGACCGGGAAGCTCTCGTGGCCTCGGCCGCCCGCGTGGCTGACGTGATACGAGCACCCGCCAATCGCCCGCGCTCCGAACCGATCGACCAGGTCGATGACCAACGGCGCATGAACGGGGATGGTCGGGTGCAGACAGTTCGGCGGCTGCCACGCGCGGAATCGTACGCCCGCCACGTACTCGCCGGGCGTATCGGTGGCGGTCAGCGGCAGCTCGATCCCGTTGATTGCCACCGCGTGGCGGTCGGGCAGCAGGTTGCTCACGCGGACCTGCAATCGTTCCAGCGAGGAATCGACATAACGAGCCGTGCCCCCCTGGGTCGATTCTTCACCGAGCACCAGCCAAGGCTCGATCGCGTCGCGCAGCTCAATGTCCACGCCGTCGTAACTCACCGTGCCCAGCACCGGGAACCGGAACTCGCGGTGCGTCGCGAACCATTCACGTTGGAACGGCATGCCCGCTTTCTGCAAATCACTCAACACGTCCCCAAAGTCGTCCCATACGTAGTGATCCAGCAAGAAGCGGTCGTGCAACCGCGTGCCCCAACGCGTGAGCGGGGCGGTGTAGGGCTTTTCCCAAAAGTGAGCAATCAACGCTCGCAATAACAGCTGCTGCGCCAATGACATCTTCCAATGCGGCGGCATCTCGAACCCGCGGAACTCCACCAAACCCAAGCGTCCCGTCGTGGAGTCCGGGCTGTACAGCTTGTCGATGCAGATTTCCGCACGGTGCGTATTGCCCGTGAGGTCGGTCAAAAGATGTCGGAACACGCGGTCCACAATCCAAGGCGGGACCAAGCCTTCGCCCGGGCCGGGCACTTGATCGAACGCGATTTCCATTTCGTACGCGCTATCGGGCCGGCCTTCGTCGATCCGCGGCGCCTGCGACGTCGGCCCGATGAACATGCCGCTGAACAGATAGCTCAGCGACGGGTGATTCACCCAGTACCCGATGATCGACTTGAGCAAATCCGGCCGGCGCAAAAATGGCGAGTCGGCCGGCGTGCTGCCGCCGACGACGATGTGGTTGCCGCCGCCGGTGCCGGTGTGCCGCCCGTCGATCTGAAACTTCTCGGTGCCTAAGCGTGTCGTCCGTGCTTCGGCGTAGACGGTGCGCGTGATGTCGGTCATCTCCCGCCAACTCGTCGCCGGCTGAATATTGACCTCGATCACGCCCGGGTCCGGCGTTACCTTCATCACCTGCACCCGCGCATCAAACGGCGGCGTGTATCCCTCGATCAGCACCGGCGTCCCGAGCACCTTGGCCGTGTGCTCCACCGCTGCGACCATGTCGAGGTAGTCCTCGATCGTTTTTTGTGGCGGCATGAACACGTAGAGCCGGCCTTCGCGTGCTTCGACGCAAATCGCCGTACGCATCACCCAGTGCGCCGACTCGCCGGGCTTGGGTTGCCGGTTCCAAGGCGCCTCGTTCACGGGCTCGGCCCAGCCGTATGGCGTCGATTCCGGCTCGGCGTGGTTGCCCCCAACGTGCGTGACACGCTTGCGATCACGCGGTCTCACGCCCAAACCGTTTGGACTCTGTTCCTCGCCTGCTTCACCTGCATATCCGCGGTCCTGCGTCACGATCGCCGCGCGTCGTCCGGGCAACGCCGGCCGCTGCTCCAAAGGGTCCGCCTCGTGCAGAAACGGGTACTGCTCTTGGCTCACCCAGGGCAAGGAATCCAACGGCAGCCGTAAACCCAGCGGCGAGTCCCCGGGCACGAGATACAGCCGCTGACTGCCCCCGGATGAAGAACGCAACATCCACATCCCGCTGTGCCAACTCGGCCCGTCGTACGTGTGATTCTTCTCGATCGGCAACACAAACCCCACCGGCGTCGATAGCCCGCGCTCGAATACCCGCAGCAGCCTTGCCCGCTCCTCCGCATCCTCCAACTTGCTGTCCAACGGGTCGACGTTGATCGGCAACTCGCGTTCCCGCAGCGCGTACTTCACCGGGTCTTCGAAGGCCGGCAACACGTACCGATCGTCGACTTCCATCTGCCGCGCAAACTCATGGATGAAACGTTTCGCATCCTCG
>JBCCDN010000005.1:0-47072 GCA_039030755.1 Planctomycetota bacterium | reverse complement strand
GGCCATGAACGAACTTTCCGAGCGGCTTGGCGTCCAGCGTGCGGCACTAGTGTTGGTTGATCCTGCCAGTCAGCGAGCTCGCACCGTGACATCCGTTGGGCTCACCCCCGCCGAGCAGGAGCGGGGCCGATACGCCTTGGGCGAAGGCGTCACAGGCGGCGCGATGGCCAGCGGTGAACCAGCCGTGATCCCCAACGTGGCACTGGATGCCAAGTTCCTGAACCGCACGAAGGCCCGCGAACTGCCTGCCGACGACGACGCAAATGCCTCGGCCGACCACGACCCGCTCAGCTTCGTCTGCGTCCCGCTGCGCGACGGCACCGAAACCGTTGGGGCGATTTCCTGCGACTTGCCTTTCGTCGACCAAGCCCGGCTCGACGCCGACGCCCGGCTCATCAAAATCGTTGCCGGCCTGTTCACCCAAGCTGTACGCATCCACCACCGCGTCCAGCGCGAAAAAAATAATTGGCTCGAAGAAACCGCTCGCCTTCGCGACAACCTCCGCCAGGCCTACAAATTCGACAACATCATCGGAAGTTCGCCGGCCATGCTGGACGTGCTCTCCACCATCGCCCAGGTCGCCAACTCACGGGCCACCGTGCTTTTGCTCGGCGAAACTGGCTGCGGCAAAGAGCTCATCGCCAAAGCGATCCACTACAACTCGCCCCGTGCCGAGAAACCTTTGATCCGGGTGAACTGCGGGGCACTCTCCCGGGAGTTGCTGGAGTCCGAATTGTTTGGCCACGTCAAGGGCGCGTTCACCGGGGCCGTCCGAGACAAGGTCGGACGGTTCGAAGCCGCCGATGGCGGCAGCATCTTCCTCGATGAAATCGGCACGCTCGACACCCAACTCCAAGTCAAACTATTACGGGTGCTTCAGGAGCGCGAACTCGAACGCGTCGGTGACCACCGCACGGTTAAGGTTGACGTCCGCGTCATCGCCGCCACCAACCTCGACCTCCAAGACGAAGTCCGCAAAGGCAACTTCCGCGAAGACCTTTACTACCGGCTGAACGTCGTCACGGTGAATATCCCACCGCTGCGTAATCGCCGCGAAGATGTGCCCGTGCTCATCGATCATTTCCTGGACCGCTACAACCAAGAGAACGCCCGCCACCTCAAGAAACTCAGCCGGGACACGCTGAACACACTGCTGCGCTACCCCTGGCCGGGCAACGTGCGTGAACTCGAAAACATGATCGAACGCGCCGTTGTGCTTTCCAACGGCGAAGACTTCACCGACGATTTATTGCCCCTCCCGATCCGCATGTTCAGCCAGCAGGTGCGCGGCGACCGTGCTGACGAGAGTATCGACGGCCAGTGCACCAAACTCGCCGAATCCGCGATCCGGCAGTACGGCGTCTACGAGGGCAAGGTGTACAGCATGGTGATCGATCAGGTGGAACGCCACCTGCTCAAGGAAGCCATCAAACTCAACGGCGGCGTGAAGGTGCGCGCTGCGGACTTCCTGGGCATCAACCGCAACACCCTCAACAAGAAGGTCAAGGACCTCGAGATCGAAAGCGGCTGAGCGCGACCGCCATCCCGCCACAAAAAAACGCCATGCTTGGTTCGGGCACGCTTGAAAGTTGCAAGCCGTTGAGGAAGGGGTCGCCGTCGAGCGCCTGAAGCGAAAATCGGCCAGACTCTCCAACATGGACCATTAACTCGGCGTGTGTTCCACCGGCTAAGAAGTCACCTCGCCAGACTCCGCCGTATGCAACATCAGACGCCGGATTCTCGTTGATCCGAATGGTCTGCGGGTACGGTTCACCGAAATGATTTGCTCCGTAGGCTCGGAGTAAATACGGGCCGGCATCTAAGCCCTCGATCACGACAGATCGAAAATTAACGATGTAATCCGCCATCAAACGGGTCACTCCGTCGTCCCGGCCGCTGAAGCTCGTGGACCGGCCCAGGCCGCCAATCAGTTGCCAAGGGGAGCCTTCGAGCGAGAGCGTGACCCCGGTGGCATTTCCGTATGTATCGACCAAAGCCAAGGGATCAAAATCGCCCCCCGGATTCGGCGCGAGAAGATTCCATCGGCCTGATTGTCCACCCGCGGCGAAGGTGTCTGCTGGTGCTGCGCCGCTTTTCGTCGATGCGAAGTCGACATTGACATCCAACGACGCGGCAACCGGGCCGGTGAGAAGTGTGGCCGTGATAAGAAATATCAAACGGATGAAGTCAAGCATGAACTGATATCCAGTTTTGGAATGTCAGATCGCGTCGATCACCATCTGTGTGATCGCGTCGGTGCCGTATCCGCTGCGGTCGAGCGACTTGCCGGTGAAGTGGGGCGTGACTTGCTTCACGGCGTCGCCGATCGCTTGCCCGGTTTTGATCGCCGCGTTGTCGCGTTTGATTCGGCCGGTTTCGCGCAGAAGCAGGCCCAGCGAATCGATCGTCGCGATCGGGTTGGCCAAGTTCTTCCCCGCGATGTCCGGGGCGCTGCCGTGAACAGGTTCGAACATCGACGGGGCCGTGCCGTCGGGCTGGAGATTGCCCGAACTGGCGATGCCCATGCCGCCGGCGATGGCGGCCCCTAGGTCGGTGATGATGTCACCGAACATGTTGGGCACCACGACGGTGTCGTAGGTTTCGGGGGAGGTGACCATGACCATGCAGCAGGCGTCGACGTGGTGGTAGTTGGTTTCGACATCGGGGTACTGCTCGGCGAGCTCACGGAACGCACGGTGCCACGTTTGGCCGACGTGGGTGAGTACGTTGGTTTTGTGGACGAGCGTCAAGTGCTTGCGTTCCCGGGTCCGCGCTAATTCAAAAGCGTATTTGATGCAGCGCCGCACACCCAAGTCAGTGGCGAGCATGGTTTGCGTGGACACCTCATGGGGTGTGCCCTGACGGGCGACGCCGCCAAGGCCGCAATACAGGTCTTCGGTATTTTCGCGGACGACGACGAAATCAATGTGTTCGGCAGTCTTGTTTTTGATCGGCGTCTCGATGCCGGGATAAAGCTGAACGGGACGCAGATTGATGTATTGGTCGAAGGCGAAACGAAGCTTGAGCAGGATCCCTTTTTCGATCACGCCGCCGGCCAATCGCGGATCGTTGGGGATGCCGCCGACCGCGCCGAGGAGGATGGTGTCAAAGCCGCGAAGCGTGTCGAGATCGGTGTCGTCCAATACGTGTCCGGTATCGAGGAAATGCTGCGCGGAGAAGGGGAAGTGTTGTGCGTCGTAAGCGAAGCCGTGATGAGCCTTGGCCTGATCGAGGACGGCGAGCGAGGCGTTGACAACTTCCGGGCCGATGCCGTCGCCAGGGATGATTGCGATGCGGAGGGTCATGGTTTCGTTGAGGGTTGGAATGGTTTTGGCAGGAAAGCGGCACGATCCGGTGCGTGGTACGGGGTACCAATGCTACCGACCGTATACACCACGACACAACGCACCCCTCGCGGCGAGCGAGCCGTGCGTGCAGTACCTCAGTCTGGTTCGATCGAATCGTGTCAGGCCGAGTGCGGACGACGCATCGCACGCAAACCGCCGACGCCGCCAAGAAGTGCTAAGCCGCCCAGGGCCGCCGAGGGTAGCGGCACCGGCGTAGGGCCCTCGTCGGACGTGACGACGACCTGATTCGCTTCCCAATCGCGATAGATATCAAGTGCTCCGCCCCAAACCCGACGCAAGCGGCCCCGCCAAGGGTCGTCGGGATTGATTTCGCGGCCGTAAAGCGTCGGCGGATTCAAGGAACTCAGATCACCGGACACATTGGCCTCACCAATGACCGTCTCACCGGCCGCCGAGAAGCCGAGAGCCCACACGGACAAACAGATCAGTATCAAAAATTTTTCGCGCATCATGCTTTCTCCTCACGGCAGTCGCGGAAACACCACGACCATCCGATACAACCCAATTCCCTCAAACGCAGGCTTCGATGATCAAAAGCCAGCCAACATGGTCCGAAGGCCGCGGTCGATATCGATGGGGTTCCCTCCCAAGGCTGGATAGTGCCAGCAAGGTTTAAAACTACCCCCCAACGATAAAATCGCCAACGGTGAATCTGAACTTTCGAAGTAATTCTTAATTTTTCTGGTGAATCCAGCGGAATAGTGAAGATGGATAAAGGTTCGATGGGGCTAAGCTGACTTGCAATGCTTCTTGACGCCAACAACGCCGCGGATTCACCAATCACCGGGATTGTGATTGTTGATCACGGTTCCCGTCGCGCAGCATCCAACGAGATGCTGGAGCGGTTCGTCAGCCGATTTGCGGCACGACACGCCCAGGCCTACCCAATTGTCGAGCCAGCGCATATGGAGTTGGCGGAGCCTTCGATCACCTCGGCGTTCGATCGCTGTGTCTCGCGGGGCGCAACACGCGTCGCGATCTGTCCGTATTTTCTGGCCCCGGGAAAACACTGGCATCAGGACATCCCGAACCTCGCCCGGGAAGCCGCGCTCAAGCACCCGCACATTCCCTTTGCCGTCACCGCGCCGATCGGCCTGAACGCGATGATCCAAGACGTGATTTTGTCGCAGCTTAATTACTGTCTCGGCCAAATCGACGGGACCCACGAAGAATGCGAATGGTGTCGCGGTACAGGACGCTGTGCGATGAGGCAAGCGAATGAAACCGAGCCCGTTGTTTTCCAAGACTAGCCGCCGACTCAGCGAAACCCCGGTGGCGGACCTTCGTCTTCGTCCGTCAACGCATCATCGTCAGGATCGTCTTCTTCGTCGCCGTCGAGTGGGTCTCGACCGCCAAATAGGTTGTATGGGTCATCGGGCTCTTCGTCTTCATCCTCGTCATCGTCGTCGTCCGTTTCGTCTGGTGCGTTTCGCGGCGCAAATCCAGGAATACGGGTCGCCGACGCCGCCCATGCGTCGCCAATGGCTGTGAGGCTGTTGCGAACTTCGTGAATCTCGGCTTCGAGCCTTTTCTCCCTGCGGAGGCTTCTTCGCCAGACCGCGAGTAAGACAACGATCAACAGTAAACCCAACGCGGTGATCGAAGCCAGCAAAGCGATTGCCATCCAGCCCTCAAATAGCAACTGCAACTGAGCATTAGACCGTGACGTACTCAGACCACGGGTTGCCGCGCTCACGATGTCTATCAAGCCAAACCATTCGCTCAATACAGGTTGTTGCCATGCCGTCCACATCCCAAGATCGTAACCAGCGTTCTTCTGTGCTATCAATCTTCCGTGGGTCCCCGATAAGTACACGACGTTTTGCCCGTTTCCCAGACCGTGATTTCTCGTAGTCGGGATCGACCCGGCATCCTGTCCACCAAGAATCCCCAAACCACTTCGGAAATGTTTTCGACCGACGGATTGCGGCTAGCGAATTCGGGGACATCTTCATTGAGATGCTTGTGATCTAGGCGATCGACCGCACACGCGTCCACCACCGCGTCTAATTCCCCCACCTCCAGCGTCCGGCCGTCAGAATCGACGGGGCAGTCGACCGCGACCTCGAACATGTAATTGTGGCCATGGCCGGCCGGGTTGTTGCACTTTCCGAAGATCTCGCGGTTTTGCGAGTCACTGTACTCGGGGACATGCAGCCGATGCGCTGCCGAAAACTCGTAGCGTTGACGCAGTAGAACCGTGTGTGTGTCGCCAGATGGAGCTGTTTGCGCGGTCATGGTGGTCACCGGAGTCAGACGGAGTTCGAGAGCGGCGACCGTACCGTTGAGCGCCGGCTGGACATCTTCAAGCAGCCCATACACCAAGGCGCCCAGCGCGGTACATCGACCTTGGGTTTCTTCGCGTATTGCCCGGAACAATCGTGGCAAGCCGTGCTCACGGACGGCTTCGTCGATGTCACGGATATTGATGAAGTAGCCCGTACGCGCGTGCGCCTCGCCGCGACAGGTCACCCGGACCTCCACATACCGAGCCAACCCACGCGGGGGCGGCCAAGCGGCGAAGGTGTTGGACCTTGCATCGTCTGGCAGCATATCCCCGCGATGTGCGGTGTCGACGTTGAGGCAAAGGCGCACAGTGCGCGAAAGTTCCAGCATTCGTAAAGCATAGCGCAGGCGTTGCAACCTATGCGACGAACCGCGGGGTTATCGTGTAGCGATGCCTGTTCCCCCAACCGCCCGAGACCAGCGCCATCCCTGGTTGGTCCCCGCCGCGGTCGCAATCGCGCTACTGGGCGTTGTGATCGCGTGGGTCGCGTTGGGCGGGTTGAGGCCATCGCCGCCCCCGACCGACGCAGAGTTGGAACAGGCGATCGTCGACTTGAGCGAGAAGCTCGAAGCCGCGGTCGTCAACGGCCGTGACGCCACACCGCTGCTTGCTCCCGCCGAACTTCTGGCTCAGCGCCGTCCCGATGCCGCGTCTGCTCATCGACTTCTCGGGCAAGTCCAGGTTGAGCTCGCCGACTGGTCCAGGGCTTATGCATCGTTTGCCGAAGCACTGGTGTTGGAACCCGACGATCCGCAGCTCCACCGTTTGGCCGGGGGCGTCGCGGAACAAACCGAAAACTGGACCGCCGCCCGAACGCATTACGAAGCCGCGCGTCGGCTACGTCCGGAGGACCCCGCGCTCTGGGTTCGGTTGGCCAACTTAGCCGTCAAAGAACAGAAATACGACGAGGCCAAGCCACTTCTGATTGCCGCGATCGCGCGACAGGCCACGCTTCACGAAGCCCACGCCCTACGCGCGGCCGTCTTGGATCACGAGGGCGAACCCGACGCGGCGTTGGCCTCGCTCGAAGAGGCTTACAACCTCGCGTCGCTTGAAGGAGGGGATGCATTACGCCGCTACGCCATCCGGCTTGCCCAACAACTGCGAGAACACGGCGAATTGGTCAAGGCAAGCAAGGTGCTCCGCTTGCCCAAGCCCGAGGATGCGTTTCACCCCGACGTGATGGCACCGCTGGGCCAAATCCTCGAAGAACTCGGACTGGGTTTCGAGGCCGGCCAGTACTACGAGCAATGGGTCCAACGCGACCCGACCAACGCTCATGCCGCCGAGCAAGCGGTGGGGTACTACCTCCGAGCTGAGGAAGCTCAGGCCGCTGAGGCCATGCTTGTAGTGCTACGACGCATGGACTCGAATCATCCCCGCCTTTCCGAGTTTGATTCGGCTCTTCGTAAGCTCGCAAACGAGATCCCGACGAACCCCTGACAGGAGGAAACCTCTTGGAACTTCTCAAAGCCCTCTGCCTCACGCCCGGCGTGCCCGGCCGCGAACACCGCATCCGGCAACTGATCCTCGAACGCATCGAAGGACTGTTCGACGAAGTCAGCGTCGACCCGCTCGGATCAATCATCGCAGTCCGCAAAGCGCGTCCCAACTCATCGAAAACCTCGTCGACCGAGGACCGGCCCCATCCGACGCGCATCATGCTCGCGGCACACATGGACCAGATTGGTTTTGTCGTTCGTCACATCGGTAGCGACGGCTTTGTTCGTATCCAACCCGTTGGCGGCTTCGACGCCCGGAACCTCTTCGCGCGCTTGGTCCAGGTTGCTCCCGATCTCGAAGACCCGTCGAAGGACCTTCTCGGTGTACTCAACCCCGGCGTCAAGCCCACGCATATCGCCAACGACGACGACCGGAAGAAAATCCCGGAGCTCTCCGATTTCGTGATCGATTTCGGCATGCCGGCCGAGCAGGTCAAACAACGCATCAAGCTCGGGGACATGGTCACGCTCGCGGCCCCTTTCAACGAAGTCGGAGACGCCGTGGTCAGCCAGGCGATGGACAACCGCATCGCGTGTTGGATTGCCATCCGCGCTATAGAGAAACTCGTCGAAGATCAGGCGAATCACGCCGCCGAAATCCATTGTGGTTTCACCGTACAAGAAGAGGTCGGCCTCCGCGGTGCCGTCGCCTCAGCGCATACCGTCCAGCCCGATATCGGCATCGCGATCGACACCACCCTCTGCGTCGACACACCGGGCGTCCCCGAAGACCAGCGCTGCACCGAATTCGGCAAAGGCGCCGCCCTCACCGTGATGGATTCTGCATCGATCGCCGATTGGCCACTTTTTCATGAATTCGAAGCGATCGCCAAGCAGCACAACATCCCGCACCAACGCTCGATTCTCGCCCGTGGCGGCACCGATTCAGGCGGGATGCAACGCCAGGCCGGCGGCGTCAGAACCTTCACGCTTTCCCTGCCCACGCGGTATATCCACACCGTGACCGAAACCATTCACAAAAACGACCTCAACGCCTGCCGGGATCTGCTGGCCGCCTACCTTGCCCAGGCCGAATGAGCCCCCGTCTTGCTACGCTATACGAGCACCGATCGGGGCGTAGCTCAGCTTGGTAGAGCGCCTGCTTTGGGAGCAGGAGGTCGCATGTTCAAATCATGTCGCCCCGATTTTCTTCAAACAGCGACGGCATAAGCATTTACGCTTCGGGCAACGTCGCCCCGCGGACCGCAACTTGTGAACCAAAATGATGTGCACGCACACGCGCGTATGGCATTTCATGGAAAGCAAGATGCCCCGCAAGCCGTCCCGTGACCGTTCTTCCCAATCGAAACCCAAAACCAAGGCGTTGGTCTAAGTCCCGGCGATGCGGTGTCACCACATCCGGGGCGAGGACCGCGCCTACGTCTCGTTCAGCGGGAAGCGTCGATATCTCGGCGTTTTCGGTTCTGACGAAGCCAAGCTGCGATACGACGATCTGATCGCCGCGTGGCTCAAGAACGGCCGGCGGCTTCCCGACGCCGACCCGCTCGACGCCCCCGACGCCGGGCTGACCATCACCGAGCTTTGCGTTCGGTACTTCGTCCACGCCGAAGCCACCTTCGTCGTTCGTGCCACCGGGAAGCCGTCCACCCACGTCGGAAACGTGAAGCTGGCCTTGCGGACGCTGCGGCGGCAATACGGGCCGTTGCTGGCCAACGACTTCCCGCTGGCCTGTCTCGTCGCGATCCAAGACGAGCTAGTCATCGACGGCCTCGCCCGAAACACCGTCAAAGGGCGAATCAACATCATCCGGGCCATGTTCAAGTGGGCCGCGAACCGCGATCTGGTAGAGCCTGCCGTCGCCGGCGGTTTGTCCGTGTTCCAGCATCTCGACGACCGCACGGACACCCCGAAATGGACCAAGAAACAGCCGGTGCCGGACGCTGACTTCGACGCGGTGCTGCCCCACCTAAGCCCGGTCGTGCGCGCGATGGTTCAGCTTCAGCGGGAATCCGGGATGCGAAGCGGTGAAGTCTGTTGGTTGACGCCGGGCCAGGTCGATACGCGCGGCGCGGTCTGGGTGTATTCGCCGACCCATCACAAAATGATCCACAAGGGCAAGCCGCGACACATCCGGCTTAGTCCTCGCGCCCAAAACATCCTCCGCCCGTGGATGGACCGCGCCGCGGAAGCCAATTGCTTCAGCGCGGCCGAGAGCGCCGCGTGGCACCGGCAGCGTCGGACTTTGAGAAGGAAGACGGATCGACGGCACGGGAACCGGGCCGGCGTCGGCTTGAAGAAAAACCCACGGCACGCCCCGCGTTTGTTCTTCGATTGGGCGAGCTATGCGGCCAGCGTACGGGCGGCCTGCGACAAGGCGGGCGTGACCCGCTGGAGTCCGAACCATCTTCGTCACACGTTCGCTTCGAGCTTCGAGGCGGCCGCCGGGTTGAAGCTCACGTCCGAGCAACTCGGCCACAGCGAGACTCGGACCACCACGTCTTTCTACGTCGAAGACTCGCAGCGCCGGGCCGACGAACTCGACGCCGTTCTCGCCAAGATCGCCTAACCCGGAGACCTGCCATGCTCATCAACGACCCCCAAGCCGACCTGCTCCGCTGGCTTCGGCCCCCGACCATGACTCTCACTTCTTCCGCCGCCCGCCGGCGTCGTCTTCGCCCCCATGCCCGCGCACGCCGCGCCGCCGGTTGGCGGACGGTCCGCAGCTGCCCGTACGCCGCGCGTGACATCCTCGACCTGATCGAAGATCGCTACGTCGAAGTCGGCATCATGCAGCCCGACGGCACGGTTGAACCGCGATGGTGCGGCGTGAACATCGGGCCGAGCCTGCTCACGCGCTACCGCCAAGACAAGCTGATCCGGCTGACCCCACGCGGCGAGCGTCAGCGCGAACGCCTCATCGATCAAGCCTGCCTCATCGAACCGGCCACGGTTGGCTGGACGACCGATGTTCTTGCGGACAAGCTCCGCTGCTCGCCGCGAACCATCAGCAACTACGCAGAGCAAGCTGGGGTCGAACGCCCGCAGAACGGGCAACGCAATTTCGTCTTCAACAAGACATCGGCCGTCGCGATAGCTCGGGTGGCCATGACCAAGGGCAAGTCACGCGAGATGTTCGCGCGTGATTTCCTCATCGCCCAAGGCGTCCGAGCGGCCTAGCTCGAAACAAACCCGCAAGCTCGAAGGATTGCAGCCCGACCCGAATTTCACGGGTCGGGCTGTCGTATGACATGGCATCGACGACGACACCACGTTCCCCACCGGAGACCAAGACCATGTGCAAACCCCCCGCCGAAGATCGTCCGATCGCGCTGCCCGAAGCCCCTCAAGTTCTCGCCGAAGCCACGGGATTTCCCGTCAGCTACATGGGGCTTTGGAGAGCGGCCAAGCAAGGCACGAACGCCGCTGATGGATCGCGGGTCTACCTCGATTTCTGGCGTTGCGGCTGCAAGCTGTTCACGACCGTCAACGCCTTCAAGAAGTACACGGACGCGCTTGCGGAAGCTGACCGCCGAGCGGTTCGAGCCGAGGCGGCGGACCGAGACAAACCCGACGACGAACCCAACGAACCACGGCGGCCGCGCGTGCGGCTGAACGAGAAACCCAAGCGACCGCGACCGGCCCGCCTGCGCGCGGAGCGGGCCGAGCGACAGGCCGAGGCGATTGGTTTGTGAGTGAAAAACACCCGCCGCGGTGGCAGCCGAACGGCGGCCATTGAGGAACCAAAGTGCAATGCGAAATCCCGACCCTCCCACCACGATCAACCATACGGCCGCGTGTCTTTTTGGACAAAGTTGCGGCGTTGTCGCACGACCACCCATCACCCGTGCTGCTTGCCGAGCTTCGGCGGCACTGCGGCCGGGTTCCCAAGCCTCGACTCCGACCGCCGGAGCGGCAGGCGTGGGGCATGTGGCGTCTGGTATTAGCCCAGCCGTCACCGATCGGGCTGGAAATCTTCGCGTCATGGGCCACGCCCCGCGAAGTGCTGGTCAATCAGGTCGAAGCGGCGATCGACTGCCCCATGCCAACACAGGCCGAGGCGGATCGTGTCGAACGCTGGGTGACCTGTCATGCGGCCG
Organism: Planctomycetota bacterium; assembly: GCA_039030755.1. GTDB lineage: Bacteria > Planctomycetota > Phycisphaerae > Phycisphaerales > Phycisphaeraceae > CAZIXN01. The sequence continues at coordinate 35,857 of JBCCDN010000005.1, read as the reverse complement.
TTCGTTGGTGCCGGTCCGCGGAAGTTCGGCTGGTGGGCCACGGCCGCTAGGTCGGTCGCCGGAAGGACTACCCGCACAGCAATCTTGTGAGCTACGCCGACCGTCCCGACCGCTTCGCCGGAGGGCCTGTCGCCCATCACGAAGTGCGGGTCAGCGGAGCGTCCAAGCTGCGATGCATTGGGATCGAGACGCCCGAAGATTTAGTTGGGTTCGATCCGCTGGTGCCATGGCGTCGGTGGGTTCGCTGGGAACGGCCCGATTTTGCTTGGATCGGGCGGGCCTCACTGCGGCGGGGCGATCGCAAGAACGACAGCACCGACTACACGCCCGCCGGTGTCCGCTGGTGCCGCAAGGCCGCGACGCATTTCGGCGAGGACGACATATCAGCCCAGGCAGTCCGTGCCTTCAGCAAGAAGTTCTCGTGGTTCCGACCCGAGGATGCGCTGATCCCGACCCGCTCATTGTTTATGCACACAAAACCCCGGATTCCTCCCCACTACCCCGCCACGCCTGACACCTGATCCTCACCCCCTCACGAAAGGACTTCCCCATGCCCCGCCTTGCCGCCGACGCCCCGCGCCCCGAAACCGACCGCCCGCCAATGCGCGACGAACTTCAAACCGAACACGGTCTGATCCGTCCCGGCTCGAACGTTCACCCCGATCTGCTCAAGTTGTTGCGACAAGTAAACGCTGAAGCCGAAAGCGTCTTGGCCGTCTTCAGCGCGAAAAAGAACACGATCAATCGCGACGGCGACCTGAACGCTTCGGGCAAGACCAAACGCATCACCGAGGCATCGGAGACCGCGCGGTGGCAACTTTTCAGGAACGTCAAAGCGCCCGCGCTCAAGACCGTCGAACGGATGCGGGAGCGCCTCGAATTGCCGAGCCTCGACACTCCGGTTTGGAGACCCTCACACATCGACACGTCCGACGCCGGCGCGTTCGGCCGCGAAGTCCGTACACGTCTTGGCGAACCCACGCCGGCGAGCCGACGCCTTTTCTTGCTGGAGCAGGCCCGTCAGACCACGCCGCAGGCCAAGGCGATTTTGTACGGCGTCGATGGCGCTGATCCGTTGCACAACACCGCCCATGCGTTTCTTCCCGTCGAACTCGCGCGCGAGCTTCGCGAGGTTCACACCAAGGCGTTGCGGCCCGATGACTATTTGCTGGCGTCACAGCTGGCCGACGCCGAACAGGTCATCCGTACGAATTTGAACAAAGCCGAAGCGAAGCTCGGCGGCGGCAGACGCATCGACCAACTCGCCGCCGAGAAGTTATCTGCGGGTGAGAAAGATTTGATGGCCTACGCCGCGTGATCGGGTACGCGGCCCCGGCCTGCTCCGCGACCACGGCGTGGGGCAGGTCTTTTCACTTCATTCACGGATGAACACGAATGGCAAAACGAACTACGAACCACCGCCGCCGCGAACGGCTTGACGACGACGCCACCGTAGAAACGGGCGTGAACGGTGACGACGCCCGAGACAGTCGCGGCCGGTTCGGTCGCGGCAACTCTTTCGCCTCGGGCAACGGCGCGCGGCAACGTGCCGCCGAGTTGCGGAGAGCGATGTTGGAGGCACTGGCCCCGCGTCTTCCCGAAGTGATCGAAGCGGTGCTGCGAAAAGCCGCATCCGGCGACATGGTCGCGACCAAGTTGGCTTTCAGCTATGGATTCGGTTTGCCTCGACCGGGCGATGACGAAAGTATCGCCGCCATCGCCGATCGCGTCGCGGAACTCGTCAGCCGTACGACGAAGATCGAGCCTCGCCCTGATGCCGACGATCCGTCCGACCCCGACCTGATTCAAGACGCGGCCGCGCTCACAGAACTCGGCGTCCCGGTGGCGAACCTCCCCTATGCGTTGGGGATTTCAGCCGAGACTTTCAGCGAGTGGGCAAAGCACGCACGCGACGTAGCGGGGTCGGATGCGAAGCCATTGATGGCCGCGATCGACCTTGCCGCGACTCGGCACAGTTTGCGGTGCTCGCTCCTTGCCGAACGATCCCCGATGCAGCTGCTCGAACGTCGCTACCCCGACCACTTCAATCGCGTCGCGCCGCGTCAGCCCGAAGCGGACCCCGAGCAATACGACGAATCTGACGAATTCGCATGACTTCCGCCAGCCGCGATTATTGGCAAGCTGACGACGACGCACTCGCGCGGCCTTGGATCGCGGACGCCCGCGCGCTGTTGGGCGGTCCCGGCCACGACGCGGCGCTGCGGGCACGACTCTTGCGATTCCCTGATCGGGCTTGGGAAGTCGTCGCGTCGATCATCGCGCGTGCGGCGGCCGGTGACGACCCCGAAGCCTGCGAAGTGGCCGCTGACCTGTTGCAGGCGTGGCCTCTCATCCGAACCGGGCAGCACGTCCCGCCCGAGCCGAAGGCCAAAGGCCGCCACCGCGTCCGCTTGTAAACACATCCCTATCGTCCGCCCGCTGCTCACGCAGCGGCACCCGCCGCCCCGGTCCGTCTTTGTCGTCGTCGCCGGGGCGGTGTTTGTTGGGGGGCTAGCTGGCCATTTCTGTCCGCGCGCACATCTGACCCACCCATCACACCCCCGAAGCCTCGGCGGGATTCAGCGGCCAGCTAGCCCAAGGCCGATGATGGTGTCAGCAGTCTGGGCGGTCCCAGAGGATTCCTTGGTCGCCGCGTGCGCAGACTAGCGACCTCCGGCCGAGGCGGTGCGTATTCTGGTAGATCGCTTTCTGTAGGATGCTGATGCATGGTGGAATTGGACTACGAACGCAGATATGCAGACCCGGCGGTGGTCCAAGCCTTGGTAGATATCCAAGTGAGTTCGGATCGAGGTTCTGACACGAACGCTTGGTGGTCTGAATTCAAACCCGGAGATGACTACATCAAATCTGCTTCAGTAGCAGCCGACGAAGTAGAGGTTTCCGGGACACCGTATGAAGGAATTACAGCCACAGAAGCCCGGAGAAATCTGATCGGGAAGCTCTGGGCCGATGCGAATCACAGTCGTGAGGTTCATGTCCTAAACGGTCCCAATCCCGGTGTCGCGCAGATGATTACTTTGCTGCGGCGTGGCGAAGACGCGAATCGGCCCGGCTGGCTCGGCTGGGACAAGCAGCTTTTGCCCGACACCCTTGCCGCTTGGGCCGCATTCCGCGAAGTTCATCCGCGGGGCGTTCTTAGCTACGTCGGGGTTCGCTACGTCAACCGCTTCGAGTTGCCGGCTTCGGACAACCTTTCCTTGGCAAAGTATTTTCGGACTTGTCCCAATATTTCTGCTGACACGCCTGGAATCGGCCTGCGAGATTTCTTGCTGCAGCTAGATACCGTCCAAGAAAAACCGGGAGTCTTTGGCCGTTTGGTGCAGACGACGGTTCCCCCTAAACAGCCGGGCCGCTACTCCGTCGTCTTGGATTTAGACGTAGGCTGGAAGGTCACGCCCACCCATTCACTAGCCGATAACGAGCTAGGAGATATGCTGCAGAAGTTGCACGCAATCGAAAATCGCCTTTTTGAGACCTCAATTACCGAATCGACGCGTCAGTTGATGAGTCCGCGCACTCAATCTCTAACAAACTCATGATCCCCTTCGTCGCCTACGATGGCCCCCTCACACTCGAACCACCCGCCACCCAAGAAGCTCCCCAAGGTGGCTACGCTGATGCTCTCGCCCACGGGAGAGAGCATCAGCCAATCGCTTATGTGGACCGGCGAGAATCGTATTTGGCCGATCGGCTCGTGCGGGAAATTTTCCAGGCACCCTCACAGCGTCTGCGAAATGACATCAAGCGTCTCGCCAAGCTCCCGACTAATTGGGATGGCGAAGGTTCTAAAGAACCGCTACCGGAAGCTCTTTGGCTTGCGGATGTACTCATTGATGCTGTGTCAGATGATCTACCTCCGTCGGCGGCTTTCTACGCCACGTTCGATGGGGGTCTCCAGCTCGAATGGTCCTCAACAGATGATCGCTTCGTTGTAGAACTTGAAGCGGTGAACGGGGACTTGGTGGAGGCTCTAATTTTCGATCGCGGTTCGCAGCAAAGCTATGAAGCGTCATTCCGGCTGCAAGAGTTCGGAGCTTTGCGTGACTTCCTTGCACGGATGCATGGTGCCTGAATCTTTGCCTGACGAATCAAACCCATCCGTTGAGCCGGGGCCAGATGCCGAGGGCGCTGATGTCGCATATCGCGCTGTGAACAGTGACAAAAACCATTGGCTGCCGAATCGGACACCGCCAATCAGTTCGACTGCGTTTTGCAAACCTAAGTTTTCGGTTGCCCTAAAATCGCTGCTGGGTCCACCCGAGCAAGCGGATGAAGCGGCGGTACAAGCGGTGCGCGACGGCCACTATGGAAGGGACCGTAATGCAGCTGTGGTCGCATTCGTTTGCAGTGCTGCCGTTGACCTCGGATACGCCATCAAGATCGAGCGAACCGAGACCGAGCATGAAGCCCATGCGAATGCATATTGGGGAGCAGGAACGAGCAAGCCTCCGCGCAAAGTGGCTAGGCAGTTAGCGGAGGTGGCGGCAAAGACGATCGTGGCGGAACCTCTCCCGCAGGGTCGCGTTGCCTGATTTCAACGATCTTGTCCGTCGTGTGCCCCATGTGCGCGCACATGGTCACGCGCCATAACAGCCTGACAACGGGGATCAACGGATGAAATGGGTTGAAAACGCCAGAAACGTATGTAATGTGTGAACAACGAGTTGCGGGATTTCAGCCGTGGCCCGTTGCTGTTTTGGGAGCAGGAGGTCGCATGTTCAAATCATGTCGCCCCGATTTTTAAAAACAAGTCTGCGCAAGTCCGCACTATCCAGCTGCCGACTCCGCAGCATACGTTCACCATTCGATTCCAAATCTCGATGCTTTGCTGGGAGCCTTCAATGACGGTGTCAAAATGATTCATAGAGTCGCACGTGATCTTGCGATGGGTACAAGTCGAGTGCCATACCCGGCGATTCGTGACCGATCTCGTTTGTGAACGGCGAATCCAATCAACGGGAGTCCGATGTGAGCTCAACATCGAAACGGTGCCGACCCTTGGGGTGATGTTTCGACACAAGCCGGATGCGCAAGACGCCGGGGTTCGGCGACTCGAATTCGGGGCGTTTACGGTCGAAGGCCTCAACCTTAAAGGGGCCTACATCTTTACAGGCATGACGAAGCCAAACCGACCGCCCCCCCTTCGTCAGGCGCAGCGCGTGACTAGATTCTTCGACAACGTTGGCGTCAGTAATCCAAGTCCAAGTGACCGAAGCGTCGGGCGCGACACCGGTGATTTGGTCTTCGAAGGTCAGACGATTGGCATCGCTGACGGCCACTTTCCGGATCACGCGCGTCGCTTGTCCGGCATACGTCGGTGTGAGATCGAGCACGGCCTGTGGATACGGCTCTTCGGTGACGCTCAGAAACTCGGAAGTGGCGTGGGTGTTTTGGTGGTGGTCGCTGATCGTGAGTGTGTTGTGGTAGGCATTGGCGTAACGGCGTAACGACCACCGTGCGCTATCGGGGCTCATGTCCCAAAGACCGGCGTGTTGGCCGGCGTCCGCCACGGTCCGATTGTGCTTGGCGAAGTGGGCTTCGACGCGGTGATATGCTTCGCCGTCTAGGTCGATCGCCCAGCGCTTCCCGGCGAGCTCGGCCACAAAAGACCCGATGTCCATATGGGCGTGACTGACCGACGGACTGCCGCCCTTGATACCCAGGAAGGCGGCGCACTTTGGGTCTTGAGCGTGGCCAGCGTGGCGCAGGATCGCCAAAGGGACCGAGCCCCGGCCGTGCCAAGCGCGTGACATGGCGTTGAAGGGCAAGGGTTTATCGGGCGGGGCGGGCCAAATCAACGCCAGCGGTAGAAGCCAGGCCTGAACCGGCGCACGGAGGTTTCGCAAATACGCGTTGGGGTTCGCGGCTTGTCTCCACACACTCTCGGCCAAATGCGGCGCATCGTCGAGGTCGGCGAACCAAAGCAGGGCCGGTTCGATGCGGTTGTGGCTGAAGCTGTCGGCATAGCTCCACCATTGCTGCGACGGCGCTTCCACGAGGCTTCTGACGATCGCGCTGCGGCGGAGCGGTTCGGCCATCAAGTCGCGCGGGTCTTCGCCGTGGGCAGTGTGTAACGCGGAGAACATCAGGGCGTTGTAGGTCGCGCCGTAGCTCCAATAGGACACGCCTTCGGGCGACACGCCGTCGGGGGCATAGGCTTGCATGCCGTGGGAAATAGCGGCGCGGGTGCGCGCCAGTGTTTCGGCGGCAAGTTGAGGTTCGGTGTCCTCGAGCACCAGCGCGGCAAGTGTCGCGCCACCACAACAGACCTGGTTCCAGTTGTTGTGCCGCGTCCAGCACCAGTGGTCCGCAGGCATCTGTCCAAGACCAAGATCGCGGAGCGCTTCGAGGAGGGTTCGACGGTCTACATCATCGAGCGTGTCGTATAGCCAGTCGTACCCCAGCGCGACGGCGGTACACAGCTCGGCGGTGTCCAGCAGGTGCTCCGGACCCCAATCGGGGTAGGCCGCGGCGTGGAGCAATTCGTGTCGAGCGCGCCGTGCGAAGGTCGCTCGGCCGGTGAGGTGAAACGCCTGGGCCAGCACCATCGTCCGCATCAACACAAAGCGGGCGGGCGTAAGAAGTCGGCCACTGTCATCAAGTTCGTAAGCCTGCGGGGGCATCGATAGCAATCGCTCGGCTTCGCCCAACAGCCAATCGCAAAGTGGTGCGAGCCGAGCGTCACTTTGGACCCTTGCGCAATACGCCGGCCAACCGCCGGCTTCTACAAGTAGCCGTGGCGTCCGCGGCGGTTCGGAGGTTGGCTTGGTCGGATTGGGCGGGGCAAGACGAGTCATGGGCGGGTCGGTCTTGGGATCATTCGGCCGGCGCGGGATAACGCCACGTGCCGTAGCAGCCGGTGCCGAACCAAGCGTCGCGGGTCACGGGGTGGACACGGACGATGAAGGATTCGCGACCGCCATCCAAACCGATGCTGTCAGTGAGCGGCTGTTGCCGAGTCAGGACTTCCCACGTGTCGCCGCCGTCGAGCGAACGCATGGCCGAGGCGTCGACCGAATAGATGTCCCGGTTCTGAGCGAGGTACACGATGTTCGGGGCATGGGGATCGATCGCGACCGACTGGATCCGCCGGCCGCCGAACTGGTCGCGGGGCGGGTCGAGCTGTTCGGGCGCCGCGTCGTCGTCGATACGGTTGCGGTACAGCTCGCCGCCGACCGTGAAGTAGACCACGCGGTTCTCCGGGTCGTACGCGGCGTCGCCGGGCCGTCCCTCGGCGGTGCCAACGCTTCGCCACGTAAGGCCGTGGTCGTCGGAGAGCATGGCGTGCGACAGACCGGCGTCGTGGTCGTAGTCCATGCCGACGAGCGTGTAGTCCGGGCCGAGCGTGACGTTGCGGATGCCGTCGCAGTTGTCCATGGTCTCCCAGGTCTGGCCCGCGTCTTGGGAACGCCACGGACCGAAGAACCACACGTCCGGCGCGTCGGGGCACGAGAACGCCGACCGATGTCCGAACGGGACTTCCGCATCGGGCTTGTTCCAGTTGCCCCGGTCGAACGTCACGTCGTCGCGGCGTTCCCACGTCTCGCCGCCGTCGCGCGAGATGTTGAGCCGGCGGGCGCCGGTCCATTCCGGGCTGTCTCCCGCGATGAGCACGTCGGACGACACCGCATGGGCGCCGTACGTAAAACCGCCCCAGACTTTGCCGCTGACCGAGACGTACCGCCACGTGTCGCCGCCGTCCTGGGTGATGGCTCCCGAATAATCCTGCGACCCGAGAAACAGCAGGTCGGGGTTCTTGGGGTTGAAGATCCACCGAGCACTGACGAGGTTGCCGACAAAGCCGGTGGCCGACCAAGGGAAGGTCACGCCGCCGTCGGTGCTGCGGGTGGGCCAGTCGCCGCCGGTGGACACGATGACGTCGGGGTCCGTCGGGTGCCATGCGAACACCCCGTGCCTTTCGTTGCGGCGGAAGAACGCTTTGGTGTTGTCGTGCTTCGAGACTTGCCAGGTCTGCCCGGCGTCGTGGCTGACGTGCCAAGTCCAGTCCCACCCGTCGTCGTCCTGCCGCCAGAGCAGCACGCGGTCGGGGTCGGCGGGGCTGACCTTGATGCCCCGCAAGGTGTAGCCGTCTTTCGCCAACGCGTCCGACGCGACATTGTGGCGTTCGAACGTCCGGCCGCCGTCGTCGGAGCGGTACACGTTCGCGGCGTCGGTCATCCAAACGGTTTCGGGCCGGGCGTGGCTGAGGTCCAGGCCGGTGAACGTGCCCTCTTTCAACTTCTCCCACGTGCCGCCACGGTCCTCGCTGACGTAGTAGCCGGCGTGGTAACCGTGCGTCAGCAGCCGGCCGGCTTGGGTGGGGTCGACACGCAGGAAGCCGCCGGCGACGTTCGCGGTATCGGGCAGCCGGCTCCAACTCCGCCCGCCGTCGGCCGAACGATACAGCGCCGGGTCGGGCTCGATGCTGCCGAAGTTGGGCCTTTCAACCGCGTTACGCGACCAGAACACGTCGCGGGTGACGCCGGCTCCGTCGTCGCGCGTCGACGGATCGAAAACGACTTGATCACGGAAGTCGCGGATGCCGCACATCTCCACAGGCAGCACGTGCTCCCACGACGCCGCCCGGTCTTCGCTGAGGTACACGCCGTGCCGACCGCTGGGCATCGAGTTCACGCCGATCACGATCGCCCGATGCGGGAAGTGCGGATCGATCGACGCCCCCGAAGCGCCGCGCGGATCGAAGCCGACGTTCGCGGGCTCCCAGGTCTTGCCGCCGTCGAGGCTCCGCAGCATGCCCGCCACGTCGATGCCGTAGATCAAGAACTGCCCGTCCGTGTGGTCGATCGCCAGCGACTGGATCCACTGCCCACCCTCGCCGCCGTACGGCTCCCCGGCGTCGCGGATCTCCTGGCTGATGAGCGGCACCGGCTGCCAACCCTGTGGGTCGGCCTTGGGGTGCGTCAATGCGGGCGGCTCCGCGGCCGTCGCCGCAACCGCGCACGCACCGAGGGACAGACCAAAATTCCTGAACCAACGCTTCCCGGTACAACCATTCATCTGATAGCTCTCGTGAAGTAAATCCGTGGTGAGGTGTCGCCTCGCGCCCAACGTCGGACAGTCATTTCGGGCTGCTCGGCTGACTGCTGACGACCAAATTCTCGATGCGGATTTCTCCGTCGCCAGCCGTTGTAGCGTGGCCATCGGCGAACACCCAGTTGGATGTGTCGCCGCCGTGCCGCCAGCGCGGCTGACCCCAGCCGGGGATATTGATGCCATCAGGGTCGATGTTCGGGCCGAAGTTGATCGCCTCGTTCAGAACACCCCGCGGCTCCCACACATCTCGGCGGTAACTCGTGAACCAGTCGCCGTAACGCAGGCGTGGCCCCGACGACGGCTCCGCGCCGGGTTCGACGAAGAACGAAGACCCGCCGAAGCGGAAACGCGACACGCCGGTATTCGACGTATTGATCGCGCCGTCGGCGGCCATGTACGTCGACGTCGCGTCCTCCAACAGCTCCGTGCGGTACGGCAACGGATTGACCGAGCCGGGAAACGCGACCCGCGACATCGGATCGTTGCCGCGGTTGACGTTGGGCATGAGCGCGGGGTGGACGCCGTAGTGGTTCCGCGCAACGTCCGAAGCGATCTCGACCTCGGGGCAAAGAAACGCTTCGCTCCGCTCTTCGTCCCGATACGTGTCGCCGCCCGTGCCGACGTAGCTCGAAAGCAGGATCGGCCAGTCGGTGCCGATCGAATCGTCGGGGTTGAAGAGCTCGCCGATCGCCAGCCGCTCGTAGTCCACCTCGTAGCCCAACGCCGCGATGCCGAGCTGACGCAGGTTCGAAAGACACTTAGCGGATTGCCCCGCCGCCCGCGCGGCGCTCAAAGCCGGCAGCAGCAACGCCACGAGGATCGAGATGATCGAAATCACCACGAGCAGCTCGATGAGCGTGAAGCCGCGACGCGGCGGGGAGAGACGATTGGATGGCAGGACATATGGCGACATGAGGCGACTCACAGAATGCGTCCCGGCGAACCCCCCGGAAGCGTCCGAAAATCCTTCACGATCTCTATTTCGACTTTCGCAGTGCCCCACCTCAATCGGTTGCGGGCGGATTCACCTTGATCGTGAAGTTGTCCAGCTCGGCATATCCGGTGTGCTCACCAAAGACACCGATCCACTCGATCTCGCCCTCGGGCAGCGTGTCCATCGTCGCCTCGGGGTCGGGGGCGAGGTTCGCGGTGTTGAAGAACCGCCAGCGGGTGTCCGCGATCGACTGATCGACGTTGAGGAACCCGACGTGGTTTTCGTCGCTGGCGATCCAGGTCGTGCCCACCCGCAGCACCAGGCGAAACCCGCCCTTTTCGCCCTGGTTGTTCTGGAACCAGGACACCGAGTGCAGCCGAGACGCGTCGTCGAGTTTGAATTCGTTGGTGACGTAAAGCGTCGGATTGGGCCAGAACGTGCCGCCGTTCCAGTTGACCAGCATCCCGGTCGTCGCCGCGTCCTCGGCCGCCCCGGAAGCAACCGGCTCCATCGGCCCGGGCTGGCTCGGGTTCGGCCGCATCAATTCGGAATATCCGGCCGCGCCGCGGTGCACCTTGCGGTCGCCCGTCGAATAAACCCACGCCTGCCAACCGGCCTCGGTGAGCTTCAACGCTTCGCCCTCGGGCACGGGAAACGTCTCGCGATACACGACCTCCTGCGCGACGGCCGGGCTTAGCGCGGACATCAACGCGGTCACAAATCCATATTTCAGGCCTTGGGCTTGGAAACGAGACATAAAAACTCCAAACAGAAATGCGTCAAGCCAAGTCGTGTCTCAATTGTACACAACATACGCTAAATTGCGACGGTATCAGAAAATTTTGCCTACAGGCATAGCCGGAGCTTGGCAGCAAGTTCGAGCCGCCGAACCCATCAGATCATCGAACCGAGCGACGTGAAACCTGGTCAAAGAGCCGTCGCGGCGGGTAGGCCGCGACGGCGAAAAACTCAGAGAAAATCAGGCACGGCGACGCCGCAGCCCGATCCCCGCGGCTCCCAGCCCGGCCAGAGCCATGGTTCCAGGCTCAGGAACAACGCTGAAATTGTCCGCCGTGCCGGAAATGGTCAGACCCGAGCCCGAGCCATTCACACGAAGGCGGTAGCCAAAGTACTCACCGGTGAGGGGAGTCGGGTCCACCGCGTTGATCGTGAAGCTGTCGCTTCCCTGCGTCACGGTGAGCGAAATGTCAAGACCGGAAACGTTGTTGTCGGCGAGCGTCGCACTGAGCGAGAACGGCAAGCTGTCGTCGAATCCAAAAGCGATGGGCGTGATGACCGTCGGCCCGGATGGGTCGATGCTGGACCCCGCGAGCCGGATGATCCGCAGATCCGAAGTGGAACCATCTACGTTAACGTCAAGCAAGTAAACGCTGCCTGCAAACGCCGACGTATCGCCGAACGCACCGAGCCCGATACTGCCGTTGTCATCGTCGACGGTGAAGTCGCTGCTGATCGTGATGGACGGTTGGCTCACGGCGTTGGTGAGCTCAACCGACGAAACGCGGGTGCTGCCAAACGTGGCGGTACGCAAATAGTCGTACGTCCCGGTGGTGTTATTCAGGGTGTAACCGGACGAAATCGAGAAATCGTCCGGCGTGCCGTCATTATTGGCATCGACCGCGTTGTCGAAGTTCTCATTAAACGGCACGATTGCCCCTGCGGCGGGCAGCGACAACGTAAGGGCAAAAGCGGTAAGCCCGCCGGCTAGATAGCGAGTGTGAAATGGCAGGTGCATGGGTCGGTTCCTCCTGAAATTAAGCCGAACTGAAACGCAGAGTTTGGAAAGCTTGCCCGGATACATGGAAAAGCAAGTTTAAGTTAGGGCACCCCATTCGCTGGGCAAGCCGCTATCGCGCATCTCATTTGTTTTTCTGCGCAATCGAGTCGATTTCGGGCGATAATGCGGGTGTGATGGCCCAGCAGCTCCGCATCGGCCTATTTCTCCACGCCTGGCACTCGTACGTCCGCGAGGTGCTCGGCGGTATCCGGGAAGCCGCCGCGGACAAGCATTGGGAGATGTATGCCCCTTGGGCGGGCATGGACCACTGGCCGGACCCCCACGAGCTGCGGCTCGCGGGGCTGATCGTGGGCACAGGTGCGAAGGCCAGCGAGGAATTCGATTGTCCCGGCCTCCCTCAAGTCCGGATCGGCACCCAACTCTTGGCCGAATCGCCCGTGGACGTGACGTGGGACAACGCCCGGATCGGGGCTTTGGCCGCCGAGCACCTCATGGATCAGGGGCATCGCACGCTCTGCGTCTGGCGAGAGCTGGGGTTTGTCTACCAGCAGGAGCGGGCGGACGGATTTTGCGCCGCAGTGGAGGCGGCGGGCCTGCCGGTACGGACCGTAACCCCGCCGACCGAATCGGCCGAAGATCGACTGCAACAACTCGCCGAACTCCCCGAGCCCTGCGGATTGTTCTGCGTGTCCGATCGGATCGGGCACGAGTTGATGCGATTAGCCGAACGCGTGGGTCGGCGGGTTCCCGAATCGCTTGCGGTGGTCGGGGCTGGGAACGACGAGGACTACTGCGAATTGGCCGCCCCACCGATGAGTAGCGTCGCGCTCCCAGGGCGGCAAGCGGGTCGCGCCGCGGTCGAGGTCTTGGCCGCCAAGTTGGCCGAACCTGCGGCGGCGATGCCAACGATATGTGTGCCGCCAACGTACGTGGCGGTGCGGCGTAGTTCCGATCTCTTGGCGATTGACGACTTGGAAGTCTTGCGGGCGTTGCGTGCAATCCGGGACGAAGCGGTCGACGGACTGACCGTGGCGCAAATCCATAAGAGCGCTACGGTGAGTCGGCGAAACCTTGAACAACGCTTCAAGCGCGTGGTTGGGCGAAGCATCGGTCAAGAGATCACCCGTGTCCGTCATCGGGAAGCCTGCAGGCTATTGACGGTGAGCCGCGCGAGCGTCGCCGACGTCGCCGATCGGTGTGGGTTCAGTACGCCGCAACGCTTTGCCGCGGCCTTCGCGCAACAACAGGGCTGCAGCCCCAGTGCTTTCCGTGCACAAACCACCGGCACGCCGCGCGACGGCTGACGCCAGCAACGGCGACCGCTCAATCCGTAAAACACCGGACCCGGAATACCGCCGCGGGCACGTCCGCACTCGGCCGTTCGCAAATCAGCCGCAACGACCGTGTGGTCACCGCTTTCGCGAAACCGACCACCCATCGGCCTTGATGATTGTCCGTCAACTCGGCGAGCGTTCGGCCCGCGTCGTCCAACAGCCGTGCCCGCCGAATACAAAACGGCACGACCCGCTCGGGATGACCCATCAGCGCTGACTCCATCGGGTGATCGAAATCCGGATCCAGCGACACCATCACACGCGAGATGGTTTGCGGCGCATCCCACGTCAATTCCAACCAGGGCTCGGCGTCCTGGATCGCCGCGACCCAAGCATGCGCCGCGTCTACCGGGCGGTCCGGGCCCGTGGTGACTTGGTTCGCCGCAAACCCTTGTAGGCCAGGAGAAATCCGTAACGCCAGGTTCTTACCGCCCGGGCGGCGCTGCGGCAGCCAGAACGGGAACCGCTCGACGCCGATGTATTCTGGCGGCGTCTGCTCCGCCCCGCCCTTCGACACCGCTGCGTTCGCCTTGTGCATCACCGATAAAACGCCGGTCAACCGGATGTCGCTGGTCAGCACCGACACATCGTCGTTGGCCTGCAATGACGCGAGCACGTACCGATTCCGTGCAACCACCGCGTCGAACGGCACCTCGACCCACTGATACCCCAAGCCCGATGCCGTAGTTTCAGTTGTGTCCGCCGGATCCAGCGCGATCACGCATCGCCCCAACGGTTCGTCGGGTGTGAAGTTGCCTGGCTTGAGCGAACCCCAAAGCTCTGCAATCAGCTTCGTCGGTCGGTTGACCTGCAATGCAAAACGCAGCATCGGAACCGGCCCGGCCGTCAACGGAAGTAGCATGCCCCGCGCGACATCCAGCGACTCCGCGTCATTACCCGCCGGCAATCGCTCCAAAGTCAAAACCGAACTTGCCGACACTTGCGCGTTCGCCGCCAAGTCTTCCGGGTCGTCCACCGTAATGCCGGGCATGAATTGTCCGGTCCGCGCGAGGCGACGATGGAGCCGCGCCATGCGTTGCGGTTGCACCACCTCGCGAGGGAGACAGCGGTCTTCGAGACACAGCGCGGCCGCTTCTCCGACGGCTTGAGCGCCGTGCGCGCATGTACCCATCACGCGGGTCGAGCCGAACGCCACGTGCGTTGCCGAAATGATTCGGCCGGCTAGGAACAAGTTGGACACGTTCTGGCTCACCATGCATCGATAGGGGATGCCGTACACGCCCTTGCTGTGCCACTGCGTGCAGCCTGGCTTTTCGCTGAACACGCCGTCAGCGGGGTGCAGGTCGATCGCCCACCCACCGAAGCTGACCGTGTCCTCGAAATGCCGCTGCTCGATTAAGTCGCGCTGCGTGATCATGTGACTGCCCTCGAAACGCCGCGATTCACGCTTACCGGGAACTTGCCCGACCCATTCGAGCGTCAGGGTCTCGGCCTCGGGGAACTCGCCAGAATTTTTGATGTGATTCCACACCCCGTAAATAACCTTCCAGAGCTCCCACTTAATCGCTTCGGTCTCGTGCACCGTATCGAGCCGGCCGCCGTACTCGATCCACCAGAGTTGGCAGCCGTGCTCTTTGGTATTAAAGCTGCGATAGCGTGGGATCTTGGTGATGTCGTCGAGCGCGTAGCTGGGTGGCACGAACGCGACGGGCCGGCCGACGTCCTTGGTGTAGAAGTACATCGAGTGCCCCAGCAGTTCGCCGTAGGCGTCGTCGGGCGCGAAGCCTTCGCCGAACTCCTCGGCCGACTCGGCCCCCATGCGGAACGCCGCGCCTGCCAAAAAGCCCAACACGCCGTCGCCCGACGCGTCGCAAAACAACGGTGCCGACACGTCGTACATCACACTATTCTGCGAACACCATGCGCGGACCGAGGCGATTGTGTCCGCCCCAGACTTCGTCGCCTCGAAGACCGAGGTGTTCAATAGCAGCGTGAGGTTCGGTTCTAGGGTGCACTTTTCCAGCAGCACCGTGTCGAAGATGAGCGAGTTGCCCTCGGGATTGCGGTAGAGGTTTTCGGTCAGCAGTTCATCGATCACGCCGCCTTCGCGGGCCCATCGGTTGTTGTTGCCCATGTGGCTTGTCGCCCCGAGCACCCAGAGGCGGACTTCGCTCGACGCATTGCCGCCGAGCACCGGACGATCTTGAATCAGCACGACCTTCACCCCAGCCCGTGCTGCCGCGATCGCGCCGCATGCCCCGGCCAAACCGCCACCCACCACCACCAAATCTGCCGTAAGCGAGCGGGTCTGTAACTCACGACGGGATACCGCTTGAGATATAAGCATCGAGACACTCCTACGGCAGAGGTTGCCATCGGTCAATCAAGAATCAAAACAAAGAATGAGCAAAGCCATCATCACCCACGTCCCTAAGCGGGCGATGCCCGGCGCGCCCATTGCTTAGCCCATTCGGCGAGCCCGTCCCAATTTGCCGAATTGATCATTTCGTCGCGGACCAGTGCCGAACCCACGCCCAGCGCGGTGGCCCCGGCCTCCAGCCACTGCGGGACGTTGTCCAGCGTGATCCCGCCCGTAGGCACTAAGCGAAGCTCGGGAAGCGGCGCGAGCACATTCTTGAGATACCCCGGCCCCAGCTGCGCCGCGGGAAACACTTTCACCGCCGTGGCTCCAGCACGATGCGCCGTCAGGATTTCCGTCGGGCTGAAGGCCCCGGGAAATATCCCGATGCCACGCTCCCGGGCGTACGCGACCACAGCCAGGTCCAGCATCGGCGTCACTAAGAATTCAGCGCCAGCATCCACCGCCAAACGCGCTTCGTCCAGATTCGTCACGGTGCCCACGCCCACAGACTGACCTGGCTCGGCCAACCTACGCAAAGCGGTCACCGCCGAGAGCCCACCGGGCGTGGGCGAGGTGATCTCCACGGCACGAATCCCACCATCCCACAGGCTTTGAACGACGGCCGAAAGATCCACCTCATCGCGCCGACGAACAATCGCAATTAGCGGACAAGTTTCCAAGCGATTCAGCATGAGCGACCGTCGATACAGAAAAGGCCTTGACAAAAAGTAATAATAATATATTTTTTGTCAAGCGTGACGAATCCGATGACATCTTCGAAACCCTCGACGCTGATGTACGCCAAGGTTCGCGATGCGCTACGGGCCGACATCCGCCGCCGGTATCGCCCCGGCAGCCTCCTTCCGACCCAACAGCAGCTTGCCGAGCGTTTCGATACCAGCCTGATCACCATCAAACGCGCGATCAGCGAGCTCGGCCAACTCGGATTGGTTGAATCGGTGCGTGGCCGAGGCACGGTCGTCTGTCGGCCCACGGTGGTGGACGCCCACACCGGGGTATCGAGTTGGACCGACGCGATGCGCGGCATGGGCGGTGACCCGAAGACGGCGTGGAACCGCATCGACATCGAGGCCGGCGACCCGGACCTCCGCCGTTTGCTCCGCGTCCGGGCCGGCCAAACCCTGACCGCCGTCCGCCGCCTCCGCACGCTCGACGGCGAGCCTGTGTGCCTGATCACCAACTGGCTCCCAACGTTCCGCGTGCCCGGCCTAGAGGTCGCGGGCTTCGAGGGAGAATCGCTTTATGAAGCACTCGAACAGCGCTACGGCGTGAGCTTTGCTTATGCCGACGAAGAGGTCTCCGCCCGCGCTGCGACGACCGAGGAACGCAAAACCCTCGCGTTGAACACGCGGTCTCGAGCCGCCGCAACCGTGCTCGATGTCCACCGCACCTCGTTTACCCCCAACGACCGCCCCGTCGAGTTCGCTTGTCTCACCGCGCCGACACAGCGATACACCTACCGCGTTCGACTCCAAGCAACGCATCCTCCCGAATCTGCGGGCTGATCTCCAAAACCTGATCTCGTCGGATTCATACCAATCCCGTCAACGTTGTTTTACCCGTCATGCTCACGTTCCCCGACCAGCTCAACCGCATTCGAGACACGATGCGCCGCCAAGAAGCCCTTCTCAAACAGGTCGCTGAGCGTTACGCCGATGCACTGGAAGCCGGCGGCCTGATCCATCTCTACGCCAACGGCCACTCGTTGATGACCGTGAGCGAAACCGTCGTCCGCATGGGCGCACTCACCGGCTTCCGTCCCGTACTCGCCGACGGTCTGACCAAGTTCGTGGACGTCGTGGGGTCCAACGGCATCCGCGTCTGCCAGCACTTCGAGAAGTACGAAACCATCGGCGGCAAGCTCCTCGACGAGATCGATTTCGGCCCCCAAGACGTCATGGTCTTCATCTCCGCCACCGGCCAAACGCAGGCCGCGGTGGACACGGCCCTGGAATTCAACCGGCGCTACCCCAACCTGCCGCTGGTCGTCATCGCCTCGCTGGAGCAGTCCCGCACCGCACCACCCAAGCACAGTTCGGGGAAGACGTTGTTCCACGTCGCACAAGACGCCGCGCACGGTTACCTCATCGATAACGGCATGCCCGTCGGCGACCTGTCCACCTCCATCGAGGGAAATTTGGGCAGTTATCAAATCGCCCCACTGTCCTCAATCGGCGCGTTTTCGGTGACGCACTGCCTCAATGAACTCACGCTTCGCGAGCTCGATCGCCGCGGCGTCGCTCACACCGTGTTGCAGAACATGCACCTAGGCAAGACGCGGGTCAACTACGACGACTGGGTGCGCGATCAGCGTCGCCGTTACGCCCGAGCCATCCACAACCCCGACGCCGTGACGCCCGTCCCGTCGCCCGAGGACGCCTGACCGATGCGCGATTCCGTCCTGATCATCACGGCGTCTACAGGCATCGGCGCCGCCACCGCACGCCTTGCTGCGCGACAGGGCGCCAAGCTATTCGTCATCAGCCGGACAGAAGCAAACTGCGTCGAGCTCACCGACGAACTCACCGAAACCGGCGAAACGTGCGCGTTCGCGGTAGCCGATGTCGCCGAGGAAACGCAGGTCAATGCCGCGGTCGCGGAATGCGTCAAGACTTACGGTCGCATCGATGCGCTCTACAACGTCGCAGGCATCAGCGGCAGCAAGTTCGGCGACGGCCCGATTCATACGTGTACACCCCAAGGCTGGGACGCGGTGATGGGTGTCAACCTCCGCGGGATGTATCTAGTGAGCCGGGCGGTGATCAACCAGATGCTCACGCAAACGCCGCAATCCAACGGCCTGCGCGGCAGCGTCCTGAACATGGCCAGCGTCCTGGGGCAATCGCCCTATCCCGAGCACTTCACGACCCACGCTTACGCCGCCAGCAAGGCCGCAATCCTCGGGCTCACCAAGTCCATGGCTGGCTACTACGCCCCGCACCATATCCGTATCAACGCGATCGCGCCCGGGCTCACCGCCACGCCAATGGCTGGCCGAGCCACGCAAGACGCCACTCTCAACGCCGCGATGCAACGCAAGCAACCGCTGCGGGGCGGCGTTCTCGAACCCGGCGACGTGGCCGAGGCGTCTTGGTTCCTGTTGTCTAACGCGTCCCGGGCCATCACCGGCGACACCCTGATCGTCGATGGTGGCTGGTCCGTCACCGGCTGATCGTCGCCTGTCACACACCCAGCCCAATCCTCTGTTTCATGGTCACTTACACCAAAAAAGTCGACAGCCTCGGCCATTACAACGTCATCGTCCTCGGTAGCGGTTCTGCTGGCTCTCCTGCCGCCATTGCTGCCGCGCGGCAGGGCGCGAGCACGTTGCTGATCGAACGTCTGCCGTTCCTGGGCGGCACGAGCACTGCCGTCCTCGACACGTTCTACGGCTTCTACACGCCCGGCACGCCGTCCAAGCGCGTCGTCGGCGGCATCGGCAACGACGTCTGTAAAGGCTTGCAACAGTACGCCTCGTTCGTCGAGCGCCCCAACACGCACGGCGCGGGCACGGGCGTGACGTATCACCCCGAGTACCTCAAAGTTGTGTGGGAAACGCTGGCCCGCGACGCCGGAGTTCACGTCCTGCTCAACGCCTTTGTGCAGGATGTCGAGACGGACGGCCACCGCCTCAGACGGCTCATTGTCGGTACGACGCTAGGCCTCCACGAAGTGACTGCCGACGTGTTCGTCGATGCGTCCGGCGACGCGAATCTCTGCCATTACGCCGGCTTTGAGTATGAAGTAGCGGGCGACCTCGAACCCGCCCAGACTCTGACGACCACATTCAAGCTGGTCAACGTCGATGTGCCCAAACGCAAGACCGTCGCAAAGACCGACTTCCACCAGCTCATGGCCGCCGCGTCGGAAAGCGGCGACTACGACCTGCCGCGAAAAGAGGGCAGCGACCATATCACGCCCGTAGATCACATGACCGCCACGATCATGACCCGTCTGGATTCGTACCGGCGGACTGAAGACGGCCGACTGATCAACGCGACCGACCCACAGCTCTTATCCGATGCCGAGCAAGCCGGTCGACTGCAGGCACTCGAGTACATCCGCTTTCTTCAAGACCGCGTACCTGGCTACGAAAACGCGCAACTCTCCACCTTCGGCACCACCATCGGCGTCCGCGAAACCCGCCGCGTCTACGGCGAATACCGCATCAACAAAGACGATGTCCTCTCGGCCCGCCAGTTCGACGACCAGATCGGCCTCTGCGGCGCGCCCATCGAAGACCATCACGGCGGCACCGATACCAAGTGGGCATACCTACCCCAGGGGCAGTGCGTCGGCATCCCGTATCGCACTTTGATCCCTAAAGGTGCAGAGAACTTGTTCGTTGCCGGGCGGTGTTTCTCAGCCACGCACGACGCCCACGCGTCGGTACGTTCGATGGGACAATGCATGGTCATGGGCGAAGCCGCGGGTACCGCCGCCGCGCGCTGCGCCGCCAAGAAACTCGCCCCTCAAGAAGTCCCGACTGATGAACTCCGGGATCATTTACGCAAGCACGGCGGCGTGTTGGAGGTCTAAGCCATGACGCCATACGCCATCGGGATCGATATCGGCGGCACCCGCCTGAAGTGCGGCGCCGTCAACGAATCCGGCAAAGTGCTCGCCCACGACGTCGCACCCTCCGAGGCGTCGAGCGGCATCCGGCAACTGCTGCCCGCGATTAAGCGCACGGTCGCCGGCTTCCGTAAAAAGTTTGGCGAGCCGTGCGGCGTGGGGTTGGCGCTCACGGGCGTGGTCGATCCCGAGGTGGGCGTCGTGTACCTACCGGGGAAATTCAAGGGATTGGAAGGTTTCGAAATCGTGCCCAAGCTCAGGCAGGCGTTGAAACTACCGGTGCTCGCCGACAACGACGGCCAACTCGCGATGCTTGCAGAGCGGCGGTTCGGCGACGCGCGAAAACTCGACTGGGCCGTGACGCTCACGCTGGGCACGGGCGTAGGATCGGGCGTGCTGCTGGACGGCCGGGTGCTCCGCGATCCGTCGTTTCTCTTTGGCACGCAGATCGGGCACAGCGTGCTTCAAAATTATGGAGGCAAAACCTGCCTAACCACCGCCCGCGGTACCGGAGAAACACTTTGTTCCTGCACCGCCTTGGCGTTGTCGGTTCGCGACGGCCTGCAACGCGGCATCCCTTCGACGTTGACCGAGAGGTATTGGAAGGACGCACACGCAATCGATTTTCACTCCGTGATCGATGCCGTGCGAGCAGGCGACGAGCTCTGCGTCGAAGAGTTCGACCGTTGGGTCGGCAACCTCGAATGCCTACTCGTCACCGCCGCGCACGCCTACACACCACGCAAGATCATCCTCGGCGGCGGAGGGGTCCACGCGGCCGACCTGTTCCTGCCTCGGCTGCAGCGCTTCGTCCACCGCCACACCTTCCGATACCCCGCGCGTCGCCGCCTGCCGGTGGTCGTGTCCAGCCTCACCGACCGCGTCGGCTTGCTCGGAGCGGCGTCGCTGTTTCTGGAGAACGCCTAATGCCTGGGATCCGTACGGTTCTGGGCGATATCGACCCCGTTGATCTGGGGGTCTGCTACGCACACGAACACATCATTATTGACGCCAGTTACACCACGCAGTGTTTCCCCGACTTTCGGCTGGATTCTGTCGAACGGGCCGTGGAAGAACTCGAGCGATTCCATAACGCAGGTGGACGGGCGATGGTCGACTCGATGCCTTGCGACAGCGGCCGGAACGTTTTGAAACTCGCTGCGATCAGCCAGGCCACCGGCGTCCATATCCTCTGCCCCACCGGCCTTCACCTGGCGAAGTATTACCCCGAAGGCGCGTGGGGCCAACGCTTGGGCGTCGATCGAATCGCCGACTTGTTTATCGCCGATATCGAGGAAGGCATCGACGCCCACGACTACGCCGGCCCGATCTGCGAACGCACGCCGCACCGGGCGGGCTTGATCAAGATCGCCAGCGGCCTAGATCGACTCAACACCCACGAACAGAAGTGTTTTGAAGCTGCCGCCATCGCGCACGCCCGGACCGGAGCTCCAATCCTCACGCACACCGAGAAAGGCACCGCTGCGATCGAACAGGTTGAGACGCTACAACGCTTGGGCGTCGATCCACAGCATGTCGTGCTATCCCACACCGACCGCAAACCCGAGTTGCCGTATCACCGCGACATCCTCGCCACTGGCGTCAATGTCGAGTACGACGCGCACTTTCGCTGGAAACCCGAGCAAGACAATCCGACACTCGACCTGGTCGTCGCGCTTTGCAAAGAAGGTAAGGCCGCCCAAATCATGCTGGGCATGGACGCCGCACGACGTTCGTATTGGAACAGCTACGGCGGGCAGCCGGGCATGAACTATCTACTGACCACCTTTCGCGACGCGCTCTTGAACGCGGGCGTGGATCAGACCACGTACAACTCCATCATGATCACAAATCCGTCGCGTAGCTACGCGTTCTGCAAGCCGTTGTCCGCTTGAGAGAATGCTTATGTCGTTTCGGACAGGCGTTCGCACGCCGCATCCAACCAAGAGCGAGAGATCGGGCCATACGGTCGGAAGCGAGAAACGGTTCCGCGGTCTTCGCGCTGAAGTAGAGCACGGAATCCGCCTAACTCATTTGCATCCGTGCTGTCCATGATCTGGGCGGAGTCGTTGGCGGACATCTGAAAAAGCACACGACTGTCAAACTCACGCAGATCCCGACGATCGAAAACGGTATCGATCGAGGCGGCACGATCGGCCCAAGCCACAACATGGACCCCTAGTGACGGGCCATCACGTAACAACGCGCTCAAAGCTTGATCGGGCGTTACCGAGTTCGAAGTCTCACCGCCGTCGTCAAGCGAACCGAAAGAAAATGCGTCTTCCTGCTTGCGTAAATCTCGGAACCTCTGAAGACCAAACGCGAAAAGGAAAACGCCCGGGCTTTCGTAATCGCCATCATCGAGCCGGCGTTTCATCTCGGTATATGTTTCGACCAGACGCTCGGCGGCATCGCGTGGCGAGGCGACCGCAAATGTGTGCGGCAAGTTGGCGGCAAATTGGCGGAACGCCTCGTCATGCTCCGGATCACTTGAGCCATTGAGCAACACAAACCGCGCGCGATCGACAGGAAACTGCGCGGCAAGCGTCAGGATCGAGGCCATGAAAAGCGGCAGGACCGAATCGGCCGAGCCCCCGACGAACAAGGCGTGGGCTCCAGGTTCTCGCGGAAGGCGGATCGCCGTTGGGGCTTCGATCGCGATCGGCTCACCGATGAAAGCAAGAGGAATACGCGTCGAAGGCGGATCGCCTCCAAGCCATCGCTGTAAGAGCGGGTTCTCTTCAAACAACGCGGGGGCGCTGCCCTCGAACACCGCACGCGGCAACGGCTCCACCTCACGCTCGGCACGAAGCATCTCGACCGCTGCGAGCGCTTCGGCGTGCTGATCATCGGGAAGCCAAGCCACCTGGAAGACGGCGTTTCCTTCCAGGTCGCCGCCGCGGGCGTTGTAAATCGCTTCGCCCGGCCGATTCAGTAAACGCGCGGCCGAGTTATCGTCGTTGAGAATCAGCTGCGAATCGGCTTCGTTGCACTGAAGCGCAACGCGGACCGCCATCTGGCCCATCGTGCCCCTTGCTAGGCCCGCTGCGCCCGAAAGGGATTGCGAGCCCATGACTGCGTGCACACCAAACGCCCGGCCCTGCCGAACAATCCGATCCAGCAGCAACGCCGCGTCCTGCGCGAGCTGATCGTCAAGGCTGAACAGTTCTTGAAATTCATCGACCACCAATAAGACGCGTGGCATCGGTTCGTCGGGCTTCGCTTTGCGGAACTGCGCGAGCAACTGAACCCCAGCCGCGCGAAAGCGCTCGCCACGTTCGTCCATCAACCGATCCAGTTCCCCAAGAATCGATAAACCAAAGCCACGATCCGACTCGATCGCGATCGCCCGAGCGTGGGGGAGGCGATGGGTTACATACGGCTTAAATTCAACGCCTTTTTTAAAGTCGATCAGGTAGAGCTCAAGCTGATCGGGGGGATACCACAGCGCAAGGTTGGTCACGAGCGCGTGGAGAAGCGACGACTTGCCCGACCCGGTTTTGCCCGCGATCAGCGCGTGCTGCTCGACGCCATGGCCCAAAGTGAAATATTGAAGACGCGTCGCGCCGGTTCGGCCGATTGGCACGCGCAACTCGTCGGAGCTATCGGCCGACCACCGCTTCTCCGGTGGCGGCGTGATGCTCTCAAACGGCACTTGCACCCGTTCCGCATTCACCGCGGCAGCCCCGATGCGATGGATGAGCGCACTGGATTGTTCGTCCTGTGGAGCTTGATCAAGCGTCAGCGGGAAGCGGCCGAACACCTCGTCGCCGTTTCGCCAGCCAGCGATATCGCCCGGGTTCAGCCGTTCGCGGCGGACTGACACGCAGTGATGACGCAGATCGTCGCCGATCGCGTGGGGCAGCGGCTTCCGGCTGTCGCACATAAGAAGCACGAACACGCCGCAACGTGCTCCCGACGACGCGATGCTCGATAGCCGCGCAAGCCCATCGTCCGAAAGCCCGCTCGGGAAGTCCGCCATCACGAGAAAGCGGTAAGGCTCAGCCAACTCGCCTGCCTGTGCGTTGTAAGCCTCGATGGTTTGAAAGTCGTTACGTAAATATTTTTGGATGACCATCGACATGTGGTCGGTCAGGTCCGCCAACCGCTGCTCCATATGCGGGGGCTCCGACCACGCCCGTGCGTTGACCAAACGCTCGTCGTAGTCGGCCAAATGCATCAGCCCCGCAAAACTCTCGCCCAAACCCACCGGATCAAGCAGCGTCATCCGGACCTGCCCTGGTGGCTGGGTCGTGAGTAACCGCAAGATCAGATTCCGCATCGCAGACAGGGCGATGGGCCGATCGAGCGGCTCGGCTTCGATCATCCAGGAGCGCGGGCCGGGCGTAAACAACGCGGCGGTGAGCTTCAACTCATCGGGCAGCCCCAGCGCCTCGGTGTCGTGCTGCTCGAGCAGATGCCGTGGCTGACAGCGCAGCGTTCCGTACGGCGCGATGGCATGAGGTTGGGATGGCGGATGGAACTCGCGCCAAGTATCCGACGACCAGCTTGGGTTTTCGTGATCAGCCCGGGCCTCGATGTCTGCAAAACACCGAAGCGCCGCGTTGCGTTCGCGGGCCCACGTCTGCTCAATCTCCGCGAATCGCCTTTGCGCCTGCTCTTCCGCGTCGGCCACGTCGCGTTCGTACCGCTGCCGAGACGTGTCCTCACGCCGTTCGGCACGCCGATCCCGATACGCGAGATCCGCGTCCATCCGAACTTGGATCTCGGCCGTGGCCGCTTCGAGCTGGCCCGCGAGACGTTGGCGACCCCGGCCGAGCTGTTCATCGAGCGCGTCGAGCTTGCGTCGGCGCTCTTGACGAAGCGCGTCGATCACCGGGCCGTGCGTGACCTCCGCCTGTTGCAAGGCGGTGTCCCGCTCGCTACGCGCCTGAGCCAGCAATCGGTCGTGCTCATATTGAGCCCATCGCTCGTGGCTGGATAACGCTTCGGAAAATTCAACCTGAAGTTTACGAACCTCGTCCACTTTGCAGGTGACACCCCGGCGGGCCACGTGGAAGCCCAACCACCACCAGCCGATCGACAAAAATAGTGCAACACAGCCCGCGATCATGATCCGCAGCGGCGGCCCCACCTCGGTCTGCCCCCATTGCTCGGGTAGGAATATCCCCGCCACGGATCCCACAACCACAAACACTGTCGCCAACACCCAAGGCAAGCCGCCAACAAACACGCGGGGCAACGGCATCCGGCCCAGCGCCTGTTGCGCCTCAACGACTTCACCGGCCACGCGCTCGAACCAAGCCCGCGGCGCCTGCGGATCAAACGCCTTGGGAAAATCCAACTGCGTCTCGGGTTGAGGCGGCGTGTCGGCTACGCCTTGGTCCTGGGGACTATGCGCTTCGGTCGACGACGCCATAGCCGGGACCGCAAGTTTCGCGGCGAGATCAGGCATTCGATATCGGGCCAATAGTTCCTGCGTCTGCACGCTGATCTTTTGGAAGCCCTCCCGAGCCGTGGCGGCTTGATGCTCTTGATCGGTGAGCCATTGCTTGAGCTTTTCCAGCGTACCTTCGAAGATACTGCCCGCCGTCCACCGCTCGTAATCCAAATCGGCGGTCACCTTCTTTTGTTGGTCTCGCGTTTCGCTGGCGATCGCTTCTCGCTGATCGGCGGCCTTGGCGTCGAATTGCTTTCGCTCGGCGTCGTGTTCATCTTGAATCGATTCAAGTTGCCTAGCTGCTTCCGCCCCGGCGGCCTTGCTCCGCCTGCGATGACGATCTTGCGCTCGCTGCGTCGTTTCTTCGTAACGCGCTTCCAGCCAAGCGAGCCGCTTTCGGTGCGCCTCCTCTGAAGCCTCGCGATCACGCTGCTGAATCTCGGCCTGTTCGGCGAGCCGCATCAAGGCGTCACGCTGCACGTCGATTAGAGGGCGTACCCGCTCGATCGCGGACACATCCGTTGCGCTGGTCCCGTCCATCCCGGCGACATCCTGGTTCCTAAGGTTGGTCATTCGCACTCCCGACGAATCTGGCGGACACGCGAATCCATCTGCGCCATCGACTGGGCCGCGTCACGCAGATCACGATCCAATTGCGCGATAAAGCGGGCTTCGAACTTCTGAGAAACCTCGTCTTTCCACGTCCGACCCAACGACTCCCAACGCGCAAGCAACACCTTCCGAGCATCGCTGAGTTGACCCGAAGCCATCGTGAGGCTCATGACGCACCGCCTTGCGTCGGCGACTCATCGGCGGCAGGACTCGGCTCAACGCCGGGATCGGTTGTCGGGTCGGGTTGCGTGGGTTCGGAGGCCGACCGCGCGACCGATGCGTCTTCGGGTTGGTGATCTGCTTCCGCTTCGCTCGACACGCTCGAGGTAAGCCGCAGGTAGTCCTCCAAGTGCCCGAGTAATTCATCGAGCGACCGAATCGCCCCGGGCAGTGTGCTCTGTGCCGCCGAACGGGCGCCGTTGGTCGCGCCGCGGTACACGCTTTCTTCCCGCTCGAAACGTCGGGCCCACATCCGCGTCCGCTCGGCCCGCGCTTTGGCCTCCTCAAGCATCGCTTTAGCGCGACGCACCTGGTTCTTTTCGAGCATCACGTTAGGGGGTTCCCCGGTGGGCGTGGGGGTGGACTGCTTCCGACGCAACGTTTCTTTCGCGTCGGCGAGCAGCCGTTCGAGCTTCTTAATTCGTCGGCCCCACACCTGCGGCTGCTCCTGCGTCAGCCAACGGTGCATATCCCGAACCTCGGCATCGCCCGCCGCCACGCCGTTGCGTGTCGCCTCGGCCACCTTGACCAACAAAGCCCGGAACGCCGCCATCTCCTGAACATCGAGGACACGAGCGGCTTTACTCATACCCATTTAGTGTAAACCCTCGGGGAACCCCAGAAAACCGTCACGGCTGGAGCGCCCCACCGACGACCGGGCCAACGCGAACAATCATCGCCGACCCAGGTATTGCTCGATGTGTTTCGCCTTGGCCGCGAGCAACCGAACGTGCTCCTCGGCCTGCTCCCCAAACCGATTCAAACTCTTGACGTTGTGCTCAAACGCCTCGGCGAACTTCTGCTGCTCCTGGTCCTTCCAACTCGACTCGAGCCGACGCATCTTGCCCCTCAGTTCAGCGGTCAATTCGGACACGGTCTGCTGGTACCGCGCCAACGCCTTGGCAAACTGCATCAACTCTTCAGGGTCCACGTTCGCTTTGGCCATGGCGACACACTCCGATCAACGAGAGAACAATCTAAAGCTGCATCGTAATCGTGGACGCCCCATCTTTAGGTTTCGTCATCAACGTGGACAACGCCAACACCATGCGCTTCTCCCTGCCCGGCGACGCCAACTTGAACCCTTTAGATCGAACCGGGCGACCTCAACGCCGTGCTGAACAACGGGGCGTTCTTCAAGATCTCCCGACTTCACCGGATTCACCGTCCCCGAACCCGCGGCCGCTGGATGTATCGCGACTTTGGCGATGCTCCTCCCTCGGCGGTCGGCTTGATCGGGAAGGACTTAGGCGCAAGAGATAGCACCTCGGGGTGAAAATTCGCCGACCTCACCGCCACGCTGCTCCTGACGCTGCTCGCCCGGCTCTAGCCGCCCGCCTTCCCGCCAAGCTCCATGACAGACCCGCGGCCGACCCGGCCTCGCCGCTGGCGATCTTTTCCCACGCGGTGGATTCATTTACGCCTCCACCAACCCCAACGTCTCCAGCCGCGCCCAGATGGCCCCGCGGGTCCGCCCGTGCTCTTTCGCAGCTCCCGGTCACCCTTCTTCGCGTCGAAGCCTTCGCGGAGCCTTGCCTCTTCGTCCTGGGTCCACCGTCGCCCCGCATTCGCCGGTCCCGACCGCTGCTCCGCCGGCACCTGCTCCCCGGCCTGAATCCGCAAAATCTGGTCCTGATACTTCTGCGTCCGCTGATACCACCAACCAAAGCCGCCCAGGGTCGTCGCCAACGAGCCGCCCATCAACCCAATCAGCCACATCTCCACAAAGCTTTGCGTCTGCCGTTGATCCGCGTACGTCTCGACCGCAATCTCGAACCGCCGCACGGCATCCAACTGCTCGTCGGTCAAGGTGCCGAGCTTATGCGCCTTTTGCGTGAGGCCGAACGGGTCTTCACCGGCTTTCGCCTGCTCGACCGCTTTGTTGATCAGGTGGAATGCGGCCTCGTCGTCACCGTTGGTTAACCCGTCACTTAAGACGAGCCAGGTCTCGTGCAACACGTCTTCGCTCACAAACGCGACATCGAGGGTCTTTTGAACCTGCCGCACCCAAAGCACCACGCCGAGCACAAAACACACCAACCCCGCGATCGCAATGAACTTGTAGAGGTTGTCCGTCGGTGGCCGGAAGGTGTTCAGCATGAGCCATGTATCCCTAACGAGCGGATTGTTGGGACCAATTCCGGAAACGACGGCAGGGGCATCCAATTGACACCAAACATAACACTACTATATTGCGTCCACCAGCGACGCCCGATAGCTTCGTCAGCTTTTCCCCGCCATCTCCGCGTGCGTTGCCTCGGGTACGATGCCCAGTTCGGAATCGGGCAGGGACGCCCGGGCCGCCCATCGCTGCAAGGAGGCTCTTGACGCCGACACGGACCCAAAGGGTGCCGTGGAGATGTCGAAATTCTCCCGACTCGATGAGGCGAGCTGCCGTGCCCACGCTCCACTTCAAAGGCAAGTCCGTCATCGAGACGCACCACCACACGGTGCCGCACCACACCTTGGCGTTCGACAAGAAACTCTCGGTGCTCGATGAGGGACAGGAACCCTCCCTCGACGGCAACCTCATCATCGAGGGCGACAACCTGCTCGCCCTCAAGGCCCTGCTGCCCACCCACGCCGGCAAGGTCAAGTGTGTCTACATCGACCCGCCCTACAACACCGGCAACGAAGGGTGGGTCTACAACGATAACCTCACCCAACCCCAGTTCAAAGAATGGATCGGCCAGACCGTCGGTAAAGAAGGCGAAGACTACTCTCGCCACGATAAGTGGTGCTGCATGATGTACCCGCGTCTCATGCTGCTCAAGGAATTGATGCGGGAAGATGGTTGTATTTGGGTGAGTATTGGCGACGATGAACAGCGACACTTGCGACACTTGTTAGATGAAGTCTTTGGGCCCCAGAATTTCATCGGAACGGTTGTATGGCAAAACGCGACAGGTCCAAAGCAATCGAACACGCTTTCGTACAGCCACGAATATGTACTCTGCTTCGCGAAAGATGCAACTAAGTGGAGTCGCAATCTCTTGCCGAGAAACGAGGTGCAAGAAGCGGATTACACGAATCGTGATGACGACCCGAGAGGTCCATGGCGTGACAGTGGATTAGATGCCAGGAACTACTATAGCCAGGGGAAATACTCAATTACTTGTCCCGGAGGACGGGTGATTGAAGGTCCTCCGGAAGGCCGCTATTGGAGTATTTCTGAGGACACCCTTTGGGACCTAGATGACGACAACCGAATTTGGTGGGGTGACGATCAAAACAATGTCCCTCGACTGAAACGTTTTCTCTCGGAAGCGAAGGCTGGAGTAATCCCACAAACTGTTTGGACGTATGATGAAGTTGGGCATTCGCAAGAGGCTAAAAAAGATTATCTTCGAGTTCTATCTGGCGAAGAGGTCTTTACCACGCCGAAGCCAGTTCGATTGATTGACCGCATCATTGCGGTGTCTTCCGATAGTGATGGTCTCATTCTGGATGCGTTCGCGGGAAGCGGGACTACTGGGCAGGCAGTGCTTGAAAAGAATTTGGCTGATGGTGGAAATCGCACTTTCATTCTTGTCCAAATGCCGCACGACACAAAAAAGCATAAAGATGAATCTATCAACATCGCTCAAAGGTTGGCCTTCAAGCGAATTAAGAATGTGATGACCGGATATCAGTACAAGCGTCGCGCAGGTAAAGGAAAATGGAAAAAAGAGACTGCCGAAGGAATCGGCGGCTCGTTCACCTACGCCAAGCTCAGCGACGAACCGCTCTTCGGCGACTACCGCGACCTCGGCGACAAACTGCCGGCCTACGACGACATCGCGGCCTATATCTTCTACACCGAGACGAGCCATGAATGGCTCGGCAGCGACCGCCGCAAGAACAAGGCCTTCGACAAAAAGACCGGCCGGATCGGCGAGCACAGGGGTACGAGCTACTACCTGCTCTACCGGCCCAACGACGAGCGCGACTGGGGCCTCGACCTCGACTTCGCCTACGACAAACTCAAGGACGACCCGAACCGGCAGCTTGTCGTCTATTGCGAGAAGATTTCGCTGCACCGCGACCAACTCCGCAAGTTCGCCGACGATACCGGCCGACGCGTCCGCCCGATGCTCGTCCCGTTCAACCTCAAGTAACCCCACCCCCGGAAGGCCTCCCGGAAGCCCGCGATGGAACTCAAGCGCTACCAACAGGACGTGGTGGAACGGGTCGAGCGGTACCTCCGCAAGTTGGCGGAGTATCAGGCCGACGGCGAACGCTACGCCTCGCGGGCGGCGTGGGACGATCTGAATCTCTCCGCCAGTTCCGGGGGGTACCACGAGCGAAAGAACGGACTCGGCAAGGACCTGCCGCAGTTCTGCATCCAGGTGCCCACCGGCGGCGGCAAGACACTGATCGCCACCCAGGTCCTCGGCTCGATCTACCGCACCGTCCTGCAGGCCCGCCGCGGCGCGGGGATCGTCTTGTGGGTGGTGCCGTCCGACCAGATTTACAAAGATACGCTCGGCCGGTTGCGCGACCGCGAAGACCTGTATCGCATGGCTCTTGAACACGCGATCGGCCGGCGGATCGAACTATGGGACAAGCAGGACATTCGCCGGATCACGCCGGGGCAGGTCCGCGAGTGCCTCAACATCCTGGTGATCAAGCTCGCCAGCGCCAACCGGCAGACCAAGGACGACCTGAAGTTCTTTCAGGACGGCGGCGGCAACGTCACGCTGCACTTTCCCCCGGAATACGACTCAACCGCTCACGCGGAGCTTCTGGAAACGTTTCCCAATCTCGACACTTTCGACGCCCCCGGAAGCGGGCCCGGTGGCAAGCTCATTCAGACATCGATTGGCAATCTCGTTCGGATTCACGAATCGCCAGTGATCCTCGACGAACAGCAGACCGCCGCAACACGTCTAGCTCGGGAAACGCTTGAGGGCTTGAACCCCAGCCTGATCGTGCAGCTGTCGGCGACGCCCAGGGCCGTAAAACTCAAGGACAAGAGCGAAATCCGGCCCAACATCATCTGCCGCGTGACGGGTCAGGACCTGCTGGACGAGGAGATGATCAAGCTGCCGATGAACATCGCCGCCAGCGGCGAAAGCTCGTGGCAGAACGCGTTGACGGAGGCGGCCGACAAACGAAAGTCCCTTGCAAAGCAGGCCGCCGACCACGCGATGGCCCACGACATGGACCGGCTCATCCGCCCGATCGTGCTTGTGCAGGCCGAGCGGACGGGCAATGATCAGCGCGGCAAGAAGGTCAAGGGCCGGCAGGTCATCCACACCGAAGACGTGAGGGAGTACCTGCAGCAGCGGCTCGGCGTGCCGGGCAACGCGATCGCGGTCAAATCGTCGGCCACCGACGACATCGAGGGCATCGACCTAATGGACCCCGGTTGCCCGATCGAATGGATCATCACCAAGGACGCGCTGGGCGTAGGTTGGGACTGCCCGTTCGCCTACATCCTCGTGTCGCTGAACAACACCGGCAGCGCCCAGAGCATGACCCAGCTCATCGGACGCGTCCTCCGCCAGCCTTATCAGAGCAAGACCGGCGTCGCGGCTTTGGACGAGTCGTACGTGTACTGCCTACACAAGCGGGCGGCCACGATCGCCTCGGAAGTGAAGTCGGCGTTGGAGGCCGAAGGCTTCCAGGGCGACATTTCGGGGTTGATTAACGAGGCCGGCGACGGCGACGCGAGCGGCGGGCAACGAACGATTCATATGCAGCCGCACTTCCGAGATCGATATCGCGAGCCGTTCGAGGGCGAGGTGTATCTACCCCGGTTCTGCGTCAAGACCAACGCGGGCAACGAGCCGTTGGATTATTTCAAGCACCTGCTCAGCAAGGTCAACATCGACAACTTTGATTACGAGAGTGTCCGCCAGTGGAAACTGGACGATGCGATCGCGGAGGCCAATAACCGGTATTACCGCGTCACCCTCGGCGAAGACTTACGCCGGGTTGACGAGACCGCGGCCGACGTGCTTGAGGAGGACGCCAAGGTTTTAGCTTGGCTCGTCGCAAGTCTGCCTTTCGAGCATCTAAGCTTCAAGCAACTTCGGCGGATCGTCCAGCGCATCCATGCGTCGCTGCTCGAAAGTGAGCTGCGGCCTTTGCTGGAAGGACGTCTGAGTCTTGTCAAGACGGTCTTGAGCACCCGCATCGCCGAGTTCATCGAGCGGAATCTTGATCAACAGACCAAGGCCGTCTTCGACCGGATGCACAAGAGCGGCAAGCTCCGGTTCTATCTGCACTGCAAGAAGTGCCGCTGCGTCGTTCCACCTTCGGTGACCATCCGAGCGACCAAGTGATTGAACCGCGACGACGGGGAGCCGTTGGAACGCACGCTTTTCGACTACCAAGAAGAATCGGATCTGAACGAGTACGAAAAGAAGGTCGCACTGGTGATGGACCGCAACGAGCAGGTGCTTTGGTGGTATCGCAATCTGGTCGGCCCGCAGTGGTTCGACATCCAAGGGTGGCGTCGCCAGCGGGTCCGCCCCGACCTCATCGCTCAGAGCGATGTGGGCAACGGACGCGACCCGAAAGTCTGGGTCGTGGAAACCAAAGGGTCCCATTTAGACGGCAGCGACGACACCGATTACAAGCGGGAACTCGCCGGCTGCTTCGAGGACATCGGCAAAAAAGTGAAGTGGCAGCAACTCGCCGACGAGTTCAGCGACCACAAGTTTCGCTTCCAGGTCTTGGACCAATCCGAGTGGGAAGACGCGCTCCACGAGCTGCTGGAATCCGCCGACTGAACGTCATCGAACGAGCGCCAAGTCGAGTCTGGTACGCCAGTTCGGTTTCCCGCTTCCACGAAGAAATCTGAGTCGAGGCGTTTGACCTCATGTGTGTTCAGCGTCTTGACGCCGACGCCGAATTCATCATGTAGTCGGGCAATGTCTGCTCGTTGATCAGGACGACCTTGGTGTCGGGTGCTTCACATGGTCCTCGGCCGTGTTCGTAAAGCCCGAGGCAGTGGTGAAGAAACCCTTGTGAGCCCGGATCGGTGAAGACGCGAACCACACTGAACGCAACGACGCCAACCTGATCCTGATCGACGCCGACCGCTTCGTCGATCTGTTCCTCGACCACTACGCGCAACTCAGCGCCGATATGCGGCACCGCTTCCCGCTGCAGCAGGTGTATGGCGTGGCGGGCGGGGGCTGAGGTTGCGTGAGATATCCCAGGCTGGGGCACCCTAGGGGACCTGCGGATGATGTCGAACGCGATGGTCCGCTGCATTGACGGGTAAGGCCCGTCGGCCACGCATGGCGTCCGCCGGTCCGCCGAAGGTTTGGCGGTCGTTCTCCAACGGCTCAAAAGTTCCGGGAAAGGGTGCGCGCCGTCCGCCGAGGGTTTGGCGGCTCGCGCCCATCGTTTGAAAACCTCCGCCGAAGGTTTCCCGCCGTGCGCCCATGGTTTGGAAAACTCCGCCGAGGGTTTCCTCGCGCGCGCCCAAGGTTTGGAAACTTCCGGGAAAGGGTTGCCGGCGCGCGCCCAAGGTGTCCCGGCGCGCGGGAAAGGTTTGGCGCGAGTTCTCCTGCCTTATCCGACGTTGCCGGCGGATGATCGGACTTCGCCCCTCGGCGACGCGACCGGGAGTTAGACGCGAATCCGCGTTATCGACGCGCTCAAAACACGAACAAACGGTCGTTTTATAGTGTTTATCCCGTAGTTTCGGGTCGTGTCGATCATGCGGGCTTCGGGGCCGGGCGATGACGGGGGTGTCCGCAGGACGGAAGTGACGGAGCGTCTCGGGTTGAGGCGTTTCGCCGTCCCGCATCTTTGGCCCCGTGGCCGGCCTGTCCCGTGTGGGGCAAGCGTCGGGCGTGGGCCTTCCCCGCAAGCCTTCGGGCTTGACCGAAAAAGAGCCCGTCATGCCGTCGTATATCCCCGCCCGACTCGAAAACTACGAATCGTTTGCCCGCAATCTCTATGACAAGTTGACCGCGGACGCGGCCGCGTACGGCACCACGGACGACGCGATCATCCCGTTCGCGGCGGCGTACGAAGTGTTTGCCGCGGCCTTTGCCAAGGCCAACGACCCGGCCACGCGGACCCGGCCGGTGATCGCCGGGCGGGACACCGCCCGCGACCAACTCACCGAGCAGATCCGTCCGCTGGTGGCCACGCTCCAGGCTTCGCCGGTGATGACCGACGAAAAACGCGAAGAACTCGAGATCACCATCCGCGATAACACCCCCACCCCCGTGCCCGTGCCCACGGAGCAGCCCAAGCTGCTGATCGAACCGCCGCTGGCCACGACGATCCACTTCAAGGTCGCCAACGCGGACGGCAAGCGCGCCCGACCCGAGGGCGCGACCGGCACGCTGGTCTACACGTATTTGGGCGACGTCGCCCCGACCGACACGACGCAGTGGCAGTTCCGCGGGCTGTCGACGAAGTACAAGAACGAGCTGTCGTTCCCGGCCGATACGCCGCCGGGGAGCCGCGTGTTTCTTTCCGCGTGTTGGGTGAATCGGCGCGGGGAGACCGGCCCGCTGAGCCACCCGATCAACTTCAACCTGCCCGGCGGCGGATTGCAGCAGGGCTTCGGCCAAGCGGCGTAGGACTCCGGCCCCCGGAGGTGATTCCGCTTCGCGGTTGAAGACAACCAGAAACACGCCGTCCGATCCGTTGACGCGATTCGGTCGGCTTCACGAACCCTGAACCTGCGAGGTTTGAAATGTCGAATTACGAACTGATCAATCCGGACGGCTCATCGGTTACACCCACCACGCCGGCCGCGGTGCCCGCACTTCCCGGGGCGCGGGTGGACGGGCTGGTCATCCGCGAAGGCACGATGGACGACCTGCCGTTTATCGATGCGCAGCAGCAGGCCAAGATCAACAAGAATCGGCTGGGCTTTCTTAAGATGAAAGTGCTGATCGGGAAGGTTGACAAGAAGCACGTGCTCATCGCTTGCGACGCACGCGGCGAGCGCATCGGCTACCTGCTCGCGCAGGACCAATACCTCAAACGCGGCGACCTGGGCATGATCACGCAGATGTGCGTGATCCCCGAATATCGGCGGTCGCTCGTGGCGGCGCATTTGCTCAAGGCGCAGTTCGACCGCAGCGCGTACGGGTGCCGGTTGTACTGCTGCTGGTGTGCCCAGGATTTGCGATCGTCCAACGATTTCTGGGAGGCGATGGGGTTTGTGCCGTTGGCGTTTCGGACGGGCAGCGAGAAGACAACGTTCGTGGACCTAGACGGCGTGAAGCGGAGCGGGGGACGCATCCACATCTTTTGGCAGAAGCGCATCCGCCCCCGGAAGGCAGACGGATCGCCGGATGACACGCCCTACTGGTATCCGTCGGAAACGTCCGGGGGCGCGATCGGGGCGGCGCGGATCGTGTTACCGAACCCGTTGGGGACGCACTGGAGCGACATCAAGCCGGTGGTGTTGCCGGCGGAGCTGCTGACGTTGCCGCCCGCCCCGGAAGTGGCGGAGCAAGAGAAGGCCGAGCAGACCACGGAGGGCACCAAGACACGAAGGCGCGCAGTCAAGCCATGCGATGAGCCGGCGTCGGGCACCCTCCCCCGGCCCCACCCGAGGGGGGGGGCGGAGCAGGCGGCAAGCGGTTGTGGGGGTGGCGCTTCGGGCGGCGTCAAAGGGGTGGGGGGGGGGGGTGGTCCG
>JBCCDN010000004.1:0-48537 GCA_039030755.1 Planctomycetota bacterium | reverse complement strand
CCTCTTCGTTGTACCAGGCGATGGTGGCGAAATTGTGCGGCGGAAAGAAGCCGTCGCTGTCGGTGCTATACGCCTGCAACGCAATGTTCATCTGCCGGATGTTGCTCCCACAGGCGATGAACCGGGCCGACTCACGCGCTGCTCCAAGGGCCGGCAGAAGGATGCCGATGAGCAGCGCGATGATGGAGATCACCACGAGCAGCTCGATGAGGGTGAACGCGGGCCGGTTGCGAGGGGACGGGGTCATGATCGTCATCGTTTCGTGCAAGGGGAGAATCGAAAAGCCCCGTCCCGGCGGTCACCGGGGCGGGACAAGAGTCTTTGCAAAATTAGGCCGAGCGGCGTCGCAGCATCGCCAAGCCACCCAGACCCAGCAGTGCCGCCGTGGCCGGCTCGGGCACCGCGAAGCCTTCGAAGCTCGGCGCGGACGTCGAGCCCCAATTGTTCAGCACGATGTTCAGGTCGCCCTGCTCAACCGAGCCCGATCCGTCGTAGTCGCCCAAACTGTACTTGGAAGTCGTCGTGCCCCAGTTGTTCAACACCGCGTTAAGGTCTGCCTGCTCGATGCTGCCCGAGAAGTTCACGTCGCCCAGCAGCACGCCCGCCACGTCCAAAAGGCTGAGCACGTCGTCACGGGTGTACACGCCGTCGGAGTCGATGTCGTCGGCAGCCGCAGGTCCGTTGACCACGGAAGCCCCAACTTGCTCGGAGACCACGTCCACATCCAACGCATCGAGAACGCCCGAACCGTCCAAGTCGCCCGCGGTGCTGTCGGTCACCTGGAAGAGGTAGACCTGGTTCTGTGAGAAGTCCGAGACCACGAGCGTCTGGGTGACCGGGTCATAGTCAAAGTCGTAAGCGCCGCCGTTGCCAGGCACGAGGTCGTTGCCTTCGTTCTCGGGGTCGTCGAGGAAGTCCACCGTCACGGCTTTCGCGCTGCCGTCGGGAGCGCGAAACTGGATGTTGTCCAGCGGACCACGGGCGGCGAAGTTCGGACGGTCGTTGAAGATGAGGAGGTCTTCGGCCCCGGCGATTTCGGCGTACTCAACATTCTGGGCCGAGATGAAAAAGCCGTCGGGATTGGTGTCAAAGAGGTTAATCGCGAAATCGGCGGTTTCGTCGCCCGTGCGATCGATGTACCGAAGCACGTTGGCAGCCCGGAGATAGGCATCGCCGTTCGCGGCATATTCCAGGTCGCGGTGCAGCGTGGACTCGAGCGTTTGGCTGCCGCCTTGGCTACCGGGGACGCCGTCAGCGTCGTAATCGAGGATGACGCCGTGGCCCGAGGAGAAAGGCGTCACGATCGCACCGGTGGCGGCGTCGTATAACTGTCGGCCACCGTCGCCGAAGACGATCGCGGCCGGACCCGCGCTCACGCCGTTGCCTTGAAAGCCCGGATCGATCGCGGGGCCGGTCGCAAAGCGTGCCCCGTCATCGGTCGACGGGTTATCGACGCGGGCCGGGGCACCGCCGGACACGTCAAAGATCTTGAGGTCCTCGCCGGTGAACGAGCCACCGCCACCGAAATCGAACGTGCCGACCAGCGTACCGTCGGCAGAGATGTCCAAGCCGAAATAACCCTGGAAAGCACCGGCGGCGTTTTGGCCAAACGGCGAGCCAAACTGGACATCCGTCGGATCAATGTCGCCGGCCTGCTGCTCGCCGTTCACAAACGTGAAGCCCGACGCGCTGCCGGCGTTGAGCACTTCAACAATCCCCGGCGTCGAGGACTGCCCCGTGCCTTCGATGCCGCCGAGGAATAAACGCTGGCCGTCCCAAGCAACCGAGGTCAACGCGCCGACGTACTCGGCGTTGGTGCCCGAACCGTCCGGCTCGGCCGTCGCGGCTTGGAAGGTATCGAACCGGGCGATTTCGGTCAGGGTCAATTCGGCCGACGCGGGTAGGCAACACGTCGCCAACGAAGCGGCCGGCAGAGTCCATAGCAGGGAACGGGTCTTCATCTATTCATCTCCGAAAAAGAAGGGAAGTAGCCAAACAAGATTGCAGCAAACAAGCCTAGATCGTAAAGAATCCAAGTCGATCAGAATCGACCAGCAACTCACCTCAGCCTCTACTAAAAACTACGCGACGCGGCAAAATTACGCAAGACTTATCCCGAAAATGCATAATTAGAAATATAAGACTATATCAATCCCGTCCAAGAAAACACCGCTCCGGCAAACGCTGCCGAAGCGGTGTGGATGGGTGCGAGTTTGAGATACTTCAGGCGTTCAGGCCGAGCGACGACGCAGCATCGCCAAGCCGGCCAGACCCAAGAGCGCGGCGGAGGCGGGCTCGGGGATATCACTGACTTCGGTGAACAACGTGGATTCGTCCCAGAAGAACGAGCGGTTGCTGAAGTTGGTCGCCACGGTGAGGCGGTTCATGTCGCCGAACGCGCCGAGTTGGAACCCCGGGATCGAGCCGCTGGAAAGCGACGAGGTCGTGAGCCCGGACTCACCGTTGGTGAAATCGGTCGGGTTGAGCCAATAGCGGACTTCATCGCTGGGATTGTTGTAGTCAATGGCGGTGACAATCTGGACCGTGTCGCCAGCCACATCCTCGGCGACCGTGACGTCACTGATGACACCCGGTGCGGCGCCCGTGCGCGAGCGGACCACCAGGTCGGCCGTACCGTCGTCCTGGATTACGTAGCCGGTGAAGCTGCCGGCCAAGAAGTTGGCCACGCCTTCGATGGTGTCCTGGTTGGTGAACGTGCCGAAACCCACGAGGGCGTATTGCCCGGCCGCGCCGCCGGAGGTGCCGACATTGAGCAGGTGCGAGGTATAGAACGTGTTGTCGGACGGATCGGCGGTCACGCCGCTGAGCTGGCGGTTCCCCGAGCGGAATGAAGAGCTTCCCGCCGGGATGAACCGTCCCTGGCCGCTGGCAGCGTCGCCATCCAGGATGCCGCCGGACTCAACCTGCAGGTTGGCGGTACCGACCGACCAAGGCGCGGCGAAACCGATCTCGCCGCTTCCTGATTGGCCGTTCAGACCGCCCGATCCGGGATAGCCGTTGTAGCTGTCCTGCGCCAAGATCACCGCCGAGGCCGAGCCCGCGACGAACAAAGAAGCGGCACTCAAAGTACCGACCAACGCATGCGTCAAGTTCAACATCTTTCATCTCCAGAGAAGTGAGTAATCACGGACCGTTCGGCGGAACCGAGTAAGAGCGGTCCAACCTTCTGTAAAGACTAATCCACCACGGCCTCAATGCAAGGTCTTATACAATATTCATGATCTTATACCCCCCGGACAGTTGACGGCTCCGGCGATGTGTCCCACGGCCAGGCCAATGGCACCCCGTGCGCTGCCAACGCGCCCCGCAAAGCCGACGTCCGCACCGCGTTGCCGTGTGTATCTGCCGGCCGCTCACCCCGTCGCACCGAAAGCGCCGCCAGCGTCCCTGCCGCCTCGCCGATCGCCCATTCCACCGGGTGCAGCCGAGTCGCCGCGTTGGTGAGATGCGTCACGCCCAACGCCTTGCCCGCCGCGATCAGGTTGCTCGTGTCCACGGGCAACAACGATCCCAACGGAATCTGAAACGGGCAACACGCCGCGTACATCCCGCCGCGACCCGCGGCGCTGGGGTGCAGATCCAGGCGGTAATGCCCGATCGCAATCGCGTCGCCAAACACTTCGCAACCCGGCGTGGGCGTGTGCAGCACCGCGCTGGGCTCGTCCAGCGGCGCGTGGCCTGCTGCCAGCCGTTGCGCGGTGCCGACGTGCGCTTCGGTGAGCGTCGCCCGACACACCGGCCGACGCGCTTCCCGGATGTACGGCGTCATCGCGAAGCCATCCTCAGTGCCCACCTCCTCGCCGCGCAAACGCAAACCCGGATAACCCGTACGTGTTTCTGAGTCGTGACGCGGCGCGTCGGTCCGCATCCAATGCAAGAACGCTTCGCTCTGTTGCCGGCTCTCGGTGAACACCTCCACATCCGTCACACTCTGGGTGAAGACATTGCCGTCCCGCGCCTCATCGACGCCGACCAGCAAGGGGCCACGGAAAAAGTCCATCTGCACACAGTTGATCACGCTGACGTCGGGCGTTGCCGCCGTGTGCTGCGCCGCATCGACGATCCGCCGATACCGCCACATGTCCAACTGTCCCGCTTTCGGCTCATCCGGCCAGGGCACCATCGGCAAGTCCAACGGTTTCCCCGACGCATGCCCCGGCACCCGCCACGAAAACAGCGGCCCGGTCCACGGCCCGTGCTGCGTCGCGTCGCCTTGCGGGTCCACGATCTTGGGCACGAACGACTTCCACGCCGCGTAATCCGCCGGGGCCTCGCCCACGTGGTCCGCCTCCGGCTCATGCGTCAGCGCGAAGCACCACGAGATCGCCTGCTGATCCTCGGGCACCGCGCGATCCGGCCGGGCGTGCAGTTCTTGAAACGTGTCGCAACGCTCGGCGCCGATCCGATGCGGCAACCCAAGCAACGGAGACAACTCCCCGAGTTCGGTCGCGTCCAGCACGACGTCGGCCGTGACCAGCACCCGGTCCGACGCATCGACATCGCCTCGGCCCGACCAACCCGAAAACGGCAAGGCGTCTGGTTCACGCACCTCGAACAGCACGCTTTGCACTTTCGATCCATCTCGATCGGCATGCCATGGAAGCCATCCGTGCTTCACTTCAATGCGATCGCCAAACGCTCCGAGCATCTCGCGCAACACATCGTGCCCAATCCGCGGCTCGTGACACAAATGACTCACCCACCCGCCCCCGGGATTCAACCGCTCATCGGCCATCGCCGCGTCGGTCAACTTCCGCTTCGCTTTGGTGCACGCCCGCACCCGCCGACGAAAATCCAAATACGAACGCGTCGCGCTCTGCACGCCCTGCGTGCCTTCGATCCACGGGTTCTCGTCCGGCGGGACCGCCTGGGCCGTGAGCTGCCCCCCCACCCAAGACGTCGGCTCGGCCAATAAGCAACGCCCGCCGTTTCGCGCCACCGACAGCGCCGCGGCGCACCCGCCCACGCCTCCGCCCACAATCAGAATCGGAACGTGCAGCTCGGCCATGCGCGAGAACCTAGCAAGAAGCCCACGGCTTCTATCCGTGGGCTTCCGGTGATTCCAACATTCAATGCATTCACGCCGGCGGCGCCGACGAACTCGCCCGGATCAACAACTCGGCCCGCAAAATGTGGTCATGCGGCCCATCATCGTCCCGCAACAAATGCTCCACCACCGCATTCACCGCCTGGTTGCCCAACTCAATCAGCGGCTGCGCAAACGTCGTCAACGCCGGCGATAGGTACGAAGAACTCGGCGGATTGTCCACGCCCACCACGCTCAAATCGTCCGGCACGCCCAACCCCAACCCGCTCGCCACCTCGTACAGATCCAACGCCAGGTAATACCCGCCCGCGAACACCGCCGTCGGCCGACCCGGCCCATTCAAAAGCCGCGACAAATCCATCTTCTCCTTGGCGTCCAACTGCCACGCCTTCGCCTCGAACACCGGGCAATCGTCCTGCCCCATGCCCATCGCGTTGCACGCCGCCGCAAACCCCTCGCGACGATCCACCGAATTCGGCAACTCGCCCGCCCCGCCGACATACGCGATCCGGCGATGCCCCAGCTTGTACAAATGCCGCACCGCCTGCTCGGCCAACTGCCGGTTGTCGACATCAAAACTCGCCACGTCCGCAACCGCCGACCGCGCGCCGACAACCGCCACCGCCTGGTCCTTGCCCAAGCGATCCGTGACGTGCGACAGACTTTCCGTCGTCGGGTTGATCACCAGCACGCCGTCCGCCCCGGCCGTGGGGTCCTGCTGCATCCGCGTGACCATCAGCTCGACCTGCCGATCCTGTGCCGCCTGCCGCATGCCCTCGAACAGTTGCGAGTGGTAATAGTCCGCCATGCTCGCCTCGGGCTGCATCCACACGCCCAAGCGATACCGCGGCGACGCGCGGCGACTCCGTTCAATCACGAACGTGCCCCGCCCCTGCGTCCGTTCCAAGACGCCGCCGGTCACCAACTCCTGCAATGCGCGGTGGGCGGTCACCAGCGACACCGACATCTGCCGGCTGATCTCCTTCGTGCTGGGCAGCCGCGAGCCGGGCTTGAACGTGCCCGCTTCGATCGCGTCGATCAGCGACTGCTTGACGATCTTGTACAGCGGCCGACCCGGCTGAGCCTTCACGGCATCCAACACATCGACCTCGGCGGGTTTCGAACGACGGGACGGCGACGCGGTCATGGCGATTCCTCAACGGACAACTCGGGCACTCGAACAGATTCCCCGGAACCCCCCGAGGACACCGGCAACTTCATTTCCCCATCCGCATCCCCCGCCCCAAGCCCGGCCCGGCCCGCGCTCCATACATCCGCCGCCCCGGGCACAAACGTCGGCAGCGCACCGTACTTCCCCGCTTGCGACCAACGGATGCCCACCTGATTCGCGATCGGCCGATACCGCCCGTCGCTCGGCCGATTCGTCACCCAGCCGTCGCCATCCGGGTCCGCCAGTTCACGCAAGTGCTCCGGCAAAAACCGCGCCCGCCCAATCAACGAACTGCTCCCGCCACCATCCAACGCGACCGCGTCGTCCGCGCCCATCTCGATGAGCAAGTCCGCCATCTCCGGCAACGTCGCACCCACGCTGTGCCCGAACTGTCGGCCGTCGATGACCAGCACGTACAACGTCTTCCCGTCCTCGCTCACGCCCGCCGCCGTCCGCGGATGCCGCTTGGTCGGCGCAACGCGGGCGGTCTCGCCGAGGTTCTCGCCGTCTTCAACGAGCAACGTGCCGGGCACCTCACTGGTGTCCGAGGGCCCGATACCGGCGACCGCTTCGGTAAATCCCGGCACGGTCCATTGGTCTACAGACGCCGGGCGCAACGCCGCCGCGCCACCCGCCGTGCGGAACAAGAGCACGGGGTCCCAAACTTGTTGCCCGCCGCGGCGAAAATCCGAAACGAATTCACCATCGCTCACCGACAGCCCAATAATGTCCGCCTGCGCCTTGTTCCCCGCGGCGTCTTCCTTCCAACTGAAAAAATTCGCGTTGAACGCCAGCGCCACGCCCGTGCGGTTCACGAACGAATCCATCGGCGTGAGGATCACTTCCGCGCCTTCGACGAGTTCCACGTCCGCGTCATCCAGGTCGGCATCCCCGTCGAGGTCGCTGACCACCACGTCGATGGCCGGATCGCTCAGATCCACCGTCGCCGCCCAGCCGCGGATCGGGCCGTGCTCGGTCAGGCGTTCCACCGGCTCGAGCGTGATCGGCGTGTCCGCGGGGACCACCCGCATCTCGGCCGAGGCCGTCCACGCGACGCTGCCCAGCGAACCCGCCGCCAGCAGCCACGCCGCCCCCACGCCGCCGAGTTGTCGCCGCGCTGGGTTCATGGTGCTACCGGAAAGACGGAAGAAACTGAAATTCGATTCGGCGCGTACCGCAAGACAAGCCAGCAGCCGCGAAAACTCTTACACAGGTTATAGAACCGCCCCGGAAATTGCACGCGCTTTGATCGGGAGACGCCCCACCCCCACCCACTCACCCCGGTCCCGGTCCTGGTCCTGGTCCTGGTCCCGGACGTGCGCAGCGACGCGAGGCAAAACCTCCGGGGGACCAATAATCCCACTCGGACGGCACACCGGAGGCTTCACCGCGTGGCGGAGCCCGGGAGCACGCGGGCCGCGGAGGTCGCATCACGCGAGTACGCCCAGAAGCCCACGGATTCAATCCGTGGGCTTCGCCCGGAGGTTTTCAAGACTTCCGGGGGCGCGGAAAGCCTCTCATGCGATCACGATCGGCCCGCCGCTGATTCTCCCGGGCGAGATGCGTGGCACCGGGCAACGAAGCGACCGCGGGACGCGGCGTGGGACGGCTCGGTCGGCCGGGTGCGTCGGCGTTCTTTGGCAAGTGAAGCAGGATGTGGTGCCCCCGGAAGTCGGGCCGGGGCAAACGGGTCGCGGAAGCATCCGCGACGCGAACAGCCGCCACCGGCGGCTGCTTTATAAAGCGGCGGCCGGTGGCCGCCGGGGAACGCGCTCAGCGCTTCGACCCCAACGGCGTGACCGCGACGACCTCGGGCGCGTCCGCGTCGGGCTCCCACTTCAACTCGACCGCGTAACGCTGCGGCCAGTTGTGGGCTTTGAGGAAGTTGGCGTGTTTGATGGTCAACGTGTGACGCGTGATGCCTTGGTGTGGACCGCGGATCGCTCCCAGTCGAGCGGAAAGGCGTTCGGTCCGCGGTTCGCCACCGTTGTTTTCAATCTCGATCGACGATACCGGGAGCATCAGATTGTCGAGTTGGACCGACACCGTTGAAGGCAAGACGCGACCCAAATCGTGACCCCACCACGCGGGCTGCCCGGACTCAAGCGTTGCGGTCAAAGCAAGCCAACCGGTCTCATCGATGCCGACTTCAAGATCACTCTGCGTCGGTCGCCCCGCGTACGCCATCTCGCACAAGCCGCGGTAGATCGCGTAGGCCTCGCGCAGCAGATACCCCGGGTCGTCGAGGCGTTGTTCTTCTTCGGGGTTGCTGAAGAAGCTGGACTCGGTGAGCACGGCCGGGACTTTCGCGTGACGCAGGACGCCAAAGCCGGTGGGGTACATCTGCTGGTCGTTCATCACCGGCGACGTGAGGCCGACGTCGGTGCGGAGGGCGTTGCCGACTTCGCGGGCCAGGTGCCGGGCGGCGTCGAGGTCGACGAGCGCGTCTTCCGGGGGGCCGTGGAACCACATGGTGGTGTAGTTGGACTTCGGCGAGCTGCTCGCGTTGTGGTGCAGCGAGATGAACAGGTCCGCCCCACGGAAGGTGCCGTCCGCGTCTTGGATGCCGCCGGGCCTTGCGTGGTCGGGGCGCGGGAAGGTGTTGGCGAAGTGGGCCCGGCGTTGGAGCGTGCCCCAGG
The DNA here is from genome assembly GCA_039030755.1 of Planctomycetota bacterium. Lineage (GTDB taxonomy): Bacteria > Planctomycetota > Phycisphaerae > Phycisphaerales > Phycisphaeraceae > CAZIXN01. Next base: position 39,659 of record JBCCDN010000004.1, on the reverse strand, counting down.
TGTCGGGGTCGTCCGGGTCCGCATCATCCGCATGCACGTAATCGCCGATGCGGTCGTCGGCGATGTCGGAGACTTCTTCCGTGCGGGTCATCCCAACGATCGCGCCGGCGTCTTCGAGCAGTTCCCGAAGCAGCAGGCCGACGCGGAGGTTCATCTCGGCTTCGCGGACGCCGGTGGGGCCGGTCTTCCAACCGGGGACTTCGAGGCTCTTGCCGCCGTGCCCGGGGTCGAGCACGAAGACCCAGCCTTCGAGGTATTTCTCGGCGGGGTGGCGGGGCAGGTTCAGCGGCGGGTGGTGTTTCCAGTCGTCGGCGGCGTCGAGGCGGGCGAACGCCTGGGCCATCGTCATCTTGGCTTCGCGCTGGACCGGCTCGGGGTTTTCGATCTCGAAGCCGGTGCAGGCTTTGGGCGAGCAGCCTTGGACCAAGAGTGCGAACGCCAGGCCGCCGAGGGACCAAGACGCCAAGCCGAGCGAGCGGCGGAAGAATCGATTCATCGTGGCATGCTCCTTGATCGGGGTCGGATCGCCAAGCGCGGATCGCCGCGGGCTTCGCGGGTTAGTCGATCGTTGGTACGTCGATCCAAGCCCCGCCTTGTTCCAGCGAATGATGGGCACGCTCGATGACCGCGAGGTTTTCGACGATGTCGCGGAGGTCGCACGGCGGGTCGCCGCCTTCGAAGAAGTTCACCATGCCCGCGACGAGTCGGCCGTAGACCGGGGCGAAGTCGACCTTGAAGTGGTGCAAGCCTTGCGTGCCGTGCAGCGTCGCGGCGAAGTCGTAGCCACCCTTGCGTTCGAGGCGGAGGTGGGCGTACCGGCCGTCGGCGTAGCGGAGTTGCATGACGTCGCGGTCGTCGCCTTGGTCGGCCCGGACCGAAACCACGCCCGGGCCCACGCCGCAGGCTTGGAAGATCGCGTCCACCATCTCGACGGTGTGGACGCCGTAGAACAACAAGCGGGGCATCGCGTCGTTGAGTTCGCCCGGCCCCACGGCGTCCACGGCCACGAGGTCGCCGAGCGCGTCGCGGGGGATCGCTTCGAGCTCGGTCGCGAAACGCAACGACGACGCCGAGTAGCAGCGGGCTCCGCCGGAAGTGGCCGCTTGGTAGATGCGGCGGGCCGACGCAAGATCGTTAGCCAGCGGCTTGTCGATGTAGGTCGGCAGGCCACGCTTCAACGCCTCGGCGGCGAGGGCTTCGTGCTTGCTTCCGTTGACCGCGAGGACGAGCACGCCATCGGAACCCCCGAGCAGGGCGTCGAGCGAGTCGACTTGTTTCACGCCCATGCCCAGCGTTTCGGAGCGCCATTGCTCTACTTCCGAAGCGGGCATGTCGTGGTCGCCGTCGGTCCAGAGTTGCGTGACGGTGCAGCGGGTTTGGCCGGCGTCGCGGAGGGCGTGGATGCGGCGGGTGAATTCGGGGACGTGGGACGAGTCGAGGCCGACGATGCCCAGACGCAGCGGATCGGAAGTCGGTGGGGTCATGGCCAAGCTCAAGCGGATCGGACGCGTGTGCGGGGGAGCTTACCGGTCGGGCGGATCAGGCCTTGGCGGGTTTGGGTTTGCCGGATTTGTTGGGCTTGCTTCCCGGGCGGCGAGAACGCTTGAGGCTGGGCGGCGAGACGTCGGCGACGATGGGTTGGGGTTGCGGCGTCGGCTCGGCGGGCAAGGCGGCGTACGCGTCCTGCACGAGTCGGGCGATGGCGGCGGCTTCCCCGAAGCTCGCGAGTCCCCGGGCGTGCTGAAGGCCGGCCCGGGTCTGGTCGTGAAACGCGGCGATGAAGGCTTCGAGTTGTTGGGCGAAGCGGACGTCGTGGTTCTCCACGGTGATCGCTTCGGGAGCACCGGCCTCGGGGTGGCTGGGCGTGAACTTCAAAACCTCGGGCTGATCGAGGAAGTCGTACGCGAGCGTGCCGGCCGTCCCGGTGATCGAGACGGTGAAGCGGTCGGCCTCGCACCAGCCGGAGTTGATGATGCCGGCGAAGGTTTGGCGTTCGGTGTTGTCGCCGAGCGTGGCGTCGACGAGCATCGTGGCGTTGGTGTCGCCGCGGTCTTGCCAGCCGTGATGCAGCGACGTAGCGCGGACGTGCACGCGGTCGATGCCATCAACGAGAAAGCCAAGTAGATCGAGGCTGTGGCAGCCGGTGTCCACGAGCGAACCGCCCCCGGAGACTTGCGAATCGGACATCCACTTGGTTTGCAGCGTCGGGTGCCAACAGGCGAAGTGGTTCTCGAAGCGGATAGGCGTGCCGACCTTGCCGGCGTGGAGTTGACGCTTCATTTCCACCAGCGCGGGCGTGAAGCGGTGGCAATAGGCGACGGCGGCGAGCGTATCGGGGTGTTGTTCGGCTAGCGCGACGAGTGCGGCGGCCTCCTGAACCGTGTGGGCCAATGGTTTTTCGGCCAGCACGGCCAAACCTGCGGTCAAGGCGGCTTCGACCAGCGGCACCCGCCCCGAGGGGGGCACACAAAGGATCACCGCATCGATGCCGAGCGAACCTGCGGCTCGGGACGCGAGTAATTGATCCAGCGATGCGAACGCTTGGGCCCCGGTTTTCTCGGCCATCGCCCGCCGCGCCTCGGTCACTGGATCCACGGCGGCCGTGATCGAGACGGCTTTTCCGGCCTGGGTCAGCGAAGCCACCGCCCCCGCATGGGCTCCGGCGATCCCCCCGCAACCTATAAGACCTAGGCGAATACTTCCCATCAAGGTAATATAACGCTGCCCCGCGACCACGGAAATGTTTTTGCCGCTTCGCGTTGCGTTCCCGCCCGAATCCGTCTCCCATGAAACCACTCAAGCACATGCTAAAACGTGGTTTACCGTCTTTTTTGGCCCTGGCGGTTGCCGGCAACGTCGCCGCAGAGGTCCGCGGGACCTGGCTCACCACCACCGGTGTCGACCACATCCGCTCGGGCCTCAACGCCGAATCGGTCTTTCAAACCCTCCGCGACACCGGCCTCAACACGGCGTACATCGAGTCCTGGAAATCCGGTTCGCCCCAATTCCAATCCGACGCGTGGGATGATTTCACCGGGTTTTCGTCGGCGAATCGGCGGGTGCTCGAGCGCTCCGTGATTCAAGCCCACCGTCAGGGCCTCGCCGCCGTGGCGTGGTTCGAATACGGCTTCGCGGCCGAATTTGCCGGCAACGGCGCGACCACGGCTTCGACCCCTCTGGGCCGGGAGATCGAGCGGCACGGGTGGATGCTCGAAGACATCAACGGGCAGTACGCCAACAGCGCCGACGGCTTTGCCTGGATGAACCCGGCCGTCCCCGAGGTCCGACAGCTTCTGGTCGATCTGGTGGTCGATGCCGTGACGAACCACGACCTCGACGGCATCCAGTTCGACGACCGCCTCGCCTGGCCGACCACGCTGGGCTACGACGCGACGACGCAGGCCATCATCAATGAACGCCTGAGCGCCCAGGCCGGCGTTCCGGTCACGGTGCCCGTCAACTCGCCCATCTACGACGTCGAACTTGAACTGCTCCGCAACGAGTCGCTGGATCGGTTCGTGGACGAATTGCACACCGCCGTTCGTGCGGTCGATCCGGATGTCTGGATCGGCCTGGCCCCGTCGGTCAACGGGTTCAGCCAGCAGAACTACACCGCCGACTGGCCCAAGTGGGTCGCGCAGGGGTACTTCGACGAGGTCGTGCCGCAGGTGTACCGCCCGTCGCTGAGCAGCTTCAACGGGTCGCTGCCGAGCAACGTCTCGCCGTTCACCACGACGGGCCGGGAAGACGCCGCCGTGATGGGGCTGCGGTTCAACGGCAGCGGCGGAGACACTCCGCTTAACGATTTGCTCGGCATGATCGAGGCGACGCGTAACGCGGCGGGCGGCGCGTTGGCCGGTCACTCGATCTGGTATAGCGACAACGTCGTGGACTTCGCGCCGCAGCTCGAAGCGTTTTACGACGCGGCGGGCGGCTGGGTGCCCAACCCCCGGCTCGAACCCGGCCACCGCCCCGACCCGGTGGTGGGCACGGTCGATCCGAGCGACGACGATCTGTGGAACGTGACCGTGACGGAGGAAGGCATGTACCGCGTGGTCGCGCCGACGAACTTCTTCGGCGATCTCTGGCAGGTTCTCGACACGGTGTATCTGCGACCAGGCGAGAAGGTGATCGTTGCGCCCGAAGCGAATGGTCGCCTGGAGTTATTGGCCGACCGGCGTCCGCTGCGTTTCGATATCGACGGCGACGGTGTGATCAGCGTGTTTGAGGCCAACATCTTTACTTTAAACCTTGGTCAAGGCGAAGCTTCAACTGACTTGAATGCGGACGGCCGTTTCGATTTGAAAGATCTCGAATCGTTCGCAAGGCACGCGGACACCGTGGTGGGGGACTTTGACTTTGACGGCGACCTGGATTTACGAGACGCCCAAGAATTTATTTCACGCTACGGAAGAACGTCTGGATGTTTCGGATTCCCATCGTCTTGCTGGTCTTCGGCCGACCTGAACTTTGATCTCGTCACAGACTTCGGCGACGCGATGATCTTTCTGCGTTACGCCCGCGCGGCGCAACTGAGCGATGCGGAGTTGACGACCATCTCCAGCGCGATCCAAGCGATCCCCGAGCCGGCGTCGGCGCTGGCGTTGCTCGGGCTCGGCCTGCTCGGGCGCATCCGGAACAAGCAAGCCACGGATGAACATGCATAAAAGCAAATAGCTGACGCGTTGCGGATTGAATCTTTCACCGACCATCCGCTCCCCCATCCCCTGCCGAGTCCCTCATCATGGCCCCGAACTTCACATCTCCATCCGCGTGCATCCGTGTGTATCCGTGGCTCGTTCTGCTCGGCTGCCTGACGCTTTGCGTGCCCCGTGCCATGTCCGAACCCACGAAGATGTCACCCCCCGAAGTCCGCGGGACGTGGATGACCACCACCGCCAACGACGCGATCGCCAACCCCGCGAACACGGCCGAGTCCATGCGGCGCTTGCGCGAGATCGGGCTGAATACCGTTTACGTCGAGTGCTGGAAGAACGGCTACACCGAGTTCCCTTCCGACACGATGGACCGGCTGATCGGCGTGCCGCTCAAAATCAACGCCGCGCCGGCGGAACTCCAGCGGGACCTCGTGGACGAAACGCTCAACGCGGCGCACCGCGAGGGCTTGATCTACATCGCGTGGTTCGAGTACGGCTTCATGGCCGCGTTCAAGGACACGCACAACGAGCTCCGCGAGCGCTACCCCGAGTGGATGACCACGACGAAAGACGGCGACCTCGTCTCGTCGCAGAACCCGTTCGTCTGGATGAATCCGCTCCGCCCTGAGTCCCGCCAACTGATCCTCGACATCGTCGTCGAAGCGATCAACAAGTACGACCTCGACGGCGTGCAGCTCGACGACCGCATCGCTTGGCCCACCAGTATGGGTTACGACCCGTACACCGTCGAGGTCTACAAGTCCGAACACAACGGCAAGGCCCCGCCGGCGGACGACAAGGACCCGGCCTGGGTGCAATGGCGGGCGGACAAGGTCACCGAGTTCGCAAAGGAGTTCTACGACGCGTGCAAGGCGGCGAACCCCAACATCTTGGTCAGCATCAGCCCGGCGATCTTCGACTGGTCACTGGAGAACTATGCATGCGATTGGCCGACGTGGGCGGAACGTGGCTGGATGGAGGAGTACGTCCCGCAGGCGTACCGCTTCAACTACGAGAGCTTCGAATCGACCTGGCTCGCGCAGGTGAAATACATCGGCGACCGCAAGGCAGACCTGATCGCGGGCATCCGCGTGGTCGGTGACGGCGACGACACCACTTGGCCGGATATGGTCAAGAAGATGGACCTCGTGCGGAAAACCAAAACCGGCGGGCACGTGCATTGGTTCTCACGCGGCGTGCTCGAGGTGTATCCCGAGCAGCTGACCAAGTACTACGACGTGGTCAACCACGGCCCGGCTACGCACCCGAAGTTCGGGTTCGAGCATCGGCCGGCGCCGATCGTGTTGGAAGCACACGATTCCATTCCCGGGCTTTGGCTGGTCGGCGAAATCCCACCGGCCCACTACCGCGTGATCGCCAAGATCGGTGACGCTTGGGTAACCCAAGAAGCAACGGTCGGCCCCGCGGGAACTACCGGCCAAGTTCAAATCGGCGTCGACCCCACGGCCACGGCGGTTGAATTGCTCGTGGATCGCCGCCTGCCCGATTGAAGTTTGCTGACTCCCAGCCAGCGGTCAGCGACCGCTGGTCTCGAGCGATTCTCGCGACACGAACCCACGATCGCTGACCGCCGACTACTGAGTGCAAAAACATGATTTCACTCCGCCACACCCTTAATGAAATTCGCGTACACGCCCGGCTCGCTGCCGTCGATGACGGCCGCGCCGATGGTTTTTTCGTACCACGCGACCGGGCCGGCGCTGCCGATGATGGCGTACCCGTAGCCGAGTTCACGCAAGCCGCGGAGCGACGCGTGCAGCAGCGCCTCGCCGATGCCTCGCCCACGTTGCGACTCGGCGACACCTGTTGGGCCAAAGAACCCGCGCATCGTCGTGTCGTAGTTCGCGAAGCCCACGAGCCTCTCCTCCCGCAGCGCGAGCACACACGGGATCGGCTGCCGAGACCACACGCTGAGCGCTTCGCTGGTCCAGCCTTGCGAAAAGTGTTTTGCGATGAACGCCTCGACGTGGTGCCGGTCATACGGCATCGCCCGCCGCAACGTCACCCCCGCTTCGGCAACCCGCCGCTGGGCCTGGGTGTCGTCGGGCAGGTCGTACAGCTTCACAAGCAAATCAGGCATAACCATTAGCATGACGCGATTCGCCCCCCACACGCAACCCCATCTGGGAAAATCCTCCGTGACCGCCCCTGCTCCACCGGCTCTGCCAGCCGACGCCACGCCCGCGCAACGCGCCACGCACTTCGTCGAACACGAATCTGCGTTCCGCCTAGGGATGCTCCCCACCGAGCAGCCGCACCCACACACCCGCGATCTCGCCAACGCGGCGCGGCGCGATCCCGCCGAGGCCGTCCGTCTCATTCAGGGTGTGGACCGGGAACTGCTGAACGTCGCCGACCGGGTGTTTCCCTCGGAAGCGTTCGCCAAGCTCGTGCTCGCGCTGACGGCCTCGCTCACGCCCAAACACGACTCGGCGGGTGAGCAGACGACCCAAGGCCGCGTGTTCTTCACCGGCTGCGGCGCGACCGGACGGTTGTCGATCCTGCTCGAAGCGTGCTGGCGGAAAGCGTGCCAACGGGCCGAACGCCCCGACCTCGAAGGCCGCGTGTTCTCCGTCATGGCCGGCGGCGACTTTGCACTGATCAAGAGCGTCGAAGGCTTCGAAGATTTTTCGGATTTCGGGAAGCACCAGATCGACGAAACCGCCCAGCGCAACGGCGGACCCATCAACGAGCACGACACCGTCGTTGCGATCACCGAAGGCGGCGAAACGAGTTTCGTCATCGGCACCGCTTGGCGCGGGCTCGACGCCGAAGCGTCCACCTTCTTCGTGTTCAACAACCCCGCGGACGTGCTCGCCGAGCATGTGCACCGCTCGCGGCAGATTATTGAAGAGCCGCGCATCACCAAGCTCGACCTTTCCGAATCACCGATGGCCGTCGCGGGCTCGACGCGGATGCAGGCGACGACCTCCGAGCTGCTCGTCGTCGGCACCGCCTTGGAGATGGCCTTCGACGCAGCACTCGATCAAGACGTCAAGCCGTCAACCCACTACCGCGACCGCTACGCCCGCCTGCTCGACGAGCTTGAACAAGACACCGCGGTAGACGCGATTGCCGGGCTCGCCGAGCTGGAAGCCGGGATCTACGAGCGCGACGAGCGCGTGACTTATCTCGCCGACGCGCTGCTGCTGGACGTGATGACCGACACGACCGAGCGGTCGCCGACATTCTCGTTGCCGCCGTTCCGCAAACGCGGCGACGACCAAGCCCCGGCCTCTTGGTCGTTTGTCCAGAACCCCGCCGTCCCGACCGACACCGCCTGGCACGGCCTGCTAGGCAGACAGATCCGCGGCATCGATTGGCAGAGCGCCGATTACGCCGACATGCACGCCCCCGCCGCGATCGTCGCCGACCCGCCGAGGCTCGACGCCGACACGATCCGCAGGTTCCCCATCGGCGACGAGTCCGAACGTGGCGACGCCGCCGACCCGCTCGCCGACCGCAAGTCCGGCGTCGCCGTGCTCCTTTTATCGCCGCACGACCACGACGCCGCGGACGCGGTTGATGCTTGGACCGTTGAGGCTGCCACCTACGCCCAGACCGCCGCGCTGTCGCTCTGCGATCCCGGGCAACTCCCGCCGAGCCGGGTCATCGATCGCGTGCAGCAACTCCTGGTCGTCCCCGTCACGCTTGCCGACGACGGCCCGATGCAACTCCAACTCCACCTCGGGGCCAAGCTCGCGCTCAACACGCTCTCGACCGTGAGCATGGCCATGCTCGGCCGGCTTGCGGGCAACTGGATGGTCCACGTCTCCTGCACCAACAAAAAACTCATCGACCGCGGCGCGCGACTCATCGCCGACCAGTGTCGCCTGCCCTACGACGACGCGGTGCAACGCCTCTTCCAGGCGATGGCCGACCTCGCCGCCGATCCGAAGCTCGCCGCCCGGACCTCGCCGGTCGCGCATGTGATCGCACAATACGCCGAACAGGTTTGAAACCACCGATGAACACGGATGGACACCGATCAAACCAGCGCCGCATGAACCCACGCGGCGATTGAAATTCAACGCTCAGACAACCGCCAGAACACCAACCACCACGGAACTCATGATGAAAGCCAACACCCCCCTCGCGTTCCTGCTCCTCTTGCTCGCATCCATGTTCATCGGTGTTCATCCGTGGTTCCCGACCGCCCCCGCCGCCGCCCAGGACAACGCCCTCGACGTCGACACCCCGGAAGCCGCCGCCATGAGTCCCGATATCCCCGACGTCCCGCGTGAATTCCGCGCCGCCTGGATCGCCACCGTCGCCAACATCGACTGGCCCACCAAGCCCGGCCTCACCACCAAAGAACAGCAAGACGAAATGCTCGCCCTGCTTGACCTCTGCGTCGACATGAATCTCAACGCTGTCGTGTTTCAGGTCCGCCCGCACGCCGACGCGATGTACGAGTCAAAAATCGAACCCTGGTCGTACTACCTCACCGGCGAGCAGGGCCAGGCCCCCGACCCCGCCTACGACCCGCTCGCCTTCACCGTCGAAGAAGCCCATGCCCGCGGCCTCGAGGTGCATGTCTGGTTCAACCCCTACCGCGCCCACCACCCCGCCCAGAAAGACCGCGCCGTTGCCGACAACCACGTGTCGAAAGCGATGCCCGAGGCCGTGAAAAAACTCGGCGAGTCCGAAGGTATCTGGTGGATGGACCCCGCCGACCCGCGCATCCAAAAGCAGTCCCTCGACGTCATCGCCGACGTGCTCGACCGCTACGACGTCGACGCCATCCACTTCGACGACTACTTCTACCCCTACCCCAGCTACAACGACGGCAACGACTTCCCCGACGACCCGACGTACGACGCCTACGTCGCGGCCGGCGGCGTGCTCCCCCGGGCCGACTTCCGCCGCAAGGCCGTCAACGACTTCGTCGAATCACTGCACCACCTGATCCGCAGCAAGTCGCCCACCGTGAAGTTCGGCATCAGCCCGTTCGGCATCCCCCGCCCCGGCAACCCGCACTACATCAAGGGCTTCGACCAATACGAACAGCTCTACGCCGACGCCCACCTGTGGATGCGCGAAGGCTGGATCGATTACATGGCCCCACAACTCTATTGGGAGATCCGCAACCCCGATCAGTCCTACGTCGGCCTGCTGCAGTGGTGGCACGCCAACAACCCCCGCGGTATCCACGTCTGGCCCGGCCTATACACGTCCCGCCTGCTGCAGGAAACCGCCGAGGCCCGCCGCTACGACGACGACGAGATCCCGCAGCAGATCGTCTGGTCCCGCGTCCTCGCCCAGAGCCCCGGCGCCGTCTCGGCCGGGCACATCCACTTCTCGATCAAAGCCCTCCAGGAAAACGCACGCGGCGTCGCCGACACGCTGAAAGCCAAGCATTACACCGACGAAGCCCTGATCCCCGCGTCGCCCTGGCTCAGCGACGGCGCATCCCCCGCACCGAAGATCGCCGCCGAACGCGCGGACGACGGCGTCACCGTCGCGAAGCTCGACCCCTCGCCCGGCCTGAACTGGGTCGTGCAGGTCGGCGTGATCGACGGCGACAACTCTGCCTGGACCCACGAGATCGTCCCGGCCGCCGAGCAGTCCGCGACGGTCGCCCTGCCCAAGCTCGCGGGACCGGCCGAAGACGACACCGATAGCGCGGGTGCGGAACCCACCGTCACCGTCGCCGTTTTCACCATCGACCGCGCCGGCGTCGCCAGCCCGAAGTCCGTGCAGACCCTCACCGACCGCGCTGCCCGCTGAACCCACATCTCGAAACTCACACGAAGCCCACGGATTCCATCCGTGGGTTTTCTTTTGCCCCCAGGCCACCGCCTCAAATCGGCGTCTTGAACCCCATCGCCCGCACGGCGCACCACCCGTTCCACCCCTCGTACACGCAAAACGCGCCGCCCGCCGCGACCCCGCCGACCAGCCACCACCACGCCCCGCCCGGCATCAAGCCCGCCACGATCAACCCCGCCAACACCGCCGCGACCGCCAACTGCCCGAACCCCAGAACCAACCGCAGCGCCTTGCCCTTCGCATCGATGTTGCATTCCATGCCCAAGCGTAGCCCGCGCCGCGCCTGCCGTTCGTTCCGTAAACTCGCCGCATGCTCCCGCGACGCTTCACGCAACGGCTGCTCAGCCCGGACGACCTGTCGCCAAGCCGGCCCGACCTCCGCGTGCTCGGCGTCTTCAACCCCGCGCTCTGCCCGATCAGTGACGACCGCCTTGTCCTCATGGCCCGCGTCGCCGAAGCCCCCACGCAAACCCGCGACGGCTTTCACGCCCTGCCGTGTTACGCCACAACCGGCGAACTCATCGTCGAACACCTGCCGCACGAAGAAGACCTGCTCGGCGACCCGCGCAAGGTCATCCGCAAAGCGGACCAGCTCATGCGGCTCAAGTTCGTCAGCCACATCCGCGTCTGGGAACTAACCCGAGACGCCGCCGACCGCTTCGCGACCACGAACGAGCTCCCCGCGTTTCTCCCACAAAACGAGTGCGAAACCTTCGGCGTCGAAGACCCGCGTATCACGCCGATCAAAAACGAAGACGGCACGACCACCTACTGGATCACCTACGTCAGCGTCAGCGAACACGGCGCCTGCACCTCCCTCGCCACCACCCGCGACTTCCAAACCTACGAGCGCCTCGGCGTCTGCTTCGCCCCCGAAAACAAAGACGTCGTGCTCTGTCCCGAATTGCTGCACGCCAACAGGTACGTTGCCCTCCATCGCCCCAACACCTTCCAACGCTTCTGTAAGCCCGAGATATGGTCCGCGCAGTCCTCCGACGGCCGCGACTGGGGATCGCACCAACCGCTCTACGGTGGAAACGCATGGTGGGACAACGACCGGATCGGTGCCGGGCCCCCGCCCATCATCCTCGACGAACACCGCCTGCTCTGCATCTACCACGGCAGCGCCGTAAGCACGGTCAAGGGTAAAGTCGGCGCGTATCGCGCGGGGCTGCTCGCGCTCGATCGCAGCGACCCGTCGCGCGTCGTGGGTAACACGTCCGAGCCGATCATGCAGGCCGAGTTGAATTGGGAACAGCAAGGCTTCGTGCCCGACGTCGTGTTCCCCACCGGACTCGCGGTCTGGGGAACCGCCGATGGTCGCCTTCGTGTTCATACCGAAATCCCTCAAGACGATGACGACCTGATCGTTGCCTACGGCGCCGCCGACACCCACGTCGGCCTGACCGCCTATCGCTTCGCCGACCTCAAGGCCGCACTGTCCGCATGAACACCCCCGCCGAACCACCACGGATCGCCATCACCGGGGCCACCGGCAACGTCGGCCGGGTCCTGGTCGATCGCCTCCCCGAACACGGCTTCGCCGTCATCCCGCTGTCCCGCTCCAAACACGGCACCGATTTCAGCAACCCACCACAACTTCAAAACACCTTCCGGGACTGCGCGGCCGTTGTCCACCTCGCCTGGCAATACGCCACCGACGCGAACACGTCTGGGGGCACCTACCTCGACAACCTGATGATGAACCGCTTGGTCCTCCAAGCCTCGCTCGACGCCGGCGTCCCCCGCGTCATCATGGCCAGCTCCGTGCATGCCGACTTTTTCTTCGATCACACCGGGTTGGAGCACATCTCGCCCAACCGGCCGCCGCGCGGGAATGGTCCGTACGGCTGTGCCAAAATCATTGCCGAACAGGATGCCCTTGGTTTCGCTAACCGCGGCCTCGACGTTATTGCGTTGCGTCTCGGTGCCGTCACCTCCGACAATCAACCGCATCCCACCGACCCGTGGGAGCAACGCGTGTTTCTCCACCACGACGACCTGCTTGACCTTATTGACTTGCTCGTCCGCGCGCCCCACACCTCGCCGCGCTGCACGATGATGTTCGCCGTGTCCGACAACCCCGGCCGGGCACACGACACCACCAACCCTTTCGGTTGGCGACCGCGACGACGTTCATCCGAGACGCCTGAACGCTAGATGCACACATTCATTGATGGTGGACAACCCAAACGAACCCCATGCTCCAGCGCCTCGACACCACACATCTCATCCGACCCGCCGACATCCCGCCGTCGCGAGGCGACTTCGAAGTCCTCGGCACCTTCAACCCCGGCGCGTGTCCCGCCCCAACCACGCAACACCCCAAACGCGTCGCACTACTCGTCCGCGTCGCCGAACGCCCGCTCGAAACCCGCCCGGGCTTTCACGCTTCCCCGCGCTACACCCACGACGGCACACAACAGATCGACTGGATCGACAACAAGCTCGTCGACGCCGCCGACCCCCGCAAAGTCGTCTTCCACGACGGCGGCTTCAAACGGCTCACTTTCACCTCGCACCTTCGCGTCGCCTTTACCAACGACGGTAAACAACTCGACCAGCTCGGACCAATCGTGTCACCCGTACATCTCACCCACGGCCTCGACCCGCTCGCGACCTTCGGTTATGAAGATCCCCGTTTGACGCCGATGCGGATCGACGGGATCGACACCTTCGTCATCACCGCCGTTGGCGCGTCCGAGCACGGCGTGGTCACCCGGATACTCCGCACCGATGATTTGGAGTCGTTCGCCTTCCTCGGCGATCCCCGCGGATGCGGATTTTGCCGAGAAAACAAGGACGTCACACTCTTTCCCGGCCCCGTGAACCCCGACCAAACCTACGCCGCGATCCACCGGCCCACCGGGCAGTTCAGCGTCTCCCCACCGAGCATGTGGCTTGCGCATTCGCCCGACCTCATTCACTTCGGCAACCACCGCCCCCTCTACGCCGCAACGTTCGACGAACACTTCGCGCTACCTGATCGCTGGGATAACCGACGCATCGGCGGTGGCGCGCCGCCCATCCTCACCGACGACGGCTGGCTGGTGCTCTATCACGCCGCGACGACGCCCGAACCCGGCAAGCCCGCAGGCACCTATGCCGGCGGCGCGATGCTGCTGGATCGCAAAGATCCGTCGCGCGTCGTAAGCGTCTTACCCGCGCCGTTTATGACGCCCACTCAAGACTTCGAAACGGCCGGCTTCGTGAACGCGGTTGTCTTTCCCACCGGCGTCGTGATCGACGGCGACGCGCTGCAGGTGTACTACGGCGCGTCCGACACACACGTCGGACGCGCCACGTTTTCATTAAGCGCGATGCTCGATGCGCTGCGTTCGCACGCGCACTGACCGCGTGCAAATTGAACACGCGCGGGGTTTTCACTCAAGTCACCAGCACGAGTCGGCCGATGTTGTTCGCGCATCGCGGCGTAACGCACGATTTGGTGTTGACGAAATCGCGCGAAGCGACTTAGAGTGATGCAAGCTCCGTTGGCGTTCGAAAGGATCAACGCCATGGCAAAGAAGAAGGCCACCAAGAAGAAGGCCACCAAGAAGAAGACGACCAAGAAGAAGGCCGCCAAGAAGAAGGTGACCAAGAAGAAGGTCGCCAAGAAGAAAAAGGCCGCCAAGAAGAAGGTCGCCAAGAAGAAAAAGGTCGCCAAGAAGAAAAAGGTGACTAAGAAGAAGGCCACCAAGAAAAAGGCGACCAAGAAGAAAGTTGCCAAGAAGAAGAAAAAGGTGACCAAGAAGAAGAAGTGAGGCGGTTGAACACCATGTTCGACTAACTCAATGACAAGTTGGGGAGAAAGCGATGTTGGGATCGGCGACCCGCGGCACGTGACGCGGACGACTCGCCGAAACCTTGGTTGGACCCCGCCGCTCCGAAGTTCCCGAATCCTGCAACGTTGCAGCGGTTCGGACCAGGCGGCCCGACCTCACACCCCAACGCCACGGAGCTCGAGCAAGGGCGGCCTACCGGTCGCCCTTCTCATTGCGCCGCGACCCCGAGAAGCGCCGAAAATACAAGTGATTCCGGCTGATACGCTGCCGGGCATGTGGAAGCTACGTGCCGCGTTGGAGCAGGATTTAGCCGCGCTGGTCGAACTCGCGCGGGCGGCGGGCCCGGGATTGACGACGTTTCCGCCCGATGCGGATCGCCTCACGAGACGTTTGTCGGCCAGCGAAGCTCGCGATGAACCGCTGCTGGTGCTGACGGATCCGGAGGGTTGCGTCCGAGGCGTGTCGGGGTTGGTGCGGCGTGTCGGCGATGCGGCCAATGACGATCCGTTTTACGCCTACCGGCGGGAGCGGACGATCCATCGCAGCGACGGGTTGAACGTCCGAATGGAAGTGGAGGCGTTGCATCTAGTGTCGGACTACGACGGGCCGAGCGAGGTGGGCACGTTGTTTCTGCATCCCGAAGCGCGCGGCGGCGGCTTGGGGCGGCTGCTTTCGCTGGGCCGATTTCTGCTGATGGCCAACGATCCGGAACACTTCCAACCCAGCGTGATTGCGGAGCTGCGTGGCGTGGTGGATGAAAACGGTCGGTCGCCGTTTTGGGACGCATTGGGTTCGCACTTTTTCGGCGTGAGTTACGCCGATGCAGACGCGCGATCTTCGAAAGACAAACGATTCATCGCGGAGCTGATGCCGACGCATCCGATCTACCTGCCGCTGCTCCCCGAATCAGCGCGGCAAGTGATCGGGCAAGTTCACCCACACACGGCGCCGGCGAAGCAACTGCTCGAAAGCGAAGGGTTTTACGCGACGAATCTGGTTGACATTTTTGATGCGGGGCCGGCGTTGCGTTGCGACGTGGCGGCGGTGCGGACGGTGCGGGCATCACGCGTGGGGCCAGCCGTGATCAACGAGTGGAGCACATCAGCACGCGACGCCGCAGACGACATGTTGATCTGCACGACTCGATCACCTTTTGTCGCGGTGCAAGCGCCCGCCTTTGCGATCGAGCAAGATTCGGTTCAGATCAACCGTAAAACGGCTGATGCTTTAGGCGTCGAGGCGGGCGAGCCGATCCGTGTCAGTCCGTTACGGTGACGCGGTGCGGCGCGGGTAGCCGCAGCCCAACGGGGTGCGCGGAGGCGTGGCCACATGGCGAGTTTCCCGCAGACCGTCGGCCGGCGGCTGCACCAAGAAACGTTGCGGCATCGGTCAAGGGCACAGCGCCTGGAAGAACGCGTTCGCGGCGGTTGATCGGAAGTCGGTGTCGGCGAAAGCGCGGGCGATGGCGGCGAAATCGGCGCGTTGGGCGTCGCGCTTTGCGGAGTCTTTGAGCAGCGGTTCGATCGCGCGCACGACGGGTTCGTGGCCACCGAAGTGGGGCACGAGTTCGGGCACGACGCGGCCGGCGTCTTCGGTGCTGGGCAGGTTCAAGTGCTCGCCGAGCAGGTTGGGCAAGGTGAACGTACGGGTACGGACCAACGCTCGGCCGACGGTGTTCCACATCAGCGGGCTGGCCCGGAACAGCGCGACATGGGGGCAGTCTCGAGACACCGCTTCGAGCGTCGCGGTACCGGAAACGACCACGGCGGCGTCCGCCCAGTCGAGCGTCGCCGCGGCGTCGCCGATGATCATGCCGACGCGGCGCGGCAATCGGCCGCCGGGGCTTTGACGCATGATCTGATCGGCCCGCGCTTTGTCGGACGCGGCGACGGCGGCCACGAGCTTAGGAAACCGGAAGCGGAGTTGGTCGAACGCGGCGAGCATGTCGGCCCAGTTCTTTTCAACTTCGCCGGAGCGGGAACCGGGCAGGAGAGCGAGCTTCGGGCCGTCGCCGGGCGACACGCCGGGCAGATCGACGAGCGCGGCGGGCGTGGGTTTTTTCTGAAGCGTGTCGGATGCGAACAGCGGGTGACCGACGAAGGTCGCGGGAATGCTGTGACCCGCTAAAAATCCTGGTTCAAACGGAAGAAGGCACAGCACGTGGTCGCTGAGTTTCTTGAGCCACTTCACCCGCCATGTCGCCCATGCCCAGACCTGCGGGCAGACCAGATGCACGATCGTGGCCCCCCCGGAAACTTCGCCTCCGTGTTCCGCCGCCGACTTGCGAACGGCTTTGCAGAAATGCCAGTTGGCGGCGGGGCTATCGACGGGGACCAACGCGTCGATGGGATGACCACGCAACCAATCGCGAACGAGTTTGACGCGGCGACGGAGTTCGGCGGCCTGCGATACAGCCCCTAGGCCCATCTGCGCGTGGCCGGTCGTCTCTTCGAGCAGCGTCGCGCCGGCGGCTTCGAGGCGGGGGCCACCCAAGGCGAAAGCTTCGACGTTGGGGTCGCGCGCCTGGATCGCTTCGAGCAAGCGGGCGGCGAGGAGGTCGCCAGAGGTTTCGAAGGCGGTGAACAGGACACGCATGGCGACATCGTAAGAATTCGCCGCCGGAGCGGTTGGTCAGATGCCGCCGCCGTCGGCAACGTACGTCGCGGGTCGTTGGCCGAGGTGTTCGACGCGCATCGCTAGCGCCGTCTGATCGTCTTCGGGTCGGCCGCCGGCCTGGAACCGATCGAGATGGGCGTTAAGCGTGTCGATGAAGCAGGTCGCTTCGCCGGAACAGGCGCGGAGTGCTTTGCGGATACCTTCTTCGCCAAAAAAGGTGCCGCCGGGGTTGCGGGCTTCAACGATGCCGTCGGTGAACAGCACGAGCGTGTCACGCTCGCGAAGCGTGGCTTGGGCGTTTTCGTATTCGGCGTCTTCCATGATGCCCAGCGGCAAACCGCCAACGCCTTCGAGGCTCAAAATTTCGACAGCGTCGTCACCCGGTGATTCAGCGTGCGGGCGGCGGATCATCGCGGGCGGGTGGCCGGCCCGGGCGTATTGGATATCGCCGGTCTGGGGGTCGTACCCGAGCGCGAACGCGGTGACGAAGGTCTGCTCGATACGTTTGGAACAGAGGTGGCGGTTGAGAAAATGCAGGACACCGGCGGGGTTCTGATCGCCGACGGGCAGACACATGACCATTGATTGCATCATCGCCATGACGACCGCGGCGGCCGGGCCGTGTCCGGAGACGTCGGCGATCATCATGCCCCATCGGCCGTTGTGTTGGCCTTTGAAAAGACCATCGATGCCCAGCGGATGCACGTTGTAGTAATCGCCGCCGGCGGCGTCGTAGGTCTGATAGGTCGCGGCCACCGACGCGCCGTGGATGTCGGGCAACGCATCGGGAAGCAGGGCACGTTGGATGTCGCCGATGCGGTGCATCTCACGGTCGATCTTGGCTTTGGCCTCGCGAAGCTGCTTGGTGGTTTGCACGAGACGCACGGTCCCGCCCACCAGATTGGAACGCATCAGCGAGCGTTCGAGGTCGGACTCGTTGAACCCGCCGCGCTCGTGCTTGAGTTGCAGCGACCAGTTCTTCGCGTGGCCTTCGTCGAAGAGCGGCACGGCGAGCAGGCTGTGAAAGTCTTTGAGTCCATCGCCGAGCACGGGGTCCCCCCGGAGGTCGAGATCATTGAACATCTGCGGGCGATCGGCCTCGACGATGTCGCCGAGGAACCCGCCGTGGTACAGCGGCATCGTGTCGAGCGTGGACCACGGGTCGGCGGCGGCGATGCGCTCGGACGTGAGTTCATCCGCGTGGCCTTCGAGGTGTTGGCGGGTGATGCGGTAGTGACCGGGCGGCAGGTCCCGGGTCGAGAGCGAGAGGTAGCCGGTGGTGCCGTAGAGCTTGCGGAGCATCTCGGCGAACTCGCCCAGGACCTGCTGCGGCTCATCGGCCAGGCTGACGCGGCGGAGCATGTCCACCATCTGTTGCGTCAGCGGCACCGACGGCGGGACGACGCGCGAGTCGGCGGTGCTCTCGGCATCGACTCGGGAAGCGTCGGGCTCGGTGCCCAACGTTCCGGGAGTCGGCGGGGTGCGGGGTCGGGTCACGGGCGGGCTCCGAACGGGAATCACATGCAGAAATCGCGGGCGGGACGGCCGGACAGCACCGGCAAATGCGAGCTTAAGGCCGAAAATCTCGGTCACGGGGCAAAAAGCTGCCTTGACACGTGGATTTCAAGTACTACATTATTTTCTGTCGATACAGAAATTACAGCAACTTCGGCCAGCGCACTGCCTTTTGGCTGCCGAACAACTTCTACCCGAGCCTTGCCATGACCGCCGCCACCTCCACCCCGCCGCCCACGCTCACGCCGATCCAGCAGAAGTTCATCCTTCACTGGGGCGAAATGGGCGCCCGCTGGGGCGTCAACCGCACGGTCGCCCAGGTCCACGCCCTGCTGTACCTCAGCCCCGAACCGCTCGACGCCGAGGCCATCTGCGACGTGCTTCAAGTCGCCCGATCCAACGTGTCCACATCTTTGAAAGAGCTTCAAGGGTGGGGCATTGTCCACGTCGTACCCGTGCTGGGTGAACGCCGGGACCACTTCGGCACGACCACCGACGTTTGGGCGATGTTCCAGGTCATTCTTGACGAACGCAAGCGACGTGAACTTGACCCCACGCTCGAACTCCTCCGCCAGTGTGTCGATGAAGCCGACGCCTCGGCCACCGAATCCGACCACACCCGCCAGCGCCTCCGCGAATTGCACGGCATGCTCGACACGATCAATAACTGGTACGCACAACTCCGCGCCCTCCCGCAAGGGGCCGTGATCAAGTTCGTGCAGATGGGCACCAAGGTGTTCAAGACGCTCGGCCTAACCCGCTGACGACTCAACCAAGAACAAGACTCCACCGCAAGATCCACCCTTTTCCGGAGCTCACGATGAAACGCCACCTCACCGGAACCCTCGAACACGCCACGCTCATTGGCTTCCAGACGCCTGCCACCGGCGTCGCCCACCTTTTGCCGGCGGGCCTTCGGCTCGTGCAAGCCGACGGCATGGCGATCTGGAACCTCGCCGTGGGCCACGTCCGTCGCGCTCGACCGCGCGGTTTGCCGGCCTGCCTCGGGCTGTCCTATACGCAGGTCGCATACCGGCTCCTCGTGGAAGCCGACATAGCGGATGGCACCACCCGCCGCGGCCTGTATTTCGTCCGCTCCGATACCGACCGGCACGCCGCCGTGTGGACCGGAAACCTGATGACCGACTTCCGTCTACACCACAGTGAGGTGCAGACCCGCCACACCGACAAGCGGGTCGAGGTCGCCGTGCAAAGCGACGACCTGGCCGGGCACCTGCGTCTGCAACTGAACGCCGACACGGCCGTTGACGAAGATACGCCCACCGCCGCACCCGCGGTCCGCTGCGAAGAACTCGGCCTCGCGGTCCACGGCCATCAACTCCACACCGTCACCGCCGCTCGCGTCGGTAGCGACTGGACCCCGGCCCCCTTCCGCGTTTCGAACTTCCGGATTGGACTCTTCGATGCGCTCGGCCTCGACGCCCAGCCGACCGACGCCATCCGCGTACCCCGTGTCCGGTATCGCTGGACACTGGGCGGTCGCGAGCCGCTCCTCGAAAGGGACCAAGCGCTGCTTAGCCGACCAAGCTTTGCTTGATCCATCTCTCAGCCGATCCTGAACCCCACGCCGGCCCGTTGTCGGTTAACCCGTACGCCTCGAAAGGAGGCTGCCATGACCCCCGCGACCCTCACGATTCTGACCTACGCCGTTTACCTTGCGATCAGTCTGTCGCTAACCATTTGGGTCGCTAAAACGCTTCATCACAACGGTCGGATATTTCTCGTTCGCGCGTTCCATGGCGACGAGCATCTGGCCGATTCGGTGAACCATCTGCTCGTGGTCGGCTTCTACCTCGTGAACATCGGCTGGGTCACCTTGGCCTTGAAATACGGCATCGACGCCCGCGACCTGGCCCGTGTGTTTGAAACGCTGAGCACGAAGATCGGCCTGGTGCTGCTGCTACTGGGCGTCATGCACTTCATCAACCTCGCCGTATTCAATCGCATGCGACGCAACGCGGAGCACGAACTGCCCAACTGACGCCGCCCCCCGCCGGCGCACACCGCGCCGCCGGGCTTTACGGAAACAACCGATTCAAATCGCCGACTCGCTTCGCACCCGACCGGCCTCACCCCTTACCCCGAGCATGACTGCGATGAATGCCCCCCATGACCCGACGCAACGCCCGTCCTTCCCCGGATCCCCGGACTACTTTCGCCAACGCGCCGCATCGCTGACGGAAAAAGTCCACACGAACCGAGACGGCGCGACCCATTTGCACCCACTCGCACGCGTTGCGCTGATCGCGCTCGCCGTGGCCGGGACCGTCACGTACGGCATGCACGTCACCGAACGCTTTGCCACGGCGGAATTGGCGTGGGTCGGCCCGGGCGTCGCCTGGGGCGCGGGCGTGTCGTGGGCCGTGCTGGCCATCGGGGCCACGCTCATTGTCCGCAACACCCGACGCCTGGGCGAACTCGCCGATCACGCACTCGTCACGCTCACGCTGGGCATGGTCGGCGTGCTCACCGCATTGGCTCTCACCAAAGCCACCGCCGCCCCCCCCGTCGCGACGCACGTGATTTTGCTCATGCTGTCCAACGTCGCCATGGGCGCGTACTTCATCGTCCGGGCCCCCGCCGTACGCATGCCCCGCCCCATCGCCGCGTTGCTATGGATCGGCCTGATGAACGGCGTCCTCGCGATCGGCCTCACTGCCAGCTACCTCCTGCACGAAACCGCTTAATCCCAAGCAAATATCAAAGACCGCCGCCATGACCGCCACCACCACCCAGCCGCCCGCCATCGCGCCAGAACCACACGCCCCGCCGCCTTGGACCGACCGCACCGATATACCCGGTCGAGCGTTGCAACCCACCCTCAGCATGGCCGGGACGCTCGACCGCTGCGTTCTGCTGAGCTTCCGCACCCCCGCAGACTCCGTGCAACACCTCTTGCCGCCGGGCCTCGAACTCATGCGCCGCGGCCCCTATGCATTTTGGAACATCGTGCTCTGCCACGTTCGCAAGATGCGGCCCGTGGGCGTCCCCGAAGCGTTGGGCATGTCCTACCACCACATCGCGTATCGCCTGCGGGTTCAAGCGATGACCGACCGGGCCGACACACGGCAAGGCCTGTACTTCGTCCGCTCCGATGCCGACGCCTCGCTTCTGGGCGCAGTCGGTAACCGGCTCAGCGATTTCAATTTTCACCGCGCCGCTGTCGATTGGCAGACCCAACGGCACACCGAACGCATCGACGTCACCACCGCCGATGGAAACGCCAACGCGTCTCTCGTATTCACCCGCACCCCGCCCGCCACGCACCCGGCCGACTCTTGCTTCCCCACCGCTGCCGATGCCCGCGCTGCGCTCAAGTACGAGCCGCTCGGCCTGGCCGTGAACGAACGCGGCCAACTCAAACTCGCCGAAGTCTTCCGCGACGAAACCCAGTGGCGTGAAGACGTCATCGACGTCACCGAAACCCGCTTCGAATTCTTCGGTCGCGTTGGCCAAAGCGATGCCAAGCTCGAACTGGCCACGCAAGTCTCGCCGCTGCCCTATCGCTGGCGCCTCGGCCGACGCGAACGCCTGCTCACCCCGCCCACGCCCGAGTTGGATACGCCCACCCAACCCTTGGCGCAGACTCAAACCCCAGACGCAACCCAGCGCCGCCAACCCGCCATCGCGAAACCACACACGACGCCGCCCGTTGCGCTAGCCTGAACTCATGGACTTCCTGCTCATGATGCTGTGGCTGTCGCCTTGCTGGCTGCCGCTTGCCGCGGTCGCGCTGCTCGCTATCTTCGCGGTTCTTCGCCAAGCCCGCCACGACTCGCAGGCAAGACGCAGCAAACCACCCCTCAAGCCCGACGCCGAAGCAGACCCCACGCCGCCAGCCCAACCATGACCGCCGCACCCGGCTCGGGTAACGCCCGGTAGTACCGCAACCCAAGCGGTAGCTCGTTGCCCGCAAAGTCAAAACCACTGCCCTCCACCCCGGCCTGCCCCAGGAAGCGGGAAACCTCAAACATGCCCGCCAAGTCGTCCGCCGACAAGCCCGGCTCCAAGATTCGACCCAGGCTGTAAACCCCCGGCTTCACCGGATACCCCGCCGCCGCCGCAATCGACGTCTCGGTCGCCAACGTGAGCGGCGTGTCGAACGGGACCACAAACGCGTCCGGATCAAACACCGGCTTGTTCGCGACCAAGTGAAATGTCGACAGGTACCCGCTGCCCGGCCCGGTCGTGTCCAGCCACAACTCGCCGGTCCAGCCGTCGTACCCGATGACCGCACTCTCGGCCCAGTTCAACGTATCGAGATCAATGGTTTCCCAATAATTGTCGTAAGCGCGATCGGGTTGGCCGTACTCCCAGAAAAAACCGCCGCCCCCGATGAACGACGTTGGCAACTCGCCGTTCGGGATTCCGGAGATGTCCGACTCGTAGGTGGCGATCTGAGGGATGTAATCGTTGCGGTACACATCTTCGGACATCCCCGCCGGAAATACATTGCCGATGCTGAAGTAACCGGTCAACACCTCGCCCGGCCGACCGCGGTCGCTGATCCAGTCCGGCTCGGAGCTGTACCCCACCGCATCAGAAATCCGGATGTGGTTCTCGGGCAGAAAGATGTTCGACGACGCGCTGAATTGATACGTGGTCATCCGCCCCGTCGGCGTGCTGGCCGTATCGAACGCCACGTTGCCCGTCCCCGGGTCGTAGTAAATCGTCAGAGACGCGTCCGCCGACCTGACGCCCCAAGGCAAGACCAGGAGCACCAAAGAAAAGGAGAAGCAAACGCCAAACAGGTGAATGCGTGAACGCATGGCCGGACTCCAGAGAGCGAATTCAAGGAGAAAGAACTCCGAATACAGATCTCAGCTTACCAACGCTTTTGGGCATCGCGCACGGAAAATATTGTTTCTCGCGGTTTTTACACCGCTAACGCCGGAAACACATCTTTCAACGCCGGGTACAGCGACGCGTACACCCCGTGCCGCTCGGCGTAAAACCGCTTCCGCTTCGCGGCGGGCTTGAGCGTTTCGGTCTGTTCGATCGTCGCGGCGCACGCCTCGGGGACATCCTTCCACACGCCCGTACCCACGCCCGCCAACAGCGCCACACCGTAGGCCGGGCCTTCGCTCGCGTTGGTGAGCGCCACCGGCGTGCCGTAGACGTCGGCTTGAAGCTGTCGCCAGAACACACTTTTCGCGCCGCCGCCCGACAAGCGCACCGAACGCATCGCCACGCCCATGTCGTCACGCATGATCCGCACCTGGTCGGCCATCCCGAACGTCACGCCTTCCAACACCGCGCGGGCCAGATGCGCCCGCGTGTGTGTCGAGGTCAACCCGATGAATGCGCCGCGGGCGTCGGGGTCCGGGTATGGGCAACGCTCGCCCGTGAGATAAGGCAAGAACATCAAGCCGTCACTGCCCGCCGTCACGCCCGCCGCTTCGTCCACCAGCTTGTCGAACGCGACCTTCGGGGCCAGCGAATCACGGAACCATTGCAACGACCCCGCCGCGCTCAGCATGCATCCGAACACGCACCACTTGCCCGCTACCGCCGAGCACATCGTGTGGACTCTTCCCTCTTTGTCGTAAACCGGCTCGTCGCTGTGCGCGAACACCACGCCGGACGTTCCCAACGTCGCGCTCACAATCCCCCGCTTCACGATCCCGTTGCCCACCGCCCCCGCCGCTTGATCCCCCGCGCCGCCCACCACCACGGCGCCTTCGCTCAAGCCCAGGGCGCTCGCCGCGCGCTTGGTGAGTTGGCCGGTGACCTCGTGCGACTCCACGCAGCGCGGGAACAACGACGGGTCCAAGCCCAGTTTCCGCATCAGGGCCGTGTTCCACTTCCTTTTCTTCACATCCAGCAACAGCGTGCCCGACGCGTCGCTCATCTCGGTCGCCAACTCACCCGTGAGGCGAAGCCGAAGCCAGTCTTTCGGCAAGAGCACGTACGCCGTTTTGTTGAACACCTTGGGTTCGTGTTCACGCACCCACAAAACTTTGGGCGCTTGAAACCCCGTGAGCGCCGGGTTGCCCACGGCTTGAATCAACTTCCGCGGACCACCCGCCTTGCTCGTGATCTCGTCGCACTGCGCCTGCGTCCGCTGATCGTTCCACAACAGAGCCGGTCGCAACGCTTCACTTTGGTCATCCGCATCCTTGCCCACAAACACGCTGCCGTGCATTTGCCCCGACAGGCCGATCGCGGTGATCTGCTGGCCCTTCACGCCGGCTCTCTTGATCGCTTGTTTCACCGCCTTCTTGCACGCCGCCCACCACTGTGCCGGGTCCTGCTCGGACCAGCCAGGCTTGGGGCTTTGCACCGTGTGCGGCACGTGGCCGGTCGCGAGCACACGGCCCTTGAAATCGCAGATCAGCGTTTTGGTGCCGGACGTGCCCAGATCGATGCCGAGGAGATAAGCCATGGTGCCTGAAATCAAAACGGGGTGAAAGAAGCATGGACAACGCGGGACCAGCCTACGGAATCTCGCCAAGCCGAGTTACCATTGGCCTTCGCGACACGACACGGAGCCGATCATGGCCATTCGATTCGGCAGGAGAGGCCGAGGCATGGGGACGGGACGCGGACGCCGCGTCGACGGGCTGAAGATGCGGCTGATCATCGCCGCCGTCCTCGCGCTCGTTGCGTTCGGATCGTACTTCTTCAACACCTCGACCAACCCCTACACGGGCCAGGCCCAACGCACCGCCGGCATCACCCTGCAACAGGAAATCGCGATGGGCCTCCAGGCCGCGCCGCAAATGGCCCAGCAGTTCGGCGGACGATCGTCCAACACGCAAGGCCAACGCCTCCTCGAAACCATTGGTGCCAAACTCGTCGCCGCCATCCCCGCGGTCTACGACGACCACATCGACCACGCTCACGAGATCCCGCACAAGTTCAGCTTCACGCTTCTCGACGACGACCAGACCGTGAATGCCTTCGCACTCCCGGGGGGCCCGACGTTCATCACCGACGCGCTCTTCGACCGGCTTACCGAGGGCCAGATCGCCGGCGTCATGGGCCACGAAATCGTCCACGTCATCCAGTCGCACGGCCTCCAACGTATGGCCAAGGACCAACTCTTCCAAGGCCTCGCCGGCGCCGCGACCACCGCCGCCGGCGACTTGAGCGCCGGCCAAATCTCTCAGATGCTCACCAACTTCCTGGGCATGAAATACGGCCGAGACCAGGAACTCCAATGCGACGAGCAAGGCGTCCTGCTCATGGTCGCAGCCGGCTACGACCCGCGCTCGATGATCGAAGTGATGAAAGTCCTCGCCGAGGCGTCCGGCGGCAGCGGAGGCCCCGAATGGGCGAGCACCCACCCCGACCCCGGAAATCGGCAAGAACAACTCGCCCGGCAAATCGACTCGCTATTCCCCAACGGCGTGCCCGACGGCTTGATTCCCTAAAGTCGCGGCATGTCCAACGACCATGCTCGCATCCTGATCTTCATCGGCGACGATTACGAAGACCTCGAACTGCAGTACCCCAAGCTCCGGCTGATCGAGGCGGGCTACGCCGTCACGATCGCAGGCCTCGAACCGTCCGGCACCACCTACCACGGCAAGCACGGTTATCCGCAGTCGTCCGATGCGTGTGTCCATGACCTGTCCGCCGACGACTTTGCCGGCCTCGTGATCCCCGGCGGATGGATGCCCGACAAGCTCCGACGATACGACGCCGTCAAGAATCTCACGCGTGCCTTCGCCGACGCCCACAAACCCATCGCCTCGGTCTGCCACGGCCCGTGGATCGACATCTCCGCCAACATCGTCCGCGGCGTCCGCTACACCTCCACGCCCGGCCTCACCGACGACCTGACCAACGCAGGCGCCATCTGGGGAGATGCTGAAGTCTGCGTCGACGAACCACACCAACGCGTGAGCAGCCGACGCCCCGACGACCTCCCCGCGTTCATGCGCGAGTTTTTAAAACTGCTCGGTTGATCGCCGCGATCGATCAGGTGTAAATCGTCCGCGTGTCGCGGTCGTCCTTGGCGACTTTCACCACCAGCTTCCGTACCGTCTGGCTCGCTTCGCCTGTGACCGTTCGGCAAGGCCCGTGGATATCGCGCGGACCCAACGCCAAAAACACGCCTTCGCCCAACACCACGTCGAACCCCGCGCCGGCGTACGTATTGAACTCCGTGGGGTCGAAAAAAATCGCGTCCCGCTTCGCGTCGTACGGCTCGTCGATCATCAAACCACCGCCGGTGTCGCCGTCCGCGTCGCCTGAGCCGTCCTGTCGCAACACCCGCACCATCTCCTTGCCTTTGAGGACCACTTGAAGATCCCAATACCGCTCGTGAGCCTCCAGCACCCAATCCGAACGGGCTCGCGTTTGGTATTCCTCCACCACCGCGTATACCCGATCGCCCGCAATCTCGATACGCCGACCGTCCGCGGGCAACCTCTGCACATCGATGGCCTCGAACCACTCCACTGCCGTGGCAAGATGATTCCACATCCCGCGGTACCGGCCCAACGAATCCAACACATCGTAGATCATCGCCGAAGCCTATCGAAGTACGCTTGAGCCATGCCCACGCAGCTCAACCAAACCACAACATCTCCCCCCGCTAGACACATCGAGATCGTCGACCCCACCCACCCCACGCTGCACCCCGCGCTGTCCGACGCCCAACTCGAACAGGTCGCGGCGCTCGGCGCCTGCCGCGTCTACGAGCCCGGCGAGCAACTCTTCAAACACGGCCAGCGCGACGCCCCTTTCATTGTCCTCAAGACCGGCTCAGCCAAGGTCTACGAAGCCCAGGCCTGCGGTGAGCGCACACATATCGCCGACGTCATCGCCCGCCGGTTCATTGGCGACCTGTCGATGTTCACCGGCGAACCGACCCTCGCCGAATGCGAAGCCTCCGAACGCTGCGAGGCCTACCAACTCGACCGCCATCAACTCCGCAAACTCATCAACAACCATGCCGACACCGGCGAAACCATCCTGCAATGCCTCATGGCCCGGCGCGAATGGCTCCGCGGTAACGAGATCGGCTACATCCGCGTCGTGGGCTCCCGCTTCGACCCCAAGGCCTACGACCTCCGCGACTTCCTCTCACGCAACGGCGTCATGTTCCACTTCGTCGACCTCGAAACCGAGTCCGATTCGTCGCAACGCATGCTCGAATACTTCGGCATCACGCCCGCCCAGACGCCCGTACTCATCCACTCGGCCGGCGTCGAACGTGAACCCACGATCGAACACGTCGCGCATCAACTCGGCCTCTCTCCCGACCTGAACCCCGACGAGCTATGGGACGTCGCGGTCGTCGGCGGCGGCCCCGGCGGGTTGGGTGCCGCGGTATACGCCGCGTCTGAAGGCCTGAAAACCCTAGTTCTGGAAGGAAGATCGCCCGGCGGGCAGGCCGGCCAAAGCTCACGCATCGAAAACTATCTGGGCTTCCCCACGGGGTTGTCGGGGTTGGAACTTGCGCAGCGGGCCGTGCTCCAAGCGAAAAAATTCGGCGCGCTACTGGTCAACCCCCGCCGCGCCGTCAAGCTGCACGACACCACCGACGTCAAGACGCTCACGCTGTGCAACGGCCAAACCGTCCGCGCCCGCAGCGTCGTGCTCGCGTGCGGAGCCGACTACCGCAAGCTTGAAAGCTGCCCGGAACAGTACGACGGACAAGGCGTGTACTACGGAGCGTCACACACCGAAGCCGAGCGTTGTAAGAACGAAACCGCGATTGTCGTCGGCGGCGGTAATAGCGCCGGACAGGCTGCCGTCAACCTCGCGAAGCATGCCCAGTGCGTCAAACTCGTCGTCCGCCGCGCCGGCTTGGAAGACACCATGTCGGACTATCTCATCAAACGAATCATGGCGACCAAGAACATCGAGTTGGTCCCGCACCGCGAAATCAAAGCATGCCACGGCGAAGGCCAACTCACCGGCGTCACGCTCTGCGACAGCCGAACCGGCGACGCCTGCGAAACCATCAACGCCCACGCCGTCTTCGCCATGGTCGGCGCCGACCCACGCACCGACTGGCTCCACGGCTGCGTCGGTCTCGACGAAAAATGCTTTGTGGTCACCGGCCAGCACGCCGAGGCACACCCCGACTTCGCCGCACACTGGGGCGACACCGACCGCCGGCCCGGACACCTCGAAACCACCCGCCCAGGGATTTTCGCCGTCGGCGACGTCCGCCACGGCGCGATCAACCGCGTCGCCGCCGCCATCGGCGAAGGCGGGATGGCTGTCACCTTCGTGCATCGCTCGCTCGCCGCGAACGCATGAACTTCAAAGCGTCCGGTCGATCAAGGCGGGCAACTCCGAAATCCCACGCACCACCGCGTCGGGCACGATCTCCGAATCCTCCGGCAGCGCGTCGCCCGCCCAATCCAGCCAAATCCCGGTGATCCCCAACCGCTGCGGTGCGGCGACTTCCCAGCTCAGATTGTCACCCACACACCACGCGTCCTGCGCCTCGACCTCGCACGCCGATAGCGCTTTGGCAAACACCCGCGCATCCGGCTTGCCGAAACCCTGCTCCCCCTCAATTAGCACCGCCCTAAAGTAGCGCTCCAACCCGAACCGCTCCACTTTCTCACGCTGCCCAAACGCGTCGCCGTTGGTGACCAGCGCCATCGGCATGCCCTGCTCGTAAAAGGCTTCGAGCGTCTCCTTCGCTTCGTCAAAAAAACGCATCGAACCGACGCGATGATCCGAGTAGTGCTGCGTGAAGCGCTCGGCAAGGTCCTCCAACTCTGCAGGTGTGCGATTCAGCTTGAGCGCTTCGAGACCGTGAATCGTGACCTCCACCCGCGACCGCCGTACATCCAAACGTCCGGCGTGATTGCGCTGCGGGTCCGCCCAGTACCACTTGCGTGACGCGTCGAGCACCGGATGAAAGACTTCCGGAGGCGAGCCGATCTCTTCGGCGAACGCTTCGGCCGTCGCGTGCCACACCCGCGTTGCGCTCAGCGTGGTGTCCAGGATCGTGTCGTCCAAATCCAGCAACAACGCTCGCGGTGTCGGCAACGTATTCACGACAACGCCTCCGTCGCCAAGCGGCGCGCGTGGCACAACGCGATCGCGATCGCGTCCGCCACGTCCGCCGGCTCGGGCATCTGCGGTAAACCGCACTGACTCTGAATGGCCAACTGCATCTGCCGTTTGCTCGCGTGCCCATTGCCGGTGAGCGACTTTTTCACTTCCGTGCTGGGCAGATGCTCAATCGGCAGCGACTTCTCGGCCGCACACAACAAAATTACCCCGCGGGCGTGCCCCATCAGGATCGCCGTGCGCGGGTGGGCGTAGTGCGCGTACAACTGCTCGACCGCGACACGGTGCGGCCGATGCTCGACGATCAGATCACGCAGGTCGTCGCGCAGCTGCACCAGCCGTTGCTCCATGCTCTGCTTAGCGTCCAACCGGAACACGCCGCCCTCCACTAGCGCCGGCTCGATCGCCCCGGGGTGCAGATCGACGACGCCGTAGCCCGTGAGGCGTAAGCCCGGGTCGATGCCCAGCACGCGGGTGATCTCGGCTTGCTTCGTTGCGGTCGGCACAGTTGCACCATAGGTCAGCCGTGGAAAACGCTCGCGTTTGTCGCCGTGGCGAGCGTCTTCTAAAGTGCGGAACGCCGCGCATGCCAAGGAGGGCCGTTTGGCCAAAAAGTCGACCCGCCAAAAGAAAACCACCCGCCGCCGCGCTAAAAGCACCGGCGACGATTCGCTATTCAACGGCAAGCTCGGAAACGGCGACGGCGGAAACGATGCCTCGTCTTCCGGGGGCGGCGGGCGCATCGACGGCGTTGCGCTGCACGAAGCCGCCCAGTCGCGCTACCTCAACTACTCGCTATCGGTGATCACCAGCCGGGCGTTGCCCGACGTGCGTGACGGCCTCAAGCCGGTGCAGCGCCGCATCCTCTACGCGATGCAGCTCCTGCGCATCGGCCCCGACGCCAAGGCGCGCAAGTGCGCTTACGTCTGCGGCAACGTCACCGGTAACTACCACCCCCACGGCGAAGGCTCGGTCTACGACGCGCTGGTGCGGATGTCGCAGAGCTGGATCATGCGCGTCCCGCTGATCGATGGCCAAGGCAACTTCGGCTCGATCGATAACGACCCGCCCGCCGCCATGCGCTACACCGAGTGTCGCCAGGCCCCCGCCGCGGCGCCGATGCTCGAAGACCTCGCGACGCCCACCGTCGCCTACCGCCCGAACTACGACGGCACCAAAGAAGAGCCCGTCGTTCTGCCCGCGCGGCTCCCCAACCTGCTCATCAACGGCAGCGCCGGCATTGCCGTGGGCATGGCCACGTCGATCCCGCCGCACAACCCCGCCGAGGTCTGCAACGCGCTGCTCAAGCTGCTCGCCGACCCGGAGATCAAGCTCTTCCAACTCGTTGCGAACGACGCGATTCAGGGCCCCGACTTCCCCACCGCCGGCCAACTCATCACGCCTCGCGAAGAGCTCCGCGAGATCTACAAAAACGGTCAAGGCAGCGTCAAGCTCCGCGGCACCAGTAAGCCCGGCCCCGCGACGCGCACCGGCAAAACGCTGATCCTCGACTCGATCCCCTACGGCGTGAACAAGGCCAACCTCGTCGAGCAGATCGCGGAGATTGTGCTCAGCCGGAAGATGGCGATGATCACCGATGTCCGCGATGTCAGCGCCGACGACGTCCGCATCGAGCTCGAACTCCGCAAAGACGCCGACGACGCCAAGGTGCTCGCCTACCTCTACAAGCACACGCACTTCCAAACCAACGTCGCGATCAACCTGACGTGTCTCGTGCCCACCGAGAACCCGCAGGTCGCCCGCCCACAGCCCCACTGCGACCTCAAGACGATCCTCTGGCACTTCCTGCATTTCCGCCACGGCGTGGTTACCAAGCGGCTCGAAAACGAACTCGCCGCCCTGGAAAAACGCCTGCACATCCTCGACGGCTTCGCGCTGGTCTTCGATGCGCTCGACGAAATCATCAAGATCATCCGCGCTAGCGACGGCAAGGCCGACGCCGCGACGAAGATCATGAAGCGATTCAAGCAGCTCGATGAAATCCAGACCGAAGCCATCCTCGAACTCAAGCTCTACAAGCTCGCCAAACTCGAGATCAACCTGATCCTCGACGAACGCAAGGAAAAAGCCAAGCGTGCTCGGGCCATCAAGAAACTCCTCGGCGACAAGTCCGATGACTTTTCATCCGGGCGATGGGGCATCGTGAAAGCCGAAATCGAAGCGATCCAAGAACAACTCGGCACCCACGCGAAGGACGGCCGGGGCAAGCGCCTCACGAAAATCGCCAACGCCGCAATCGTCGCCGACGAACCGGAGTACAACGCCGAGGACTTCATCATCGCCGAGGATTGTGCGGTCTTGGTCACCGCCGATGGCTGGATCAAACGTCAGAAAGCCATCGCCGACCCGATGAGTTCGCGTATCCGCGAGGGCGACGCCGTGCTCGCGTGTGTCGCCGGTTCGACCCGCGCGACGCTGGGCTTCTTCTCGTCGCAGGGCACCTGCTACACCGCCCGCTTCATCGACGTGCCCGCGTCCACCGGCTACGGCGAGCCGATCCACAAGCTCTTCAAACTCAAGGACGGCGAACGCATCGTCGCGGTCATGAGCTTCGACAAACGCATCATCCCCGCGAGCGATCTCGCCGAAGACCCCAAAAAACCCGAGCTCTGCCCGACCACGCACGGCTTCGCCGCGTCCTCCGACGGCTACGCCCTGCGGTTTGGGCTCGCGTCGTTCGTTGAAGTCTCGACGCGAGCCGGCCGAAAGTTTGGACGCCCGAGCAAGGGCCAATCGATCGTCGGCTTCACGCCCGTCCACGGGGCCGAAAAGATCCTTGCGATCTCCAAAAAGTGCCGCGCCATGGTCTGCCGCAGTGACGAGGTCAACTACTTGGCCGGCCCGGGCAAAGGTGTCCAACTCATCAAGCTCGCCAAGGACGACACGCTGCTTGGGTTCAAGGCCAGCGGTTCCGACCGCGACCTGCTCCGCTACGAAACCGGCCGAGGCTCGGAAGACACGGTGAGCACCGCCAAGTACCGCGTCACCGGCCGCGGCGGACGCGGCGTCGAAGTGAAGAAGAACGGAACAATCTCGCGCATCGTGCCCGACGATGTCGTCGCCCCCACGCTCGAACCGGCAACCTGAATCGTTCAGACCGGCCGCACACGCGGCTTGGTTTCGGGTTTCCTGTATGGCTTTGCAACCGGCTGGTTCGCAACCGTCGAGACAGCTCCGACGTCGAATAAGTCCGCACCCGCCGCGTCCCGCAAGACCTCCGATGCCCCCTGCTCTCTCAGTGCGTCGGCCGCGCGACGTACCAGCCGCCGCAAGTCACGCGTCTTGCTTCGGTCGTCGAACCGTGCAACCCGCGTGCCGTCAATGGACACAACCTTGGCTCGCAACCGGAACCAATGCGAATCCGAATTTCGTTGTGCGATCGTTTCCGCCGGGTCCACCGACTCACACAGCGCTGCAATGGGCGAATGACAATCCGCACCCAAGAGCGCAACCAATTCGCGTTCCGCCGTGACGGCCGTGCTGGTCTCCGCGTGATTCAGCGGCAAACACCGCGTGATGCTGTCGTGGTCGTCGCCCCGACAAATCAATCCGAGCGCTCCTTGCGCCGCGGCCGGCATCAACGCGTCCACATCCTGCACCCGCCCCGCGTGATCCCGCACGCCCAGCCGCTCCAGACCCGCCGCCGCCAACAGCGTCGCGTCCAGCTTCGCGTCTCTCCCCCGCACCGCCGCCAACCGCGAATCCACGTTTCCCCGCAACAACGCGATCCGCAAGGTCGGGTGCATCGCCCGTAACTGCGCCGCCCGCCGCGGGCTACTCGTGCCCACCACGCAACCCGCCGGCAACTCCGCCGACGTCTCCACCCCCAAAAGCGCCGACTTGGTGACGAGTACATCCGCTACCGGACCACGCCGCGGCGTCGCCGCCAGCCGCAGGCCCGGCGTCATCGTCGTCGGCACGTCCTTCAAGCTGTGAATCGCAATGTCCGCCTCGCGCGTCAGCAACGCGTCGTCGATCGCGGTGGTGAACATCGCCTTCCCGCCCGCACCCTGTGCAGACAACGGCCGATCCGTCACCCGATCGCCGTCGCTGGTGATCCAGACGTAACGCACCTCCACGCCGTGCCGCTTCCCCAACCACCGCCCAACTGCCTCGGCCTGCACCCGCGCGAGAGCACTGCGGCGCGACGCGATCACGATGGGTTTGCGACTCCGCCTCACAGCGCTCCGTCCGTGCAACATGGGCTTCAGCTTGCCACGAGTAGCCCCACTCAAACCGCTCTCCCGAGCGGGTGAACCGTACTATACCGGTCACATATCTGTGATTCTCCTGTGCGTTCTGCTCGCCGCCGCGCCACCCTCTTCCCACATGACTTCCACAACGCAAAGCGAAACCTCCAAGCCCGCGTCGTTCCTACGACCTTGGTCGTGGCCGTTGCACTGGCAGATCTTCTTAGGCCTTGGGCTCGGCGCGGCGCTGGGCCTCTGGCTCGGGCAACTGGCGATCGAACGCATCGCCGAAGACGTTGCACCGGATCAACGCGGCGCGGCCGGCGCATCGATCGTCAAAGGCACGCTCGCGTACCAACTCTGCGAACTCGCCGGCGATCTGTTCCTCGCCGGCCTCAAACTCATCATCGTGCCGCTGGTGTTCAGCTCGATCGTGCTCGCCATCGCGAACATCGCCCGCACCGGTGGCTTCGGTCGCCTGGGGCTTAAGACGCTCACTTACTACCTCACCACGTCGCTCCTCGCCGTGCTGGTCGGCCTCGCACTGGTCAATACGTTCACGCCGGGCACTACCGATAGCGCGGACGGAACTTTTTCCGGGGCCGGGATTTTGGTCGGCCAAAATCTTGATGCGTTCGCCTCCGAAGCCGCCGCCGTCACCGATAAGGTCGGCGGTAAAACCGGGTCCGACTTCCTCAACGTCTTCCGCGCGATGGTGCCCGAGAACTTCTTCGACGCCGCCGCGGACAACGGGCAACTCCTCGGCCTCATCACCGTCGCGATGTTCGTCGGCTTCTTCCTCTCCCGCCTGCCCGACGACCCCGGTAACGACACGCAGAAAACCCTCCACCGCTTCTTCGACGGGGTGTACCGGCTCACGCTCATGATCACCGACGTCGTGCTCAAACTCGCCCCGCTGGGCGTGCTCTTCCTGCTCGCCGCGACCGTCGCCCTGCAGTGGGCGAAGCTTCGGCCCGACGGCCGGTTCGACGAACTCATCACGGGCGTCACCAAGTTTGCGGTAGTCGCCGTGAGTGCTTTGGCGATTCACTTCCTGGTCGCCATGCCGCTGATCCTGGTGTTCGTCGCCCGGGTCAACCCGCTCCGGCACTACCGCGCGATGGCCCCCGCCCTCATGACCGCGTTCAGCACCGCATCCAGCAGCGCCACCCTGCCGCTCACCCTCGACTGCGTGCAGGACCGGGCCGGCGTCTCCCGCAAGGTCGGCTCGTTCACGCTCCCGCTGGGTGCCACCGTCAACATGGACGGCACCGCGCTGTACGAATGCGTCGCCGCGATGTTCATCTGCCAGGCCTTCGGCCTCGAGCTCTCGTTCGCCCAGCAGTTCATGATCGTCGTGATCGCCCTGCTCACCAGCGTCGGCGTCGCCGGCGTACCTAGCGCCTCGCTCGTCGCCATCGCCGTGATCCTGCAAGCCGTCGAACAGCAGTTGCCCCCCGGAAGTTTGCCCGGCGGGGCCACGCTGCTTTCGGGCATGGCGCTGCTGTTCGTGTTCGACCGCCCGCTGGACATGTGCCGCACCGCCGTCAACGTCTTCGGCGACAGCGTGGGCGCGGTCACCGTCGCGCGATCGGAAGGCGAAACCGGAATCCTGAAAAAGCCGTAACGCCGAGGTGCCGAGACGCGGAGACGCCGAGCAGGCAAAAATTGACCATCCATCCCGACTTCTGATCCATCACTCCGCCTCGGCGTCTCCCCCTCTCGGCGTCTCGGCGTTCATTCTTCCCGGAGAACCCCATGCCCCGACTCGTCCGCCTCGACGCCACCGGCCCGATCGAAATCCCCCCGCAGGACAAGTCCGTGTGGGTCTGCGGCTGCGGCCTCTCCCGCGACCTGCCCTTCTGCGACGGCAGCCACAAGAAGTGCGAAAAAATGGAACCCGACGCCGCGAAGCTGTACGTCTACGACGCCGACAACAAGCGTGTAATCCGTGAAGAACCTGCTTAATTAATCCAAGTTGTGTGCTTTACTATCAACCAAGCATCTCTGGGATAATTACTGCCAACTTCTTCTCGTACACGATCACGCAAATCAACGAGTGTTTTCGCGTATGGAACACATGTCCTGTTTCGTCGAGGCCGGAGCGTGCGATACACGGAAGTTTCTCCTTGCCATATGGCTGGAACTTTAGTCAATTCAGATACCAGCGACTGGAGCTCATCCCAAACGTCTTTTGGTAAGTCAGTTTCATGCAGGGACCAAAGGTAGGTGCACGCTTCGTCTAGGCGCAGACGCACGTTACCCTCACCAAGAGTCAAAGCATCGACGGCATGATCCAGCTTCTCCAGACCGCGTTGATATGGGGAATTTGACATTTTCAGTACCGATCGATGCTCTGCCCGCGGTCGTCGTGCATTGCGAAGACCAAGTCGCCTTCGGTCTGCACCTCGCCGTAGGTGTCGATCGCGGCGCGGCGGGAGACCTTGGGCGGGCCGAGCAGGTCGCATTGGGTGGTGCGGCCGGGCAGGGCGTTCATGACGGTTTCGATGTGCGTGAGCAGGTGCTCGTCGACGTAGACCCGCAGGCTCGGAATCCGGAGCTCGACGCAGGTGTCCTGCTGGTGCAGTTCGAGCAGCACGTCGGCAGACGCGCCGCCGTTCGTGGGGGGCCGCATCGCGCTCTGCCGCAAGACTTCGCGGAGGCGGGTGAGCTGGTCCTTGCCGTCGCCGTTGATGTTCGCATCGGGGGCGTCACGCACGACGACGCGGACGCTGCGGGTCAGGTCGGCGGCGGCCCGGTCGACGGGGATCACACGGTCCACGACGATGCTCGGCTCCTCGCGTCGGCGATCGACCTTGCCGCTCAGGAATACGACGGCGTCCATCTGCAGGTCGTTGAAGCACGTCGCGTAGGTGTCGGAGAAGCACACGCCGTCGAGCTTGGTGCCGGCCGTGTCTTCAAGGGTGAGCATGGCCATCTTCTGCCCGGCGCTGCGACCGTTCTTGACCAGCGTCGGCCGGACGCGGGAGAGCATGCCGCCGACGATGATCGGCTGGTCGGCGGGCAGGCCGCGCACATCCGCAAGCGTCGTGGTGCTGAACCGTTCGAGCGTTGCCGCGTGGTCGTGCAGCGGATGGCTGGACACGAACAGGCCCATGACTTCTTTTTCGAAATCCAGCGTCTGCTTCTGGTTCCACGGCTCGACCGTGGGCAAGGCAGGCTCGGCCGCTTCTTCTTCCGGGGCGTCGTCGCTTTGCAGGCCCATACCGAACATGCCGAGCTGCCCGGCGGCGCGGTCGGCGGCGGTGCGTTGCCCCGCCTTGATCGCGTCTTCCAGCACGTTGCACAACGCGGCGCGTTGATCCAGCGAATACAACGCGTCGAACGCACCACACTTGATCAGCGCTTCGATCGTCGCACGGTTCACGGCTCGCAGATCGACGCGTTCGCAGAAGTCGTAGAGCCCCTTGAACTCGCCGTTGGCCTCGCGTTCCTTGATGACTGACGTAATCGCCTTTTCGCCGACGCCTTTGACGGCGGAAAGGCCGAAGCGGATGTGCCCGGTGCTCGGCGTCCGCGCTTCGCCGGGGGCGTAGACGACCGTGAACGCGACGTCGGACAGGTTGATGTCCGGCGGCTTGACTTCGACGCCGCGCTTACCGTCGGGACGCAGGACGTGCTTGCACTCGTCCATGTACTCCACGACTTTGTCGGTGCTGCCCGATTC
Source organism: Planctomycetota bacterium (assembly GCA_039030755.1). GTDB lineage: Bacteria > Planctomycetota > Phycisphaerae > Phycisphaerales > Phycisphaeraceae > CAZIXN01. The sequence continues at coordinate 2,383 of JBCCDN010000004.1, read as the reverse complement.
GTACGTGAGCACCGCGGCCATGTAGTGCAGCGGGAAGAAGGCTTTGAGGTACGCGGTCTGATAGGCGACGATAGCGTAGCCGGTGGAGTGCGATTTGTTGAAGCCGTAGCCGGCGAACTTGAGGATGAGGTCGAAGAGTTCGTTGGCCTGCGTGCCGGTGACGCCCTTCTTCTCGGCGCCTTGGATGAAGTCGGCCCGGGCGGCGTCGATGACCTTCATCTTCTTCTTGCTGATCGCCTTGATGATCGCGTAGGCCTGGCGGAGCGGGATGTCGCCCAACTCGTTGAGGACCTGCATCACCTGCTCCTGGTAGACCATGATGCCGTACGTCTCGTCCGTCAGACGGTCGACGACCTCGTGGACCTGGGGCACTTGCTCCTTGCCGTGCTTGCGGTTGGTGAAGTTGGGGATGAGCTCCATCGGGCCGGGTCGGTACAGCGCGTTGGCCGCGATGAGGTCGCCGAGGCGGTCGGGCTTGAGGCCTAAGAGCAGGTTCCGCATGCCGCCGGATTCGAACTGGAACACGCCGGCCGTTTCGCCGCGGGCGAAGATGCCGAAGACGCGCGGGTCGTCGTAAGTGATGCGTTCGAGGTCGAGGGGATCGTGCTGGGTTTGCTTTTCTTCGTCGGCGACCGCCTTCGCGATCGTTTCGGTGTTCATCGATTTGCGGACGAGCAGCTTGGCGCGTTCGATGATGGACAAGGTGCGAAGCCCCAGGAAGTCCATCTTGAGCAGGCCAACTTGTTCGCAGGTCGGGCCGTCCCATTGCGTGCAGATCACGTCGTCGCCGCCCGAGCCGGAGCTGCCGCCGGCGGGCTTGTAAAGCGGGACGATGTTGTCCAGCGGCTGAGTGGCGACGATGACGCCGGCCGCATGGACCCCGGCGTGTCTTGCGTTGCCTTCGAGGCGGCGGGCGGTGTCGTACATGCCGCGGAGGTGCGGCGAGGCGTCGATGGCGTCGCGGAGGTCGGCGTTTTGTTCCCACGCGCTGTCGAGCGTGGTTTTGAGGCCGTCGCCGATGAGCTTGCAGACCTTGTCGACGTCGCCGAGCGAGACGTCGTGGACCCGGCCGACGTCGCGGATCGCGGCGCGGGCCTTCATCGTGCCGAAGGTAATGATCTGCGCGACGTGGCCGTATTTCTCGCGGACGTATCTCAGGATGTCGCCCCGGCCGTCCTGGCACATGTCGATGTCGATGTCGGGGTATTCGCTTCGGTCGGGATCGGTGAAGCGTTCGAAGAGCAGGCCGTAGTCGATCGGGCAAGCGTTGGATAGCGCAAGGACAAAGCCGGTCATCGTGCCGACGCCGGACCCACGCGCGAGGACGGGGATGTCACGGCGTCGGGCTTCGTTGACAAAGTCCCAAACGATCATGAAGTACGCGGAGATGAGCTTGTCACGCAGCACCTGCAATTCGCGTTCGAGACGGGCGCGGCGGGCGTCCCACAACGCTTTCACATCGCCCTCGACCACTTCCGGCGGGACGCCGTAGCGCCAGATCATGCCGGCTTCGGTGAGCAGGCGGAGCGCTCCGTCGCATTGGAGTTTCAGGTCGTCGGGCGAATCGGTGTCGGTGTCTTCGTTGAAGGGTTGGACGCGAATCGCGGCGCAGAACGCCTGGTACCACGCGGTGCTGCCGATGGGATGATCGCACTTGAAATCGTGAACAACCTTGAGGGCGTCGTCGGCGTTGTCGGGAAGGCCGGGCAGGTCGGTTTCGATGCGGACGACCGGGGCGTGATTGGCGGAAAAATCGATCTCGACGTTGCAGCGGTCCGCGATGGCCTTGGTGTTGTGAAGCGCGTCGGGGTGCGTGTCGCCGAAGTGCGCCCACATCTCTTCTTGCGTCTTGACGTACAGATCCTTGGCGTAATGCAGGCGGGACGGGTCCGACTTGACCTTGCCCATCGAGATGCAGCAGAGCGTGTCGTGGGCGTCCCAGTCGTCGGCGGTGAGGAAGTGCGCGTCGTTATCGGCGACGAGCGGGATGTCGAGTTCTTTCGCGAGCCGAGCGGTGTGCGGGTTGATGTCGCGTTGGAGTTGTTCGCCGTGGTGTTGAAGCTCGAGATAGAAGCACGGCTCGCCTTGCTCGTTGGTGCCGAAGGTGTCGCGGTGCCACTTGGCTTCTTCGACGGCGTGTTGCCAGTGCGTGGGGTCTTTGGTCTGGTGAAACTTGACGAGGTGGTACGCAATCGAGCTGCCGAGGTGCCCGTTAATGGCGATGAGGCCGTCGGCCCACTGCTTAAGCGTGCCCTTGTCCATGCGGGGCTTGAAATAGAAGCCGTTGATAAAAGCGTCTGACGAAAGCTTGAGCAGGTTGGCCCAGCCTTGCTGGTTCTCGGCGAGAAGGACGAGGTGGAAGCCGCCGTCGGACACGCCGGTG
>JBCCDN010000003.1:0-54669 GCA_039030755.1 Planctomycetota bacterium | reverse complement strand
GAACTGAAGGGTGCTCCCGGCGTTCTGGACGGTGGTGGTCGCGCCGGTGCTGTGGGTCATCTGGCCGCCGCGGATGAAGGCGGTGCCCGCGGGGAACAAGATCGTGCCGCCGCCGTCGTTGTCGACGTTGAACGTGCCGTTGAGGCCCCAGTTGTCCTCGATGTCGAGCACCGCGTCCTCGTTCATCGACAGCGTGCCGGAGAAGAAGTCCGAGAGCTGGACATTGATGTCGACCGTCTCGTTGCGGTTGATGAACACTTCGCCGTTTTCACTGCCCGTGCCGTCGAGGTTGAAGCGGGCGTCGGCGTCCTGGGCGGTGAAGGTGAGCGTCCGGGCCGTGCCGGTGAACACGAGGTTGCCTTCGGGGTTGTAAGTCGAGGGCGAGATCCGGCCGTTGTTGATAAAGACGGTTTCGACTGAGCCGAGGCCGTCGCCGTTTCGGATTTCCCCGAAGCCACCGATGATGCCGCCGGTGTTGTTGGTCAGGACGCCGGTGCCGACCGTGGCATTGAAGGTGATGCGGTTGCCGCCGGCGAGCAGATCGGCGCCGCTGTTGATCGTGATGTTGTCGGCCTGCAGACCGGTGGTGGGCAGGCCAGCGATGCCCGCGCCGCCGACACCCAGAACTGTGCCGCCGCCCGACAACGTGACATCCTCGCTGACGGTCAGGTTCTGGTCGAGCACATTCAGGTCGATACCGCCGGACAGGATCAATTCAAGGATGTCGTTGTCGATCGTCATGTCGACGATGTTGGGCGTGTTGAAGATCGCGGTGTCGTCGGCGTCCGGCTCGTCCACGGGATTCCACTTGCCCGAGGCAACGCCGTCCCAATTGTCGTTGCCGCCGATCCATGTGCGGTTGGCGGCATGAGCCACCGGGGCGGAGGTTGCGAGCGCCATCGCGGCGGGCAGGGCGAGCATTCCGGTCCGACGGACCAGGGCAGAGAGCAACGTGGCGGTAGACGGCGTGGGGGTGGGGGTTCGGGTCATCTCGGTCTCCTGAAAATCCGGTGCAACGGTGAAAAACTTCGGACGGGGCGTGGGTGGTGAGATCGAACATGGCAGACGGCTTGAGACATGAAATGTCCAGCCATCGACGTGTAAACGTCGTGCAACACACCGCAAAATGCGGACGGCTGAGTCCTCCCAAACAAACTGGTTGCCTCACTCCAAATGAAAAAAGAAACGCGTGGGAACCGGCCCAACAGCCGATAACTTCCCGTCTTACACAAGACTCTCGCCAAACGGCCTGCGAAAGTCAAGTGATTTACGTATGGATTTTTGGGGACTGACGGACCGATCGACCCGCTCCGTCCCTCTGTTTTTGGAGCGATCGAAACACCCCATTCAGTCGAGACGCGATCCGACGTAAATCGTTGCCACGCCAAAATTAACCGAATTCATTGTCGGCCGATTCAACCCCGCTTTCTCGAACAGCGACGCCACCCCCGCGCGATCCATAAACGTCGCGACGCTTCGGGGTAAATACCGATACGCCCCAGACCGATCCCGGGCGATCCACGTTGCCGTCTGCGGCATGATGTGGTCCGTCCAGACCTTGCTGCCCCACCGAACCAGCGGGTTGCCCGGCTCGCTGAACTCCAGAATCACCAACCGCCCGCCCGGCCGGAGCACCCGGGAAAACTCCCGCACCGCCGCCGCCGGATCCGCGACGTTACGGAGGCCAAAGGCAATCGAGACGACGTCGAACGTCTGGTCCGCGAAGGGCAGCGACATCGCGTCGCCGTTAAGAAACCGAGCCACGCCGGGCCAAAGCCTTGGTTCTTCTTCATTGCCCGGATGCGTTTGCTCAGCGATCACAGAATTTTTTTGCTCCGCGATGGGAAGCATCGGAAATGTGAAGTCCAGTCCTATCACCTGCGATGGCGAAGGCGTGGGCCAACCATCTTCAATCGCATGCAGACCAAGCCGCAATGCAAATAGCAAGGCCAGGTCCCCCGTCCCGCACGCCACGTCCAGCACCCGATCGCCCGGCCGCAATGCCGCCAGCTTCACCGCCTTGCGGCGCCACGCCTGATCGCGACCGAAGCTATGCACCCGGTTGTTGAGGTCGTACGAATCCGCAATGGCCGTGAACATGTCGCGGACCTTGCGGGCCTTGTCCGCACGCTGGTGTGGGTTGTCGCTGAGTTCGTCTGGCGACCAGGCCGGCTTGTCGGGGGCATCGTTCACGGCGGAGCGTAGGGCAGGCCGCGTCGGGGTTACGAGCCGTGCGAAGGGTCTTGGTGTTCGCAGGCCCCGCAACCCCCGCCCGCCAGCATGTGCTCCGCGTAGCTCCGAAGGATCGCCGCCTTGGCCGCCGCGCCGGGGTTGTGCTTCGGGTCCGGCAAGCGTTCCAACCTCGCCAGCACGTTCCGCTGAAAAGCATCTTCTCGAAACTCGTACGTCCCGATCGACCCGGCCTCGGGATACTGCTGCCGAATCAATTGATCCAGATCATCGATCCGGTCCTGCGGCAGCGGGTGCGTCGACAGCATGTTCTCCAACAGGTTCCCGCTTCGCCCGCCGGACGCTTCCTTGAGAATCTCCATCACCTCGACCTGCCCGTACGGGTTGTAGCCCAGCCGGGTCATGTACCTCACGCCCAACGCGTCGGCCTCGGACTCGTTCCCCCGCGAATAGCTCGGCAGATACACCAGCGTCCCCCCCGCCATCACGCCGATCCCCGCGCCGCGGAGCCAATCGTTGTCCGACGCCCCGCCCGCAATGCTCAACCCAATCCCCAACACGCCGATCGCTTGGCTCTGGCTGATCCGTCGGCCGACGTGCATGCTCGTCACGTGACCGATCTCGTGACCCAACACACCCGCCAACTGCGCCTCGTTGGTCATGCGTTCCATCAGCCCCCGCGACATGAACACCTTTCCGCCCGGCAGCGCGAACGCGTTGATCTGGGCCGAGTCCAGCACGTGAAACTCCCAGGGCAGCGCCGGCCGCTCCGAGACCGCCGCGAGTTCCTGACCGAGATTCCGGACATAGGCCAAGAGCTGTTCGTCGGGGATATTCCCGCCGTTGGTGTTGATGAACTCGGGCGCGGCGGCCGTGCCGATCTCGATCTCCTTCGCCTCGCTCATCGTGTTGAACACCCGCTTGCCCGTCGCCGGGTTCGTGACACAGCCGGTGAGCGTCGGCACGCCGGCCAACACGATCACCAACGGCAGCCACACCCGGGCAACGGCAAAGAAACGGAAACGGAAACGGGTCGTGGGCAACGCGTCATGCATCAGCGAATCCTCAATCAGGCCGAACAACCGGCACACCCAGCATAAGACGCACCCCGCCTTCGCCGAGTTCCCTGGCGAGCCATTTCCCGAAAACGCACTTTTCCGGGTCCGCAAACGCATCGCTGCACTTATCCGGCCCGCATGGGTCCAGTAATCCACCGCCCTGGACCCCGGAAACGCCGCTTTTTCGTGGTGGGTCTGCATAACGCCCCAACGTCAACCCCCGCCCCCCCGATTCACTCATCCGTCGATGACTGGACCATCCGGTCGCCGAAGTCACGCGACCCATCCCGACCCGCAGGAGTTTCCCGCCCCATGGCATCCCGACAAAACGCATTCACCGAACAGTTCTACACGGCACTCATTTCCGGTGACCGACACGCCGCCCGCGAGATCATGGGCAACCTCTTCGCCCAGGACCCCGCGGTCGAAAAAGTCATCGAGCACCTGCTCTGGCCCGTGCTCGACACCATCCAGAAGGACTACCGCAAGGACCAGCTGACCAACCTGGCCTACCACTACGCCACCCGCATGCTGCGCACCATCACCGATCAGCTCCAGATCCGTCTCGAGCAGAAGCCGCGTAACGGCCAGAAGGTCCTGCTGACCTGCGGGGCCGAGGAGTCCGAAGAACTCGCCGGCCAGCTCGCCGCCGACCTCCTCGAAGCCGGCGGGTACACCGTCTACTTCACCGGCGGCGGTATCGCCAACGACGAACTCGTCGCTCAGCTCAACGAGCTCCAGGTCGACCGCCTGGTGGTCTTCGGCGCCATCCCCGCGACCGTGCCCCAGACCCGCCAACTTATCGACCTGATGCACGACATCGGTGCCTGCGAACAGACGCAGGTCATCGTCGGCGGCGGCGTGTTCAATCGGGCGGACGGCCTCGCCGAGGAAATCGGCGCCGACCTCTGGGCGATGGACCCGCTCGAGCTGCTCGAAGTCATGGACGACGAACCCAACCGCCGCATGACCCCCGACCAGCGCACCGTCGGCCGACGCCGCAAAGCCCCGACGCCGGCGAAGAAAAAAGCCGCGTAAAAATCAAAACCAAACCATCACGAAGCCCACGGTCATCGACCGTGGGTTTTTTCATTACCTCGATCCAAAGCCGGCGGTGGCTGACCGCCGGCTACGAAATCAAAGAGAACTCAATCTCTCACCACATCCTGCTTCACTTGCCAAAGAACGCGGGCAAACCCGGCACAACCCAAGCCGGCGGGGGACGCCCTGCCCCAGGCCCATCACGCGAGCATCCCGCTGCGCTTCTGCTTCGATCCGACGCGCCGTTTCCCGAGCGATTCTTCACACTTCCCCGGGCGACCCCACCGCGCCGTCGGCCTCTGATCTGCCGTCCGAAACTAAGCCTACGCAAGCCGGACGCTGAGCAACGCGAAGCGTCGGATCAACCGTGCGCACGCCGCGTACAATGCTTCCATGTTCGACCAATTCAAACACCTCCAGGCCCTGGGCAAACTCGTCGGCCGCATGGACGAGATCAAAGAACGCTTCGCCCAGGTTCAAGAAGAACTCAAGCTCAAAACGGTCACGGGTCAGGCCGGCGGCGGCGCGGTCCGCGTCGTCGTCAACGGCACGATGGATATCCAATCCGTCCACCTCGAGCCCACGCTCGTCGCGTCGATGGACGCCAGCGACGGCAAGACCCGCGAGCTGATTCAGGAACTCATCGCCGAAGCGACCAACGACGCGCTCAAGAAAAGCCAAGCCATGGTCCGCGGCCTCATGGCCGACCTCGCCAAGGAGTTCGACCTGCCCAGCCCCGAAGAGTTCGGCGGCGACCTGCCCGGCCTCGGGGGTCTGCTGGGCAACTAACACGAAACGCGTGTCTCACTTCCCTCCCCCCGGGGGGCGCCGGGGGAGGGTGCCCGGTTTCGCCGCGTAAACTCACAACGTGTCCACGACCGCCGCCATCCCACACGCCGTGGCTCATCCGGATCCACCCGGGGACGCCGGCGATCCGCACACGTGGGTACGTCGATACACCCGAGCTCACCACGAAAATTTCAGCGTGCTGTCGTGGCTGCTGCCGCGCCGGTTGCGGGGCGATTTCGCGGCCGTGTATGCGTTCTGCCGGTGGTCCGACGACCTCGCCGACGACGCGGAATCCCCCGAGGCGGCGCTCGAAGCGCTGCGTGAGTGGCGCGTTCAACTCGAGGCCTGCCTCGCCGACCGCCTGAGCAACGACGCCCACCCGATCTTTCGCGCGCTGCGACACACGATCACGCGGCACGATCTTCCGGGGTCACCGTTCCACGACCTGCTCGACGCGTTCGAGATGGATCAGCGCATCACCCGCTACGACACGTACGACCAACTGCTCGGGTACTGCCGATTGAGCGCGAACCCCGTGGGCCGATTGGTGCTGATGCTCGGCGGTTACCGCGACACCCCAGATCACCAACAACGCTTCGCCTACGCCGACGCGACGTGCACCGCGCTCCAACTCATCAACCACGTGCAAGACGTGCGGCGGGACGTACTCGAACGCGACCGCGTCTACTTGCCGCAAGACGTCGCGATGCAACACGGCCTCGACGTCGAACACCTCGCCCGCATGATCCAAAGCGACGCCCAAGCCCATCCGCCCGGCGAAGCGGAATGCTCTGCGTGCGTCACCGGCTCGGCCGGGTTGTCCGCGCTGGCCCCGGCGTATCGCGCGACGTTGGCCGACCTGTGCGACCGCATCGAAACACTCTTCGCCGAGGGCAGAAAACTCTGGCCGATGCTCGACCCCGCGTCCGGCATCGTCCGCCCCGTCCAAGCCTTCACGCTCGGCGGCGAAGCCGTGCTCCGGCGTGTCCGGCAGATGAACTTCGACACGCCGCGCCGACGGCCACGCCTGAGCAAAGCCACCAAGGCCGGCTTGTTGTTTCGCGTCGCCACCGGAGCCACCGGGCGTTGAGCACGACGACCGACACGATCCCGCCCGACGTCGCCGCCGCGCTCGCGCACACCCGCGCGATCGCCAAGCGGCACGCGAAGAATTTCTACTACGGCATGCGGCTCACGCCCGAGCCCAAACGCTCGGCCCTCTACGCCGTCTACGCCTGGATGCGTGCCGCCGACGCCACCGGCGACGGACCCATCGCCGTCCCCAACGATGCGCAACACGTCGGCGGCGACTTGCCCGAACGCCTCGCCGCGTGGGAACGCTTTCGCACCCAAACCGTGGCCGCGTTGAACCCTGATTCCCCCTTACCCTCCGGTGAAATCTGGACCGCCCTGCGTGACGTCCGCCAACGCTTCGACCTTCCGGGGGCACCGCTGTGGGGCATGCTTGACGGGCAGCGCGACGACCTCACACACCGCGGCTTCGACGATTTCGACGGGCTTTACACCTATTGCACCCGCGTCGCCTCGACCGTTGGCGCGGTCTGCGTCCACCTCTGGGGCCACAGCGGCGACCCGGCCGTGTCGCAACTCACCGAATACCGGGGCATCGCGTTGCAACTCACCAATATCATCCGCGACGTCCGCGAAGACGCCATGCGCGGCCGACTCTATCTCCCACGCGAAGACCTGCGACGCTTCGACGTGACGCCCGAAAGCCTCTTCGCCACCTCCGGCGACGAAGCATGGGCACGCTTGCTGCGCTTCCAGATCGAACGGGCTCGCAGCTACTACGAAATGTCGGACGCGCTCGAATCACACCTCTCGCCCGACTGCCGCCGCAGCAGCGCGGTGATCGCCGGCGTCTATCGGGCCTTGCTCGAACGCATCGCGAACAACCCCGAAGCCGTGTTGCAAAAGCGTGTCCGCTTGCCGGGTTGGCGGAAGCTCTGGCTGATGCGGGCGGCGCTGCGGTGAGCGCGAGGAAGCTCACGGATCGAATCCGTGGGCGTCATACACTCCGCGGATGGCATCACAACGGCATCGCGTGATCGTGGTCGGCGGTGGCGTCGCGGGCATCGCGGCGGCGGTCGATCTCGCGCAAGCCGGGGCCGACGTGACCCTGCTCGAACAGCGCCCACGCCTCGGCGGACGCGCGTCCTCCATGGACGACCCCAAGACCGGCCGACTCATCGACAACTGCCAACACGTGCTCACCCGCGCCTGCACCGCGCTCATGGATTTGTACGACCGACTCGGTGTGTCCGAAAGTATCGCGTGGACCGACAAGCTCTGGTTCGCTGACCCCGACACGCCCACGCATTGGCACACAATCCAAGGCGACGACCTGCCCGCGCCGATGCACCTGGTCCGCCCGATGCTGCGTTTCGGATTGCTGACACCGCGCGAGCGGTTCGATGTGAGCCGGGCGATGCTGAATGTGTTGCAAGCGGGTTCCACCCGCAGCGCTCGGGCCGCGATGAACGACCGCAGTTTCGCGGATTGGCTGAACGAACAGGGCCAATCCGTCGCGCTCATCGAAAAATTCTGGTCGCCGATCGTCGTGTCGGCCTGCAACGAAACCTGCGACCGCGTTGCGCTGGGCTACGCGATGCAGGTCTTTCAAGAAGGCATGCTCGCGACGCATGATGCGTATCACGTCGGCTTAGCGACCTGCCCCTTGGCCGAGCTCTACGGACCCGCCGAAACGCTGATCCAGCAACACGGCGGCCAAGTGCGCTGCGGCGTGACCGTCAGCGCGGTGCGCTTCGCAAACGGCCGAGCGGCAGGGATGACGCTCAACACCAACGAAGAACTCAACGCCGACGCGGTCGTGCTCGCCCTGCCCAGCGAGCGCCTCGGCGACCTCCTGCCCGCCGGGATCGCCGACACCGACGAGCGCTTCGCCCGGCTCGACGAACTCGAGCACAGCCCGATCGTGGGCATCCACCTCTATGTCCGCCACAACCGCGACCCGGCTGAACACCGCGTGCTCCCGCACCCACACGTCGTGCTGCCCGGCCGGCCGATCCACTGGTTCTTCGATCAAGGCGTCATCGAACTTGGCGAAGCCGAGGCCGGCACGCTGGTCGATGGCCCCGGCCCCTGCCGACACATTCACGCCGTCATCAGCGCCGCCCGCGACGCCGTGGCGATGACCAACGACGAACTCGCGCAGCTCGCGTTCGACGAGCTGCGCCGCGTTGTCGGCCCCACCGGCGCAGCGCTCTCCCGCGTGCACCAACGCGTCATCAAGGAACGCCACGCCACCTTCAGTGTCACGCCCGGCGTCGATGCGCTTCGGCCCGACACGACCGGCAACACGCCCGGCCTCCTGCTCGCCGGCGACTGGACCGACACCGGTTGGCCCGCCACGATGGAAGGCGCCGCCCGCAGCGGCTTCGACGCCAGTGCCGCGGCATTGGGTCAGCCGATCCCCGACGAACCCCGCCTCGGCTCACGGCTATATCGCTTGGTCGCGGGCTAATCGTCCATCAAGGCTCCAGCAGCACTTTCATCGTTCCGGGTTGATTCGCTGCACGAAGCACATCGACGCCGTCCGCAAGCTTCATCCGTTTGCTCACCAGCGACATCACGTCGACGTCACGCTTGGCAAGCGTGTGCAACGCTTCGCGGAACGGGCCGCAGCGTGAGCCCAGTACCGTGATCTCGTTGACCACCAATGGCGCAAGATCGATCCCCGAGAGTGCCGGTGGTGTCGAACGATCTACTCCAGGGGGTGGGGCAACGGTGGTTTTCAGGACGATCGTGCCGCGGGGGCGGACCATCTGCATCGCGGTGGTCAGGCCTGCGGGAGAACCGGTCGCATCGACAACGATGTCCTGATCCTGACGCAGCCCCACGTCGGCGAGCGGGCGAGCGGGCAGGTTCCACTTCTCGCAAAGGCGTAGCTTCGCTTCGTGTTTACCAACGACACGCACGGTCGCGTTGAGGTTCGCGAGCACTTGAGCACAGAGCAGCCCGAGCCGACCGTCGCCCAACACCGTGATGTACGGCCGGCCCTCGATCTTCAACTGGCGTGCCACCTGCAACGCCGCGGCCAACGGCTCGACGAACACCGCGTGATCGTCGTCCACCGTGTCGGGCACCTCATGCAGATTCACCACGGGCAGCGTGAACCGGTCCGCAAAACACCCGTCGCGGTTCAAAATGCCCAACACCGTGCGGTTGCGGCAATGCGACCGCAGCCCGGCCTTGCACATGTCGCACACGCCGCACACCGCGTTGATCTCGCCGACGACGCGTTTGCCAACCCAAGCGGCATCGCTCTTGTCCGCGACCGCTTCGACAACGCCGACGAACTCGTGCCCCAGCACGCCCGCGAAATTCATATAGCCCTTGCAGAGTTCAAGATCGGTGGAACACACGCCCATCCGCGTCGGCCGAATCAGCGCTTCGCCGCCCCCGGACGTGAGCGCCGGCGTCGGGCGTTGTGCTTCCAGCGTGGGCTTGCCGTGATCGATCACCAGAGCGCGCATCGTCTTGGGCATGTCGGCCATGCCTGAATAATCGGCCGGATGCGGCGGCGACGCCACTCCGCGTCCCACCGACGCGGCCGCGCTGCGACCGTTTAGACTGCGATAACGATGGTTCCCGCTTCACCCTCTGCTCCGCAAACACCGCGCCCCCGCATCGTGCTGCTGGTCAACCGCGGCAAGCCGCCCGTGGCCGAGGCGCTCGCATCCTTCGTACCGTGGCTGGAACAGCGGGCCGAAGTGGTCGGCATCCTGGGCACCGAAGAGAACGCGAGCAACGACGGAGCCCATCTCCCGAGTGCCGAGATGGCCATGATCCTCGGCGGCGACGGCACGTTCCTCTCGCAGGCGCGGGTGCTCGTGGACCGCGGCATCCCGACGCTGGGCGTCAACTTCGGCAAGGTCGGCTTCCTTGCCGAGTGGGACATCGAACACGTCAAGCGACACTGGGACACGCTCAGTTGCGGTGGCTGCCGACGCACGCAACGCATCATGATCGACGTCGACGTGTTCCCCGAAACCATCGATCCCTACGCGGTGCGTCAAGGCGAAAGCCCCGACCGCCTCGATCGCTACCTCGCGATGAACGACGCCGTTATCGCCGCCGGCCCGCCGTACCGCATGGTCGAATTCGAGGTCGCCATTGAGCCCGCCAACGTCCGCCGACCCGCCGTGACTGTCGCCGGTGACGGCCTCATCGTCGCCACGCCCTCGGGGTCCACCGCCTACAACCTCAGCGCCGGCGGCCCGATCGTCTCGCCGGGCGTCGAAGCGCTCATGCTCTCGGCCATCAGCCCATACACCCTCGCGTTCCGCCCCATCGTGTTCGGCAGCGAGTGCGACGTCTGGATTACCCTCACCCGCGCCAACGCGGGCACCGCCCTGGTCGTCGACGGCCAACCCGCGATCCCGCTGCGTGAAGGTCAACACGTTCGCGTCACCAAACACCGCAAGATGCTCACGCTCATCCAAAACCCTGAGCTGACCTACTGGTCCATGCTCAGCCACAAGATGCGTTGGGCCGTGCGACCGCGCGGGGATTAACGCCGCTACTGTTTGGCCATGCTCTTGCTCTTCGACATCGACGGTACCCTCCTCGACACCAAAGGCGCCGGCCGCCGGGCGATGGAATTCGTCGCGAACGACCTGTTCGGCAACGGCTTCTCGTTCGACACGGTGAACTTCGGCGGGAACCTCGACCCGCTGATCTTTCGCGAAGCGGCCGAGGCGAACGGGCTGGACGACATCGACGCCGCGCACGAACGGTTCGCGGCGGCGTATCCCGCAGCGCTGAAACGCGAAATGGCTGAGGCGACGGGGCCGCACGAGGTCGAGCCGTGCGTCGCGGTGCACGCCGCACTCGCGGAGTGCCGGGACTGGGTGGATGTCGGACGCGCGACCCTCGGGTGTCTGACGGGCAACTACACCGCCGCAGGCCCGGCGAAGCTGCGCCGCGTGGGCATCGACGTCGAGCAGTTCACCATCACCGCCTGGGGCGACGAGGCGGCGGACCGGCCGGGCTTGGTCGAAGTGGCGATGCACAAACACGGACAAGCACGCGGCGCAGCCGTCACCGGCGACGAAGTCGTCGTCATCGGCGACACGGTGCGCGACGTCGCCTGCGCAAAAGCGCACGGCTGCGTGTCCTACGCCGTGTGCACCGGGAGCGGCACACGGGACGAACTCGAAGCCGCCGGGGCGGACGTGGTCGCCGACAGCCTGGAAGACTTGGAACTGCTGCGGCTGCTGGTGTTCGGTGGCCCGATGGGCGTGCGGGCCGCGCGAAATCAATCGTCGAACGCTTGAGGCACATCCGCTCGCCGCCACCCAACGGGTTTCGGGGCCCAGCGGATCGTGGATTACTCGGAACTCAAGGCCGCCGCCGCGACGGCTTCCACCGGCACTTGGCCTGCATGCTTCGTGACGTCGTGCGCCGCCGTGGCGATCGGCGAGCCCAGCACCAGACCCATCACGACCACGCCCACCGCCGCGAGTGACGCCGCCACGAATCGCAGCGGCACGCCGCGCGGGTGCGTCGTTTCCGCGTCGCCGCCGAAGAACGGCGTCAGGCCCAGCCGCAGGTAATACGCCGCGCTGATCGCCGAGTTCAGCACCAGTGCGAACAACAACAACGCCGACAACGGCTGGATCCCACTCTGCGCAATCGACCCGCCCAGCATCACCTTGCCCGCGAACCCCGCCAACGGCGGCAAACCCACCAGCGACAACGCCGCGATCAACAGCACCCCGCACAGCACCGGCTGCCGCTTGGCCAAGCCCGCCAGGTCGTCATAGGTTTCGACTTCCGCGTCCGCGTCTTTGTTCGTCCGAAGCGCCGCGACGACCGCGAACGCCGCCACCGTCGCCAGACCGTAAGCCGGCAGGTAAAACAGAATCGCCGCCAACCCGTTCCCGATCGCCATCCCCGAGGTCGCCGCCGCGACCGCCGCCGGCCCCGCGATCAGCCCCAACATCAGGTACCCCGACTGCGCAATCGAGCTGTACGCCAGCATCCGCTTCAGGCTCGTCTGCACCACCGCCAACAGGTTGCCCAGGGTCATGGTCAACACCGCGATCACCGCAAGCAGCGTCACCACCGCCTTGGGGAGCGGCCAACCCACCAGGCCCAGCACGATCATCAACGCCACGAACCCCGCGACCTTGGGCACGAACGCCAGGAACGCCGTCACCGGCGTCGCCGCGCCTTCGTAAACATCCGCGGCGTACACGTGCATCGGCACCGCCGCGACCTTGAAGCAAAGCCCCAACACCGCGAGCACCAAGCCCACCGTCATCATCGGCGTCACGCCTTGCATCTGCACCGTCGCGGAGATGTTCGCAAAGTCCGTAAAGCCCGTTGCGCCGTAGATCAGCGCGAAGCCATACAGGAACATCGCCGCCGACATCGCCCCCAAAAAGAAATACTTGATCGCCGATTCCTGCGCAAGCGACGAGTCGCGCGTCGTCGCGATCATCACGTACGTCGGCAGCGATACCAGTTCCAACGCCAGAAACAGCCACACCAGATCCGACGCCCCCGCCGTCATCAGGCAGCCCGTGATCGACAACAAAAAGAAGGCGTAAAACTCGCCCTTGAGCGCATCGGCCGGCTCAAACCGCCCGCGGTCCGCCGCCGGCTCGCTCCGCCGGTGCTGCTTCACCACATCCGGCAAGCCCGCCGCCACCGCCAGCAGCAGCAACCCCACGCCCAGCACGGCCAACTCGATGTACGCCGACAGGCCGTCATAGCCCAACGGGTGCGCCGTCGGCTCGGGCACGAACGCAACCAACAACGACGCCACCCCCATGGACAACGCCGCGACCCACGGCGTCAGGTTCCGCGCCGCGCGACTCGGATGCAGCCCGGTCACCAGGCACGAGATCGCCCCCAAAAGCAGCGTGATCTCCGGCCAAAGCGTCGTGATTTTCTGGAGCAGGACTTCCATGGCAAACGGTTCGGGTTATTCCGCGGACGCGGCGACGAGCGGGGGCGAGGAGTCGGGGATTGGCGTGTTCGCCAATGCGGGTTCGACATCGTTGGCGATTGCGGTGGCATCGGCAACGTACCCCGCCACCGGCTGTTCGATCGGCCCCAGAATGAGTTGCGGGAACACCCCCAACAAGACGCAGCCCAACGCCAACGGCGCAAGCATCGCGAACTCCCGGCGTTGCAACTTGCCCTTGGTTTTCAGGATCTCCGTGGTGTGCTCCGGACCCGACAACGCGTTTCCGGGGGCGCTCCAGACGATCTTCGCGGTGAGGTGCAACAAGTAGATCGCGGCGAGCACGACGCCGGTGGCGGCGACCGCGGCGTAGGCGGGGCCGAGCACGCCGGTGGGCGATTGGAACGTGCCGAGCATCGTGAGGAACTCGCCGACGAATCCGTTCAGCCCGGGCAGGCCGACCGACGTCATGGCAAACAGCACGAAGAAAAATGCGAGCCCGGGGGCCACGCTGGCGAGCCCGCCGAGGCGTGTGAGATCGCGTGTGCCGAAGCGGTCAAACACGATGCCGACGCAGAGAATCAATCCGCCCGTCGCGAGGCCGTGCGCCAGCATGTAGAAGATCGCGCCGTTGGCGCCGATGCCGCCCGCGTCAAACGCGAACAACCCGAGCAAACAAAACCCCATGTGGGAGATGGACGAGTAGGCGATGAGTTTCTTTGCGTCCCGTTGCACCCAAGCACACAGCGCCGCGTACACCACGCCCACGCACGCCAGCGCTCCGATCACCGGCGCGAAGTTCACCGCCGCGACGGGCGCAAGCGGGATCGCCAGCTTCAAAATGCCGAACGGGCCAATCTTCAGCACCAGCGCCGCGACGTCCACCGAACCGGCCGACGGCGCCTGCTCGTGCGCTGCGGGCAGCCAGGTGTGCAGCGGGAACATCGGCGTCTTGACAAGAAAGCCCGCGAGCAGCGCCGCGAGCAGCCAGCCTTGCTGCGTAGGCGACATCGTGGCGGCGGCGGCGTACAACGCGTCAAACTCAAACGACCACACGCCGTTGGCTTCGGCGGAGACCCACCCGACGTACAGCAGGCCGGCCAACGTGAATACCGAACCGGTGAACGCGAAGAAGAAATACGTCATCGCCGCGCGGACGCGTTCGGGCCCGCCAAAGCGGGCGATCAGGAACACGGCCGGGATCAGCGTCAACTCGAAGAACGCGTAAAACAGGATCGCGTCCTGCGCAACGAACACGCCCATCAACGCCGCGCCCAGCACGAACACCCATGACAGAAACGCCGCGAAGTCGCCGGGCTGTTCTTCGCTCGCACCGACCTGGAGCTTTTCGCCCCAGCTCGCGAGCACGACGACCGGCAAGAGCACGACCGCACTGACGAGCACGAGCCAAAGCGACACGGCGTCGAGGCCGTAGCTAAACGACAGTCCCAACGACGGTATCCACGGGATCGAGCCCCGCATCTGGATCTCCGCGTCGCCGTAGTCAAAGGTCGCCGCCAGCAGCAGCGCGATCAGGCCCGTCGCCGCCGCGACGCCCAGGCTGACTTTCCAGGTGCTCGCCCGGCAGCGCCACAGCCCCAGCGGCAGGCGCAACACGCCCGCGAAGATCAGCGGCAGGAACACGAGCAGGGGGAGCAGGAGAGACATCGGTATTTCGGTTCAACCAGCGGTGGTGGCGATGAGCACGACGAGTGCGAGCAGGGCGACGCCCAGGGCCATGGACAAGCCGTAAGCCTGCATGCGTCCGGTCTGAACGGGCCGGATACCACCGCCGAGGAACTTGGGGGTCAGGCCGACGACGCGCGTCGCGCCCTCGATCACCAGCGCGTCGAGCACGTAGAGCAGTTGCGAGCCCAGGTGCAACGGCTTCACGATCGCCGCGTCGTAGATCTCATCGACGTACCACTTGTCCCGCAGCACCTTGATCACGGGGGCGAGCAGGGCGGCGGCGGTGTCCCGCGCGGGCCGGGCCAGCCAGTGGAAGAACGCCGCGCCGGCGATGCCGACCAGCGCAATCGCGCCGGAGAAGTAGAGCATCGTGCTGTGCACGTCGCCGCCGAGGAAGTTCGCCTGGTGCAATTTCTTGCCGGGCTGGTCGTAGTCGCCGCCGGCTTTCCCGTAGGCCTCGGCGTCCGTTGCCGCCGCGACGACGCCGCTCTCGACGGTCGCGATGTTGCCGTAGTGGAAGTCTTTTGTGAACCCGTCCGCGGCGAACCACCAAATGGCCATGCTCAGGACCGTGCTGCCCAAGACCAAAACCACCAGCGGCAGATTCATCGGCAGCCAAGGCATCTCGTGCGGGGCGTCGTGGACGTGTTCGAGGTGCTTCTCGCCGTCGTCGCCGTGGTCATCGCTTTCCGGGGCGTGGTGGTGCTCGTCGCCCATCTCGAATTTTTCTTCGCCCATAAACACCGTGAACCACACGCGGAAGGTGTAAAACGCGGTGAGCAGCGCGGTCACGATCGCGACCCACGCGACGATCAGGTACAGCGTGCCGTAACCCCGCCAATCGTTCAGGCCCACCGCCATCACGTCCGCGAGGATCAGGTCTTTGGACCAGAAGCCCGCCGACAGCAACGGAAACCCGGCGAGCGCCAGGCAACCGACAAACATCAGCCAGCACGTCACGGGCATGCGATGCCGCAGGCCGGACATCGTGCGGATGTCGAGTTTGCCCGCGAGCGCGTGCATCACCGAGCCGGCCGTGAGGAACAAGAGCGCTTTGAAGAACGCGTGGGTGTACAGGTGTTGGATCGCGCCGCCGGCCGAGACCGCCCCGACGCCGACGAACATGTACCCGAGCTGCGAAACCGTGGAGTACGCGAACACGCCCTTGAGGTCGTTGCTACACAACGCATTGGTCGCGCCGAGCAAGGCCGTGAACCCGCCGACGCACGCGATGGTCACCAACGCACAAGGCGAGAGCTGGAACACCGGCAGCATCCGCACGACCAGGTATACCCCCGAGGTCACCATCGTCGCCGCATGCACGAGCGCCGACACCGGCGTTGGCCCCGCCATCGCGTCGGGCAGCCAGACGAACAGCGGAAACTGAGCCGACTTGCCGAACGCCCCGAGCATCAGCAGCATCGCGATCCAGGTGTGCGTCGCGTCGCCCGAGCCTTCGCCCCCGGAAGCCGTGAGCAGCGCGGACGCTTGTGACACGATGCCCGGCTGGTCGGCCGTTCCGTGCAGGCTCAACGTGCCATATTCCCGAAACAGCAGGAACATCCCGATCAGCAGGCAGAAGTCGCCGACGCGATTGACCACGAACGCCTTCTTCGCCGCGGCGACCGCGACGTCTTTCGTGAAGTAGTGCCCGATCAGCAGGTACGAGCACACGCCCACGCCTTCCCAGCCCACAAACAGCAGCACGAGGTTGTCCGCCATCACCAGCGTCGTCATCGCGAAGATGAATAGCGCCACCGCCCCGAAGAACCGGGCGTAGCCCTCGTCGTGCTCCATGTAACCCAGCGCGTACCACGCGATGAGCGAGCCGACGCCGGTGACGACACTGAGCATGATGAGCGTCAGCGGGTCGAAGAACCACCGGATGTTCAGGTCTAAACCGCCGACGGACATCCACGGCCAAGCGGTCGTGCCGCCTTCCGCCCCGCTCACGGCGAGTAGTGCCGTCACGACAAATGACGCCGCCACCGACATCACGCAGAACGGCCCCGCCAGCTTCGCGAAGGCACCGCATTTCCAATAGCCCACGAAGCAGCACGCGACCGCGCCAAGCAACGGGAACAACGGGATGAGGTGGCCAAGAGTGGTCATACGTCTCTCAAAAACGTCCCGGGCGTCAGCCCTTCATCGAAGCCCACGCCAGCGCGTCGAGCGTGTGCTTTCTTCTAAACAAGAGCACGACCAGCCCCAGCGCCAACGCCGCCTCGGCCGCCGCGATCGTCAACACGAAAATCACGAACGTCTGCCCGGAAAAATTCAGGTGATACCGGCTGAACGCCACCAGCGTGACGCACACGCCCTGGAACATCAGCTCGGTGCACAGAAACATCACGATCAGGTTCCGCCGACTGATAAACCCGATCAGTCCCAAGGTGAACAGCACCGCGCCCGTAAACAGGAAGTGGGCCAGCGTCAGGTTGGTCAGGATCGGGAGTTCCATCAGAGCCAGTCAGGCGTTCACGCTTGCGCTTCCGGGGCGGGTTTCGGATCGACCGCCGCACGCACGGCCGGGTCGTCGTTCTCATCGCTCCCGGGGTCGGGTACGTCGGTCTTGGCGATCACCACCGCGCCGATCAGCGACAGGAGCAGGATAACGCCGGCCAACTCGATCGCCAGCGGGTTCTGCATGAACAGGTCCAGGCCGACGCGCTCGACGTTGCCCACGGCCGTGTCCACCGTGATGACATCACCGCCACCGTCGACGGCGGCGATCTGGGCGCGGTTGGGCAGCAGTTGCTCGGCAACCTCTGCGTTGGTGATTGCCATCGCTTCGACGTTCCGCGTCACCGCGTCGCCATCAAAAATAAACGTCAGCAACACCGCCAACAGCAGGAATCCCGCGACCGACGCCCACAGCGGCTCCCGGGCGTACCGCTCGAAGTCCGGCGTGTCTTCGGGGGCGTCGCTCGCCTGCGGTTGCGACGCGAGCATGATCACGAACATGTAGGTCACAAGGATCGCCCCGCCGTAGATCATCACCAATGCGAGGGCCATGAACTCGGCCGCGAGCACGAGGAATAGCCCGGCCGAGCTGAGGATCACCAGCACAAACCACAGTGCCGCGTACACCGGCCGATGGTGCGTAATCACACGGACGGCCGACACGATGCCAATCGCGGAAAACACGTAGTAAAACGCCATCGCCCCGGGGTCCAGGCCGGTGACGGTCAACGCATCGCCGTACGGCTCAAGCTCCCGCGGCCGATCCAGCCACAGCGGCGACATCAACAGCCAGAACCCGCCTAAGGTCGCGGCACCGAGCAACGCCCCGAGCGGCCGCCAACTTGTCCCGCCGGGCTTGCCTGGGGCAGGCAGCAACAGCACCATCGCGGCGGCCCCAAGGACCGTGGCGGCATAGAGAATCAATTGCACGAGCGACTCGGGCATGCGTCGCGGCAGGATAGGGTCGGCCCGGACCGATCGCAAAGATGCACCGCGCCGAAACCCACGGATTCAATCCGTGGGCGTCTGAGTTGGCGGCGGATCTTTTTTCCGCGCGTCGATCATGATCGCATCGGGAAATACTTCGAATGCGTCGCGCACGATCGGCAAACCAAGCGCGTCCCGCCGATCGATGCCCCCGCCCCCGGAAGGAGCGGACGGCTTAGCCGCGGCGTTTGCGCCGGAGCCTGTGTCGATTTCCGCCTCGGCGATCCGCCGGTCGTGCTGCTGCTGCGCGGTCGGCACCTCGGCGAGCTGCACACGGACCGCAACGCCCGACAAGCGGGTGAGATGTTGTCCAAGGCGTTCGAGCCGAGGCGCCGTCGCGAAACGGATGGCGTGGCCCGCGGCGGGCTTGGGCGATAGCACGGCATGAGCGGGCTGCTTGCTCACGTCGATGGTGCGCAGCTCAAAATGGTCCAGCCACGCGGCCGCGTTGTGGTGCCCGACGTCGGCCATGAGCGCCGCCCAGAGCGCCGCGGGGTCGTTGAGCGCCTGGTCCGCGGGGTGGGGGGGGGCTTGGGCTTGGGATCGGGTGTGTTGGAGAGATTATTCGAAGCGTCCTTGCGACGCCCCCCTATCGACCCGCTGTGCGGGTCACTTCCCCCATGGGGGGAAGAGCTTGGGGCCACCCGCCTCGGTGCGGCTTCACCCGTTAGTTTTTTTTTTGTGGCGACACCGCCGCGCCGCCGTTCAGCAACGCCGACACGTCGGCCATCTTTTCCGCCAGGGCGAGCCGAACCACCGTCGCGTCCAGCAACGCCCGCGGCGTGGCCGAGTTCTTCGCGTGCCGGCTCAAATTCTCCAACAGCGCGATCGCGTACACCAGCCCCGGCGCATCGAATTGCTGAGCCTGCTCCGCCGCCTTGGCCTTCGCATCGTCGCTGAGTTCGACCAAATCTGAATCGATCCCGCACGCCGCGATCAGCATCAACTGCCGCAGACGCTCGATGAGCACATCGATCAACTGATCCTGGCCCAACCCGCGTTTCAACAAATCGTCCGTCGCTTCCAGTGTGCCCTTCACATCCCCCGCCGCCACCGCATCCACCAGCCCCGCGATGAGCGCCGCGTCGGGCAAGCCGAGCATGTCCTCGAGCGTTTTCGCCGTCAGCGGCGACGAACCCGTCGCGAGTAACCGGTCCATCAGCGACAACGCATCACGCATCGAGCCGTTGCCCAGCCGCGCGACCTGCCACACCGCTTCGTCTTCCGCGTCGACGGCTTCCTGCTTGAGCACGTCGCGCAGGTGCTCGGCAATCTTTGCTGTCGGGATGTTGTGAAAATCGAACCGCTGGCAGCGCGACTGGATCGTGGCCGGCACCTTCTGCGGCTCGGTCGTGCACAGGATGAACTTCACATGCGACGGCGGCTCTTCCATCACCTTGAGCAAGGCGTTGAACGCCTCGCGGGTGAGCATGTGCACCTCGTCGATGATGTACACCTTGAACCGCGCGTTGCTCGTCGGCGACAAGCCCGCCTTGGCGATGATGTCCCGCGCGTCGTCCACACCGCGGTTGGATGCGCCGTCGATCTCGATGACGTTCAAATCGTCGCCGCGCATGATCGCGTCGGCCATGCGCTGCTGGACGTCTTCCTCGGGGTAGTCGAAGCCGTCGTCCTTCGGCGCGTCCGGCACCGTGTCCGGCGCGTTGAGCGCCCGGGCGAACAGCCGAGCCATCGACGTCTTGCCGACGCCGCGGGTGCCGGTGAATAAGTAGGCGTGGGCGACCCGGCCGGTCTTGATGGCGTTGATCAGCGTCTGCGCGACACCACCCTGTCCGACGACGGCGTCGAAGCGCTGGGAGCGATAGCGGCGGGCGAGGACGGTGTATGCCACGGGGACAGCAGGGTAAGCGACGGGCCTAGAGGGGCGCGGGCGTCGGGGAAAATCACTGCAAAACGCACGCATGCGTCGCCGCGGGACGGACGGCCAGGACACCGGCGGCGCCGGGCCGACGACGCTTAGGGCTGCTCCGGTCAAGGCCTGACCCGGTTCGCGAGCCGACCCACGCACCGGGCCCGACCGTCCGTCTCACGGCGTCGCAACGCCGAACCGAACAACTTATCCGCGTCCGTGTCCCCCGGCAAACCCGCCGTATCATGTTCGTGTCATGATTATGGTCATCCTCCGCGGCGCGTTTCTGGTCCTGGTCGCCGCGGTCATCACGCTCTACGTCAACGCCGACTTTCAGTGGGCCGCCGACGCTGGCTTCGGCCAAGTCGTCGCCATCATCGCCGCCGCCATTGCCGTCGCCGCCGCCGTCATCGCCATCGACGTCGGCACGAAAACCAAAAAACTCTCCGCTGTTTCGGGGGTGTTCCTCGGGCTCATGGCCGGCCTCCTCGCCGCCTACGCCCTGTCCTTCATCGTCGACCTCGTCGGCGTCTACGCCGCCCCCGCCGAAACCTCCGACCCCGTGCGACGCGACGCCTTTCTCGACCTGCTCCAGGGCGTCAAGGTCATCATCGGCCTCGTCACCTGCTACGTCGCCATCTCGCTCGTGCTTCAAACCAAAGACGACTTCCGCTTCGTCATCCCCTACGTGGAATTCGCCAAGGAGGTCCGCGGCTCCAGACCCACGCTGCTCGACACCTCCGTGATCATCGATGGCCGAATCCTCGACGTGCTCGGCACCCACGTCATGCAGGGCGAACTCATCGTCCCCCGCTTTGTCCTCGACGAACTCCAAACGCTCAGCGACAGCCAAGACAAACTTAAACGCGCCCGAGGACGACGCGGGCTGGATATCCTCAAAAAACTTCAGGAACACGACGGCCTCGACGTCCGTCTCGAAACCCTCGACGCCGACGGCACCGGCGTCGACGCCCAGCTCATCGACCTCGCGACCCGGCTTAAAGCCCGCGTCATGACCAACGACTTCAACCTCAATAAGGTCGCCGACCTCCGCGGCGTCCAGGTGATCAACATCAACGAAATTGCCAACGCGCTGCGCCCGGTGGTGCTCCCCGGCGAACACATGCACGTCAAGCTCGTCAAGCCCGGCGAATCTCCCACCCAGGGCGTCGGCTACCTCGACGACGGCACCATGGTCGTCGTCGAAAAGGGACGCGACCACCTCGGCCAAGCCGTTGATCTGGTCGTCACCAACGCGATCCAAACCAGCAGCGGCCGCATGATCTTCGGCAAGTTCGCTCATGAAGACGCCGACGACTCGCAGGTCGGCTTGGTCGACACCGCCATGGGTTTACGTCCCATCGCCGTGCCCAGCGAAACGTCCAGCGGCGGCGATAAGCTCGAGACCCGCACGCTCCCGCCGTCGCCCCCCGCCAAGAAACCCCCGAGCTCCCGCCCCACCCGTCGCAACCCCCGCCGCGGGTAGTCTCGCCTAACGTTGGGCATGGCCCCCATCCCTCCAGCCGACCCTAATCTCGAAAAGCCCCCAACGCTTCCGATCGACATCAATGATCAAGATCCCAGCACCCGAGGCGGTCCGCCCGGTTGGATCGCGTTTTCCATCATCGCCGGCGTCTTCGTCGTCGGTATCTTCGTGATGTTCTTGTTGTTCGGTGTGCTGACCTAAACCCCCATCACCGCCAATCCCGCGTCGTCCGCCGCCTTCAGCACCGCCGGCTTGTCCACCAAGATCACCCGGCCCGCCTCCAACGCCAAGCACACCGCGCCCGCTGCGGCCAGTTTTTCGATCGTCTGCACCCCCACCGTCGGCACATCAAACCGCATATCCTTGTCCGGCCCACCGCCTTTGCACAGCGTCCAACCTCGGCCACGGCTCAACACCCCCGCCCGCTCGATCAGCGCATCGGTCCCCTCGATCGCCTCCACCGCCAACACATCCTTGCCCCGCACCGCGACCGCCTGACCGACATCCAGCGCGTTTAACTGCATCAGTACCGGCCAAGCCATCGCCACGTCGCTCTGCATGCCCGAACTCGGCGGCGTCTTGGTCATCACACCTTCGTCCGCGAGATGCTCCGGGATGTACGCCGTCGTGTCGATCAGGTTCACTCCGCAAAGCGAAAGCTCGTCCGCAATGCCACGCAGCATCACTTGGCTCCGCCGATCCTTCCGCAGCTTCCACAAAAAAAGCCGCATCACCCGCCAGTCCGGCAAACCCCGCACAATCGCGGCCGGATCGTACATCGTCCCCTTACTCACCCTCCCGACCATGATTGCCTCGGCCACGCCCTGCTTCCGCAACCACCCCGCCCAAGCGTTCATCCGCAACAACGGAAACGACCGATACGCCAACGCCAAATCCGTCGCGATCACGCCGCCCGCCCCGCCGCCGCCACCATTCAACCCCACGCACACCACCCGACGCCCGGCCGCGAGCAACCCCCGCGCTTCCAACAACGGCAGCTCGCCCTCACCAGCAATCAATCCCACGGGCAGTTCTGAAGGATCCGACATCGCCATACCGTACGCTCCAACGATGGCTTCCAAAGGGTTCGACGACACCGACCGCCGACACCCTCGCCAGCCGTTCGATCCCGACGTGTTCGCAGGCTTCCTCGCCGGCCAAACGATTCAACGCTGCGAACCCTTGCCCGGCGGCGCATCCAACACCAACCACAAGCTGACGCTCAATGGCGGCCCCACCGTCGTCGCCCGGCAATACACCCGCGGCACGCCCACCGCCGATGCGGTCGCCATCGGGCTCGCGCGTGAAACCGTCCCGATCCCCGAACTGCTCTGGCACCACGACACCGCCGCCGTGTTCGCGTTCGTCGAAGGCGAACACCTCACTCACGACCCCGATGCGCTCCGAGACGCCGGCCGAACGCTCGCCGCGCTCACCACGATCGACTTCGACACGCCCGGCCAACTCCAATCCGATGGCACCGCCGCCTCGTTTGATTGGGGTCCGCCCGCCGATTGGCTCGCCGGCACGCTCGACGATCCGGAAGTCAAGCGGTGGCTGGGCCGCGCTCGTGTGGACGCCTTACGACAACTGACCCAACGCCACGATCTCTTTGCCGTCGATGCCGACCTGGGACCCTGCCTCGTGCACGGCGACTTCCGACCCGACAACCTGCTCGTTCGTAACAACAAAATCGTTGCCGTGCTCGATTGGGAATTCGCCCACGCCGGCTCGTGGTTCATGGACCTGGGCAACCTGCTCCGGCACTTCGACGACACCGCCGAAGCCCCGGTCCTCGCGGGCTTACGCGATGGCGGCTTGAACGTCCCGGACGACGCGATCGACCGCGCACGACTCACCGACCTAAGCAGCCACCTCGAATTCCTCACGTCCGCCCGATCGGACGCGTTTAAAGCTAGCCGCGTCGCGATGATCGATCGAACGCTGCGACGCTTCGCTTGAAATCAATCTGAAATCAGTACTGCCGGATCACGCCTACGCAAATGCCTTGGAACTGGACGCGGTCGGGGTCGACCCAGATGGGTTCGTATTTTTCGTTGGCAGGTTGCAGGCGGACGCGGCCGTCCTTTTCTTTGCTGTAGAACTTTAGCGTCGCTTCCTCGTTGTCCACGAGCGCGACGACCATGTCGTTGGTCCGCGGAGCGCCTTCGAGTTTTCGACAGACCACGAAATCGCCATCGGAAATGTGGGCATCGATCATCGAGTCGCCGCGGACCTTGAGGACGAACGTGGTGCCGCCGACGCTCTGCCCGCGCGGGGGAGCAAAGAGGGATTCAAGATCGAGGTGCTCACGGGTTTCGATGGCCTCAATGGGCGAGCCGGCCGCGATGGAACCCACAAGCGGGAGCTTGAGGTTGGTGGATTCGTCGGGCAGTTCAAGATCCGGCGAGACTTCCAAAGAGCGCGCTTTGTTTTTTTGCCGGACGAGCGCCCCCTTCTTGATGAGCGCTTCGACGTGCTCGAAGACGGTGACCTTGGAGACGCCGAGTTCGTCGGCGAGCTCCTGCATCGTCGGTGAATAGCCCCGCGTCAGCCGGGTTTCGCGGATGCGGTTGAGGATTTTGAGTTGCTTGGGGGTGAGATTGAGGGCCATGGGTTGTCCAACTCCGTGGGGTGAAGGGGGCGGGGAGGTGTGCGGTGGGCGCGGCGGGCGGGACCACGGCAACGACGAGTTTCTGGACGTCCCGCGGGGTCACGGCCGGGGCGAGCAGACGGCGGTGCGCTGCGTGGTCATGAGCCAAATCCGATACAGCCAAGCGCTGAGCGTCGGCCCAAGCGGCGGCGGCGCGGAAAAGTTCGTCGCGGGTCGGCGCGCCGGTTCGCTTTCCGGCGGCGTCGTAGGTGCCGGGGCCGGGCGTCAGGGGCGCAGGGGTGTATTGGTCGGCTGAGCGGGCGAGCGATGCACGGACCGTGTCGCGGGGCTTCGCGCTAGGCCGGCCGAAACCTGGGTGATATCCCGCGTGGCCGCCGTTGGAGTCGGTGTCGGCTCCGCTGCGGGCGGGGTCTTTGACCAAGCCGGCACCGCGGCCGACGTAGCGGTTCTGGTAGTCGCCGCCGGGTCCGAGCATGAGTAAAGGTGCGGTCATCGGGAAGTCTCCAGGGGCCAGGGTGAAAGTGCGGATGCGTCCATAGGGTGCGTCGGACAGCCGAATACCCCACATGTTGTGGAGCGGTTGGCCGCCACTCCCTTCCCTTCGTCGGCGCGGGCACCAGGGCATCAGGTTTTTCCTAACCTCTGTTCGGTTGAAGTTCTATCCAAACTTGAACCAAACGTCAAGATGTGGATTCGCGTGGAAAAACACGGGGAAAGCTCTGCCAATCGGATCGAGGCCTACGCCGGGGCTGCGAAACACCCCGGATTTATCGGAACGGCTGGGAAGCGCGAGGATCGTCACACCCACGCCAGCACGTACGCCACGTTGATCGCGTTGAACGCCGCGTGCACCAGGATCGGCGGCCAGAGCGAACCGGTCCGTTCGTAAAGAAACCCAAAGCACACCCCGAGGAGCACCAGGGCCGGCATCGCGACCCACGGCACCGCCCCCAGATGCATCACCGCGAAAAACAGCGCAACGCCGACGATGGCGACCCAACGCCGCGTCGGACCGAGCCTGCGGACCAGGGCCGTCTGCAAAAACCCGCGGTGAAAGAGTTCCTCGAGCACGGGCGCGAACACCACGGTGGAAATCAGCAGGCCGAGCATCGTGGCGATGTCGCCTTCGTCGCGGAGCGTGGCGTAGGTGTCCAGCAGCGTGTGCTGCACCTGCGGCGGCGGGTGGCCGAGCATGAGCGAGATCACAGCCGAGCCTTGTTGTGTGGCCAGAAAGAGCAACACGATTGCGGGAACCGCGAGCACCGTCCAGCGGCATTCAAGTCGCACCGAGCGGGGCACGAGGCCCAGTTCTCGGGCATACCCCGCGGTGCGTGACGCCTTCCACCACCCATACCCCAGCGGCAGCCCGAAAGACGCGACCTGCATGAACACCATCGTCACCGGCGACATCGCCAACCGCGCCGCCGTGTCGGCCCCATCGCTCGCCGCCGCGTTTGCCGTGTTGCCCGCCGCCCGCAG
The DNA here is from genome assembly GCA_039030755.1 of Planctomycetota bacterium. Lineage (GTDB taxonomy): Bacteria > Planctomycetota > Phycisphaerae > Phycisphaerales > Phycisphaeraceae > CAZIXN01. The sequence goes on along the minus strand of JBCCDN010000003.1, from coordinate 29,046 downwards.
CACGCCCGCCAGTAAACTCCCGACGAACCAGAGCCACACGCCGATCAACCCGTCGATCCACGTCAGCCCCACCTCCCGCGTCGGCGACTGCTCCAGCCTCCGCAGCGACAGCACGCCCGTCGCCGCGAGTAGCCCCAGCAGCACCGCCGCCATTGGCACCCCGCCCCAGGCCAGCCAGACCGTCCACGCCGGCGGCGGCATCGCCTCGTCGGCGGCGGTTTGCAGAATCAACCCATGCATATCAGACGAACCTTAGCCGCAGGCCAAGGGCCTGCGCGGGAGCGGCAACCACCACGATGCTCACGCAGGTCGCTGACCCATCGCTACGGAGCGGTGTGATCCTTCTGCGGACGGCGTCCGCAAAACATTCACGCTCACCACATTGCTTCGCCGCGTTGACCCACGTACCCTTGACGATTCGGACCACGCTCAAGCGCGTGGCTATTCACGTAGAACAAACCGGCCTCATGCCTCGGACTTCCGGGGGGGGCGTCAGGGAATTTTTTGATGTCGATGCTCCCGTCGTGGTCGCCGTTTTTTCAGCCCAAGGTCCGCATGCAGGGGCGGGCGATCCAGATGGGCGGCAAGGTCAAACGCGTGCCCCCGCAGGACGGCGAGGTGCTCCGTGCCGAGGTCGACGACCTCTCGGAATCCGTCGGCAAACAAACCGTCACGATCCGCGCCGAGGGCAAGAAAGCAATCGTCGATTGCGGCTGCCCGCTGTTCAACTCGGGCCAACTCTGCCAACACATCTGGGCGGCCATGCTCGACCTCGCGCAGGCCGACCACGACCCGGCCCTGGGCTGGCCGCTGCCCGAGATGCTCAAGCTCAAGCCCGGAGCCCCCAAGGCCCGCAAGCGCGACGCGTCCGCGACCTCGGCCTTCAAATCCACCGAGCCGCGCTGGATGTCTCGCCTGACCCTGCTCAAGCCCGGCACCACGGAAGAACGTGCCCGCAACGGCGCCATGAACGCGCTCCAAAACGCGCAACGTCAAGTGTGCTACGTCGTCCTTCCGGGAGCGTCCCGCCGCAACCGCGGGCTCATCGTCGAACTCCAGCAACGCAGCGCGATCTCCACCGGCTGGTCCAAACCCAAACCTCTCCGTCTCAATGCCGACAACCTCGACACGCTCGGCGACCCGATCGACCGTGAACTCGGTGCGATCCTCATCGGGGCCGGCCGACACAACGAAGAGAACCCCGTCAGCACCCGCATGCCGCGCTCGGTCAACAGCCTGCACGCCGCGTACAAGCTGACCGCCGGGGCGCAGCGCGCGATCCTCCGCCGCATGATCGCCACCGGCCGGTGCTTCGTGGATGTCGGCGACGAGGACCGCGACGAACAGAAGCTCCGCCAGCTCCGCTGGGAAGACGACGTCGACAAGGCCGCTGCCGCGGTGCAGGGGCAGCCCGTGAACACACGGCCCAGCGCATGGGTGCCGTGGCTGGTCGGTCGGCCGGTCACCGGCGGGCTACGTCTGGATATGCAGTTGCGCCGCGACGGGCGACGCATCGCCGCGACGCGTCCTTTGCTGTGCTTAGGCGGCGGCGATGGTCTGGTGCTGTTTGAAGAACCGTTAGACCGTCTGCGTCGCAAGCGCACGTTCGCGATGGCGGGCCGGCTGGACGACCGTGAAGCGTTTTCATGGTTAGCACAGTTCCGCGATGAGCGCTTCGCCGACGATGCCGAAGGCTACGAACCCGAACCGGACATTGAAGAAGACGACGCGGAAGGTGAGAACGGAGAAAGCGTCGGCGAAGGCGAAGGCGTGGGCGGCATGCTTGTGCCCGACGCGGATGTCGCGTCGTTTCTCGAACGCCTGTACCTGCTGCCGCAACTTCCCGAACTGGATTTGCCCGACGGCCTGGGCTACGCAGAGCAGCGTATCGAGCCCCGCCCGATGCTCGAACTGTTCAGCCCCGGTACCGGGCAGGCCACCGAACTCGGCGCGACCCAAAAAACCCAGCTCGCCGGGCGCTTGCGTTTCGACTACGGCGGCTCCCGAGTCTCGCCAGCTCAAGCCGGCCGGTTCGTCCCCGTGGCTTCCCCCGAAGGCGACGCAGATCACCTAGTCGCCGCCACGTCTGGCGAAGCCGCCGAGCCTAAACAGGCCCCTACGCACAGCGCTGCCCCACAGCTTGACGACGCCACCACCGCCGTCCTCGACCGTGACGGTCCTGCCGAGGAAGCGATCGACACCGTCCTCGACGAACAGCCCGACACGTCCTCCGACAACCCGGCCGACGCCGCCGCGCTCTCCGACGAACCCGAAGACGGCGAAGACACCCGCAAGTTGATCCGCCGCAACTTCCGCGCCGAGCGCGAAGCCATCGAACAGACCGCCGGCCTGGGCATGCGTTCGTCCACCGCCGCGGCCGACGCCGTGCTGCTCCCGAGTAAGCACGTGCCCACCGCCGTGTCCAAGCTGCTCGCGTTGGGCTGGGCCGTGTTCGCCGATCAGAAACTCCTCCGCACCGCCGGCCCGCCCGCGCTGTCGATCAGCTCCGGCATCGACTGGTTCGAGCTCCGCGGCGACGTGTCCTTCACCGACGAAAACGGCAACCAGCAGACCGTCGCCCTGCCCGCGATCCTCGAGGCCGCCCGCGCCGGCCGACAGATGGTCGAACTCGGCGACGGCACGCAGGGCATCCTCCCCGAGCAGTGGCTCAACGAGCACGGACTGCTCACCGCGATGGGCGAACTGCAGGGCGACCATCTCCGCTTCTCCGCGTCGCAAGCCGCGCTGCTCGACGCGCTGCTCGACGACAAGGAACTCGCCGAGGTCGACGACACCTTCAAGCAGGCCCGCGAAGCGCTCCGCGGCTTCGACGGCATCCACGCCGCCCAGCCGCACCAGGACTTCCAGGGCACGCTCCGCGCCTATCAGCAGCACGGCCTGGGCTGGTTTACCTTCCTCCGCCGCTTCGGCATGGGCGGCGTCCTCGCCGACGACATGGGCCTGGGCAAAACGATCCAGGTGCTCGCGATGCTCCAGCAGCGCCGCAAGGAACTGGGCAAAGACGCCCCGCCGTCGCTCATCGTCGCGCCGCGCTCGGTCGTGTTCAACTGGATCGACGAGGCCGAGAAGTTCACGCCCGAGCTCAAGCTGCTCGCGTACACCGGCCCGGACCGCGCGGCCGACCTGAAAAAGCTCGCCGACTACGACCTGGTCGTCACGTCCTTCGGCCTCATGCGCCGCGACGTCAAGAAGCTCCAGCCGATCCAATTCGACTACGTCGTGCTCGACGAGGCCCAGGCGATCAAGAACCCCAGCAGCCAGAGCGCCAAGGCCGCCCGCCTGCTCGACGCCAAGCACCGCCTCGCCCTCACCGGCACCCCCGTCGAGAACCACCTCGGCGACCTGTGGTCGATCTTCGAATACCTCAACCCCGGCATGCTCGGCGCCAACGCCCGCTTCGCCGACCTGGTCCGCGGTGCCACCGCCACCATCCAGGCCGACCACCTCGCCCCGCCCAGCGCTCCGGGCAAAGCGGACGCCGCGCTCACCGCCGAACAAGCCGCCGCGCAGGACGCGAAAGACGCCAAGGACTTCGACAACGACCCCGACGACCCGGCCGACGACGACGCTTCGCCCACCGAAGAATCCACTAAGGCCAAAGCCTCCCCGCTGCACCAACTCGCCAGCGCCCTCCGCCCGTTCATCCTCCGCCGCACCAAGGCCCAGGTGCTCTCCGACTTGCCGAGCAAAACCGAGCAGACCATCGCCTGCGAGATGGAGCCCGCCCAACGCAAGGTCTACGACGACCTCAAGACCTACTACCGCGGCACGCTCATCAACCAGCTCGACGCGGACGGCGTCACCGCGAACAAGTCGCTCGGCAAGTCCGCGTTCATGGTCCTCGAAGCCCTGCTCCGCCTCCGCCAGGCCGCCTGCCACCCCGCGCTCATCGACAAGGCCGGCATCAACACGCAGGGCGCGCCCAGCGCCAAGCTCGACGCGCTCATGGAGATGCTCGAAGAGATCGTCGCCGAGGGCCAGAAAGCCCTGGTTTTCTCGCAGTTCACCTCGATGCTCGGCCTCGTCAAAGACCGCTTCGAACAACGCGGCATCCGCTACGCCTATCTCGACGGGCAAACCCGCAACCGCCGGCAGGTCGTCGAGGAATTCCAGACCGACCCGGACCTCTCCACGTTCCTGATCTCGCTCAAGGCCGGCGGCGTCGGCCTCAACCTCACCGCCGCCGAGTACGTCTTCATCCTCGACCCCTGGTGGAACCCCGCCGTCGAAGCCCAGGCCATCGACCGCACCCACCGCATCGGCCAAACCAAGCCCGTCTTCGCCTACCGCATGATCTGCGAAGACACCGTCGAGCAACGCATCCTCGAACTGCAAAAACGCAAACGCGACCTCGCGGATGCGATCGTCGGCGGCGAAGAAAACGTCCTGAGTTCCCTCACCCGCGACGACCTCGAACAACTCTTGGCGTAAGTATTTCGCACCGGTAGCCGCAACCCCACGGGTTGCGCGGAGCGCCGTTCGAGAAGCCGAGCACGCGCAACCCGTGGGGCTGCGGCTACTGTCATCGCATGCCCGTCCATCTGTTCACCTTCCACGCCCACGGCTCTTGGATGCCCGACCGGCCCGAGGGCTTCGTGCAACGCAAACGCGGCGTTCTCCCGACCGATTCGGACATGGCTCTCGCCTACCGCAGTCGTCAAACCAAACCCGACGCCACGTTTACGCTCGAAACGCGTGAGGCCATGATCACCGTGTTGCGGGACTCTGCTGTTCCCCAGAACTTCGAACTGCACGCGATCGCGACCGACCCGAGTCACATCCATGCCCTGATCGCGTGGCACGACGACCGGACCGCGGTCCGTATGCGTCAAAAGCTCAAAGAATCCCTCACCCGCAGCCTCAACCAACGCTTCGATCGCCGCACTTGGTTCGGCCGCGGCGGCCACGACCGGCGCGTCCGTGATCGAACACATTTCGATCACCTACGGAACACCTACCTGCCCGGTCACGCCGGCCCGAACTGGTTCTCCTCCGACAGGTAGCCGCAACCCCACGGGTTGCGCGGAGTACCGTCCGAAGAACCGAGCACGCGCAACCCATGGGGTTGCGGCTACCAAAAATTACCCTGTCCGGAACCGCGACACCAACGCGCGCATCGCTTCCGCCCGCCGCGACAGCTCGCCCGCGGCTTGTGCCGCCTGTCTGCTGCCATCGCGGGTCTGGTGCGAGACCGCGTTGATCTGCTCGATGCCCGTGGCGACCAGCTGTGTCGCCTGCGTCTGCTCGTCCGCTGACGACGCGATCGACGACAAGCGGCCCATCAGCGTCTCCGAGCTGTTCACGATGTCGTCCAGACGTTGCCCGGCCTGATCCACCGATTCGCTGCCGGCCTGCACGCTGGCGGTGCCCGCTTCCATCCGGCGGACCGCGTCGGCCGTGCCGGTCTGGATCGCTTGGATCGATTCACCGATCTCCTGCGTCGCCGTGGTCGTGCGGTCCGCGAGCTTGCGGACCTCATCGGCGACCACCGCGAAGCCCCGGCCGTGCTCGCCCGCCCGCGCCGCTTCGATCGCCGCGTTGAGTGCCAGCAGGTTCGTCTGGTCCGCGATGTCGTTGATCACCGCGATCACCTCGCCGATCTGTTCACCGCGTCGGCCCAACTCCGCGACGGCGGCGCTGCTCTCGCTAACCGCCCCGCGGATCTCGCCCATGCCATCGATGGTCTGACCGACCACCGCCCGGCCGTCTTGTGCGAGCTGCCCGGAACGCTCGGCCTCGGTCGCCACGTCGCCCGCTTGTCGGCTGACCTCCAAAACACTCGCAGACATCTGCTCCACCGCCGCGCTGATCTGGTTGACCTGCACACTCTGCTCTTCGCTGCCGGTGAGTAATTCGTCCGACGACGCCGCGACCTTTGTCGCCGCTGCCGCGACCTCTTCGCTCGTCTGGCCGACCTGACCGATCAGCTCGCGCATGGTGTCGATCATCCGATTCACCCCGCCGCCCAGCCGGGCGAGTTCGTCTCGGCCCGCGTCGTCCGCGCGGAGCGTCAGGTCGTTGGTCTCCGACACCTCGGCCAGCCGCTCCATCAACCGACTCAGCGGCCAGCGGATGCTCCGCGTCACCCACGCCCCGCCGAGCAGGCACGCCGCGATCAACCCGACCGCGAGCGTGACGACCAGCCAGGTCGCCGCCTGCGCTGCGTCCCGCCGCGCCGTTGCTTGAGCGAGCACCTGCGCCGAAAGCGTGTTCTCCACGTCCTTGAGCGCGTTGATCTTCTTCGTGATCGTGGCAAACCAGTCCGACGCCGCGACGCCGAAGCCGCCCGTGGTTGCCTTGCTAAACGCTACGTCACGCAACCGCTGCACCTCGGCCACCGCGGGCACCTGCATCGCATCGTCGAACGCCGCCCGCGCTTCGTCGCCGGCCCGCAGCCCGAACGCACGAAAGTAAGTGTCCTGCTCGGTCACCAACGACACAAATCTGCGGTACATGCCCGAGCGGAACTCATCGGCGGCGAACGTGTTGCTGAGCACCGCGCGTTCGATGCCTGCCCGCTCCTTGCCTTTCAGAAACAGCACGTACGCACCGATCGCTTGGTTCACGGTCGCATCACTGGACACCTCCGCGATCGCGCCGATCGTGTCGAGCGATAGCGCATTGAGCTTGGTGTAGAAGCCGATCGCCTCGCCGGCCGGGATGTCATGGGCAGACACACGCGAACGCACCGCGTCGAGCGCGTCGAGCTGCGTGAGCGCCGCATCCAATCGATCGTTCAACACGGTCGGCAACGCGTCGCGATTCAAGCCGTCGATCCCACCGAGCAGCGTCGCCAACTTCGCGTTTGCTTCGTCGCGCTGCTTCGGGAGTTCTGCGACGAACGCCGTGCCCCCGCTACCCAAGAACCCGGCCGTCATGCCGCGTTCCTTCTGCGTCTCGTGCACCAGCGACGACAGCCGGACCGCCACGTCGGTCAGCTCGACCACCCGCGCCATCTCCGACGCCGTCGACGCGTTCTGCCACGCCGCCTTACCGGCGAACAAGGCCACCGCCAACATCGGGACCACCATCAACAACCAGAGCTTTGTGCGGATCGTCACGGCCAAAACCTCGTGCAAGGAACTATTGAACACACACCTTTCCTGATGGCATCGGAGCGATCGCCGCAGGTCTTGACGCCGTCCCGCCATCCGCTTTGAAGTCCCGCCCGGCCGTGCCTTACACTCCGACCCGTCCGAGAATCAATGCGATCTCGGCGTTGAAAATTCCCTCGAAACCTCAGCGAAAGCCCACCATGCCTTCAGGAAATGCCGTCGTCGGTCAGTCCGGCGGACCCACCGCCGTCATCAACCAATCCCTCGTCGGCGTTGTCGAGCAACTCCGCGCCGAAACCGGCTTCGATGGCAAAATCCTCGGTGCGCACCACGCCGTGGCCGGCATCGTGAAGGACGATTACCTCGACCTGACCGACACGCCCATGGACGTACTCAACAAGGTCGCCGACACGCCTTCGTCGGGCCTGGGCAGCTCGCGCGACAAGCCCGACGACGCGTACTGCCAACGCATCTTCGAGAGCTTCGAGAAGCAAGACGTCCGCTACTTCTTCTACGCCGGCGGCAACGACAGCTCCGACACCTGCCGCATCATCGCCGAGAAAGCCCAGGCCCAGGGCTACGACCTCAAGGCCTTCCACGTCCCCAAGACCATCGACAACGACCTGCCGGTCAACGACCACACGCCCGGCTTCGGTAGCGCCGCCAAGTTCGTCGCCCAGGCGTTCATGGGCGACAACCTCGACAACGCCGCCCTGCCCGGCATCAAGATCAACATCGTCATGGGCCGACACGCCGGCTTTTTGACGGCGGCGTCCATGCTGGGCCGACGCGAAGGCACGAACGATGGGCCGCATCTCGTTTACGTCCCCGAAGCAAGCTTCAGCGAAGAGAAGTTTTTGGCGGACGTCGAACGCGTGTACACCAAGCTCGGCCGCTGCTTGATCGCCGTGTCCGAAGGCATCCACGACGCGGACGGCACGCCGATGATGGTCAAGCTGCAAACCGATGTCGAGAAAGACAGCCACGGCAACGTCCAGCTCTCCGGCTCCGGCGCGTTGGGCGACATCCTTAGCGACCTGGTCAAGGACAAGCTTGGGAAGAAGCTCAACCAGAAGCTCCGCGTCCGGGCTGACACGTTCGGCTACCTCCAACGCTCGTTTGTCGGCTGCGCCTCCAAGGTCGATCAGGAAGAAGCCCGCAAAGCCGGCAGCGAAGCGGTGAAGGCCGCGTTCCACTCCGGCCGACCGTCGGGCTCGATCGCCATCGTCCGCACCTCCGACACGCCCTACACCGTCGATTACCGCACCATCGACATCAGCGAAGTCGCCGCCAAGACGCGGCACCTCGACCTCAAGTACGTCAAGGACGGCTGCGACATCGACGATTCGTTCAAGACCTACCTGTCGCCGATCGTCGGCGAGTTGCCAGAGATTGAGACGTTGATCTAGCCAATCATGCGAGGACTCCTCGAACCCAAGAAATCGAAGATTCCCTTTGGTTTCTTGGTCGGTACGCAGTAGCTTCGTAGCGATGACGCACAGGTATTCAATGTCCATGCCCATCAGGTCCCAAGCGACGTACGGGCTGGTGTTCGGTCTGGCTTGCGTTAGCGCCGCCGACCCCGTGCCACACCCCGGGCGATATGGCCAATTCGGCGAAGCGAGCACACCGAACACCCACGCCGCGGTCAGTCCCGGCGGCTTGGCGGCCATCGGTCAAAACGATGAAGCGGTCTGGCTGCACCACACCCCGATCGACCACGACTTCCGGCTGTGGTCCAACTCCGCGATTGTCGATCCCGCGGACCCGTCCCGGTTTCTCAAGGTGACCGGCGCTTCGCTGCGATCGCTGGACGACAAAACCCCGTCGATCTACGCGTACGCAACCTTGCGAGGAACGAATGTCACATCGTTGTTTTTCGAGCAGGAACCCGACGATCGCAACGCTGCGCTCATGCGCGGCGGTGACTTCTGGCTACTCGAAGGCGACCCGGCCCACGACCAAGCGTCGTTTCCGGGTTATCGGTGGAGCGGGCTGACCACGCCCGGCGTCGCACGGCGGGGCGATCACCATGCCTTGGTGACGGACCTCGCTCCCCCGGTCGGTTCGTCGCTGCCCTTTCGCCGGGCGGTGCTGGTCGGTCCGCATCACGACCTCAACGCGGTGGCGACCGCCGGCGTCACGTCGCTGCCGAACATGAACAACGGCGCGACGCTGTCGCTTGGCCAAGCGGTGAATCACATCGCGACCAACGCCGGGGGGGCCACGGTGTTTCGCGATCTGTTTTGGGAGCCGATCGCCCCGGGAAGCGGCGCGAGTTCGTTGGCGTCGGGGTTGGTGCTTTGGACGCCCGACGCGGGCCTGACGATGCCGGTGCGGAGCGGCGACATCGTGGACGGCCACACGATCCTGGGGGTTCAAACGCCCACGATCAACGCGGCCGGCGACGTGGCGTTCGGTTCGATGCCTCCCCTGCCCTTTGGCCCGACGCCCGGTGAAGCGATCTTTCGCCGTGCCAGCGACGGCACACTCAGTCGCGTTGCGGGCCTTGGCGACGCCGCGCCCGGATTCGCCGGGCACACGTTCGACAACGTCGGCCTGCGTCGCGCCGACCGCATCAACGTCCGGGCCGCCCCGCCGCTCATCGACGACGACGGCCGGGTGTCGTTTATCGGCATGCTCAGCGACGACAACGGCGCCACCCAGCGCACCGGCGTCTGGCGACACGATGGCCAAACGCTACGCAAGGTCATCGCCGATGGCGATCCCGTGGCCACCACCCGCGACGGCAACGAGTTCGACGGCTATGTCGAGGGCATCGCCCGACTCCGTGACGTGTTCCAAATCGCCGGTAGCCCGTCCGGCCTGATCGCGGTCAGCGGCGAAGTGGTGGGCGACCCGCCATACGGCACGATCGAATCCGGCATCGTGCTGATTGGACACCAGGGCCAAACGATCCTGGTCGATGCCGAGCAATCCTTCGGCGACGCGTTCTCCCTCGATGATGGGAGTACCGGCACCGACGGTCGACTCGCCGCGGTCAACGATTTCGGGCAAGTCGCCTACACCAAGTACGTGGCGTCCGCGGATCAGTGGTTTGGCCGGGTCTACACGCCGCGGTTGGTCTTCGACGCTCAGCCCAGTGGGGATCATGCTTGGGAAGACGACGCACGGTGGACCTTGGGCGTTCGACCGGCACACGTCCACGACGTGTCATTGGCCACCGAGGCCGACGCAACGCTGCACGGGCCCACGCAGGACACCGCGTTTCGTACCCTCAGCCTCGGCGGCGGCGACGGCCGATCCACCCTCCGGCTGCGCGACGGCGTGGAACTCGATGGCTTCATCGACATCCTCGGCCAAGGCGAGCTCACCGGTAACACCGCGTCGCCCGGGTTCAATCCCGACCAGACGATTCGTGAGGCGATGCTCGATATCCGCAACGCCGGGGTGCTGGCCCCCCAGGATTCCTTCACGGCGACGTGGCTGAATCAATTGGTCGAGGGCGAGCTGCGCTTCTCACTCGACGCCGACGACCGCGCGGCCGACGCCGACGCGGCGTTGCGCCTCGGCGGCTTCGCCCGGCTGGACGGGACGCTCCGCGTCGTGATCGAACCGGGACTCGAACCGGCATTGGGCGATGTGTTTCCGCTCATGGCGTTCCGGGGCGCACGCGGCGACTTTCACACGCACGTGCTGCCGACCCTCCGAGACGATCTACGCTGGGACTTGCGGCGGGAGGACACGTCGTTAAGCCTCGCCGTGGTCGCGGCCGCGCTCGCTGGTGACTACAACGGCAACGGCCAAGTTGAGCAGGGCGACCTCAATCTCGTGCTCAACAACTGGGGTAGCCCGCGTCCCTTCGCGCCGCAGACCGATCCGTTCGCCACCGCCAACGTCGATCAAGAAGAGCTCAACCGCGTACTCAATCACTGGGGCAACCAGTCGGCCCCCAACTTTGCCGGCTTCGCGGTTCCCGAGCCCACCGCCCTGCTCGCGTTTTGGGGCTTGGGGATGCTCAGGCGAGCGCACTGATTGGACGTTTGGATTTCGTTCGTAAATCTTGCGGTCACGTCGCGTCTTGACGGTCACGCCGGTGATTCCGACGAAATTCGGTGTGTCGGCGAAAGAAACGAACCCATTCCCGCGTTGGGCCGTCATAATTCATGAAGTCCCGGTGCGCTTGGGGCCATGTTTGCGAAGTTTCAGGAGTTCACGCATGCCCCGACCGATCGACCCCGCCTCGCCCCGCCAACGCCGCGCTGGCTTGGTGATGCCCACCACGCGCCAACGGCTAGTAGGCGTTTTGCTCGGCTCGCTGCTCGTAAGCTCGGCCCACGGCGTCACCATCCGAGACAACCGAAGCTTCAACACCCAGAACGCCGCGCTACTCACCAATGCCGGGGCTCCGCTGCAAGGCTTGGCGGACAACCTCGTGGCCGTCGGCGTGGGCTCGGGCGTGTACCTCGGCGACGGCTGGGTGCTCTCCGCGGCCCATTTCAACCCCAGCACCGACGGTCGGACCACCGTGGAATTCAACTCGGGCTTCAGCTCCGGCGCGGACGTGTTTCAAAACCCCGACTGGACCGGTGACTTCACGCAAGGCAACGATTTCGCCCTGCTCCAACTCGATACCGCGCCCACGGGCCTTCCGGAGGTCGCGCTCTTCGGCGGCGATGCGGACGACTTGGACGGCCAAACGTTCACCCTCACCGGCTACGGCGCGACCGGCAAAGGCAGCAGCGGCACCGGCCAACCCGGCAGCGAAACCGGCACCCTCCACGCCGGTGAAAACGTCTTTGATCAGGTCGGCGGCTCGGTGTTCGACAGCGACGACTACGTCGATCAGGTTGCGTTCTTCGACTTCGATCGGCCCAACAGCAACCTGGACAACCCGTTGGGTACCCGCTTCGCACTCACCTACGAATCCATGATCGCCAGCGGCGACAGCGGCGGCGGCGCGTTCGTCGTGGAAGACGGCACCGCCAAACTCGCGGGTGTCCACTCACTGCTGTTTTCGCCCAGCAACCGGCCCACCGCGGGCTACGGCTCGGTCGGCGCGGTCACCACCGTGGACGGCATCCTCGCCTGGATCGCCGACGTCACCAACGACGCCGTCGTGCTCACCGGCGACGCCAACCTCAACGGCACCGTCGAACAAGGCGACCTCAACGCGGTCCTCAACAACTGGGGCCAGACCGGGCGCGCTTGGTCCACCGGCGACCTCACCGCCGACGGCCTCGTGGATCAGGCCGACCTCAACGCAGTGCTCAACCATTGGGGGGCGAGCAACGCGCCCTCGCTGGTCACGCCAACCGCGCTCCCCGAGCCGGCACTGGCGGGCTTGCTCGTTCTGGCGGGGTGCGCGGGCCTGCGTCGCCGTGCCCACTGAATCGGTCAGCCCTCAAGCCGATCACGCAACGCAGCCACGCAAGCATCGATCACCCCGTCGATCGGGATGTCTTGGCCGACCACTTCGCGTAACGCCACCGCGGGCCGACGCAGGTCCGGGCCCAGTTCACACACTTCAAGATTCACGTTGATCCCGACGCCCACGACCAGCGTGACCGACGCGTCTGCGGGGCTTGGATCCGTCGCCGCGCGGACGGCCTGTTCACACAGGATGCCCGCGACTTTTCGTTCGTCCAATAGCACATCGTTGGGCGGCTTGAGGCTGAGACGCTCTGAAGGCACCCAGCGCGACAAGGCCGTGAGGATCGCTTTGGCCGCGTGAAGCGAGACGAGTTCGTCGGGCGCACTGGGCCGCAACACGAGCGAAAACCAGGCGCCGCCCCGAGGCGACTGCCAGTCCCGCCCCCACTGGCCACGGCCGGCGGTTTGCGTGGTCGCGGTGAACAGCGCGACGCCTTGGCGATGGTCGGCCGCCCAGCGCGCGGCCGCGGCGTTGGTGGAATCGATCGCGTCGAAGTGCTGGCGATGCATGGTCGGGCGGATTGCGTTTAGAGCCGAAGCAAGACGTCGCCCGAGCGGACCCGATCGCCCGCCGAGACCAGCACGGCAGACACCACCCCCGCGTGCGACGCCAGCACCCGTGATTCAACCTTGAGCGCTTCGACGATCGCAACCGGCTGCTCCTCGGTCACCGCGTCCCCCACCGCCACGAGCAGCTTCACGACCACGCCGGCCACCGGGCAGGCCAGCGGATAATCGCCCGTTGAGGCCGGGCGCGACGGGGCGCGATGCGGCGTCCCGGAATCCGACGGCGACGCCGCTGCTTCTTCGTGTTGCGGCGGGGCCACCCCGGGATCGTCCACCCCCCCAGCCACCGCGTCCAACGGCTCGACCGCGACCTCATACGCCACGCCGTCCACCGTCACCCGAAACCGCATCTCACCCCCGGCCACCAAATCCGCGGCACCGCGCTCGTCGGATCGGCGGGGCATACGCGGCGGCGGGGCGCCGGGCGGGGTGAGCGACGAAAGGTCGGCCAGGCCGCCGTGCTCTCCTTCCGGGCCGTGCGCGGGGTCCGGGCGTTGGGACGGTTGATCACTCATCGTGGGTCTCCCGGGGGAGCGGTCTGGCGAGTTGCACGTCGCGGACCCGCCAATCAATCGGATCCAATCCTTGCCGGATCAGCCACGCCGACACTGCCGCGCTGATCGCGGCAACGCGTTCGGAAGAAGTTGGCGATGGGCTTGACATGCCAATCATGCTAGTTCGATCCGCGGGTCCAACCAGGCGTACGCAACATCGACAAAGAGGTTGAAGCCAATCAACAGCGTCGAGTAAATCAGCACGATCGCCAGCAGCAGGAACTGATCCTTGTTGAGCACGGCGTTGACGAAGTAGTTGCCTAAGCCCGGGATGTTGAAGACCTGCTCGATGACGAACGAGCCGGTGAGCGCCGACGCGGCGGCGGGCCCCAGAAAACTGAGCACCGGCAGGAACGCGACCTTAAGCGCATGTCCGAAGAGCGCTTCCCGCTGCGTCAGCCCTTTCGCGCGAGCGGTGCGGACGAAGTCGCTGCTCATCACATCGGCCAACCCCAAGCGAATCAAGCGCGCGATATACGCCGCCGGCGCAAGCCCCAGTGCGATCGACGGCAGCACCAGCGACATCGGCCCGCCCCATCCGCCCAACGGCAGGTGCAGCACATCCAACTCCGGCAAATACCGCCTTGTCAATCCGGCGAACACCGCGAGCAGGATGTTCCCCGTCACGAAACTGGGCAGCGAAATCCCGATCAAGGCCACCAGCAACGAGCCCGTCTCCAACGCGCTACCGGGCTTCAACGCACCGAGCACCCCCGCCGTGGTTCCCAGCAACAACCCAAACGCGAGTGCGCCCACGCCCAGCGCGATGGACACCGGCAGCGTGTCCGCCAAAATCCCCCGGACGGTCTGCCCGGGATATTGCAGCGACGGGCCGAAATCCAGCCCGGTGACGATGCCTTGGAGATAGTTCCACGCGAACACGGGCGTCGGTTGATCCAGCCCGTACTGGGCCTCCATCGCTTTAATCACCGCCGGATCGACCTGCCGCGCGTCTTCGGTTTCCAGCGGCGATCCGGGGATCACCCACACGAGCATCAACGTCAACACAAAGATCACCGCGAGGATGAACGGCAGCTGAATCAGGCGTCGGAGGATCAGGTTGAACATCGTGAAAGCGTCAGCGCATCTCCACGGGCACGACGACCGCCGCGTCGAGATTCATGTTGTTCCACGCGTTCTGGTGCAGGTCGCGCACCGCGTCGGCAACGAGGTCCACACTGAGCGCCTGGTAGAGCGGCACGATGACCTGATCGGTGAGCAGCTTGGACTCCGCTTCCCGCAGCAGCGCAAACCGTTGAACCGGGTCGAGTTCTTCTGCGGCTTCCCGCAAGAGGCCGTCATACGTCGCGTCGTCGTAGCCGGTGGCGTTGTTGGGGTCGCTTCCCCGCAACAGGTCCAACCAAGTCGTCGGGTCCTGGTAGTCGCCGTACCAACCGCTACGCGCGACGTGGAATTCGCCCTTCCGCCGACGGTCCAAATAGGTCCGCCACTCGTAGTTCTCGGCCGCCACAGGGATGTGCAGATTCTCACGCCACTGATTCGCGATCCGCACCGCGACCCGCTCCCGCGACGTATTCGTGTTGTAAAGCAGCCGCAACGTCGGGAAGCCCTGCCCCCCGGGATACCCCGCCTCGGCAAGCAGCGCCCGCGCCGCTTCGGGGTCGTAGCCCAAGTCGGCCTCGACCGGCGGGTCGTACCCCGGCACCACGCCCACGGGCACGAAGCTGCGGGCCACCGGCTCGCCCAGCCGGGTCACGTTGTCCACCAGCGACTGCTTATCAATCGCCATCGCCAACGCGCGTCGCACCCGCACATCCGCCAACGGATTCGGCTCGCCACCTACCGTGTCGCGGACGTTAAAGGCGTAGTACTCCAGCCCCGCCCGCGGCACCGAGACCGTGTCGTCCCAGCCGGCCTCGCGGAAACGCAGCGCCAAGTTGGGCTCAATGCTCGGCACCCAGTCGAACTGCCCATACCGGTACTGCACACAGCGCAGCTGATCATTGCCCTCGATCACCGTCTGCACAACCCGCGGCGTCCGCATCCGTTCGATCTGCGAGGCATACGGGTTCACGTCCATCACCAACTCGCGTCGGAGCGTCCAACTCGTCAGCGTGTAAAGCCCGTTGGAGATCAAGCGGTCGGCGTCGGTGAAATACGTGCCGTCAAAGTTCGCTCGACCGGTGGACGCGTCAAAGGTGATCAGCGGCTCGACGGTCGCGCGGTGGTTGGGCATCAGCGTGCCGAACGCGGTCAGCGACAGGAAGTACGCCGCCGGGCTTTTCAACCGCACCACCAACGTGCGATCGTCGGGCGCTTCAATGCCGACGGTTTCGTCGAGACGCGTTTGCCAAGCCGCCCACGCGTCTTCGGCCGATTGGACAGTCGGATCGAACTGCTCAAGCTGAGTTTCCCGCCAGCGATACGCCGCTTCGGCACCGTCGACCACGAAAAACAGACCGGAATACACCGCCGCAAAATCCGGGCTGATCGCGCGACGCCAAGCGAACGCAAAGTCGCCGGCGGTGACCGGATCACCATTGCTCCAACGGGCTTCGTCACGCAGGGTGAACGTGTACGTCCGGCCGTCGTCCGACACCTCCGGCCGACCGACCGCCACGCCGGGTTGCAGCGACAGGTCCGTCGCGTCAACCCGCATCAATCCCTCGAACAAACACGTGATGACCCGGAAGTCGGTCAGCGAGGACGTGCCCTGCGGGTTCAGGGTGATGCAGTCATCGAGCACCGCATAACGCAACGCCCCGCCGCTTTCGGAAGTCTCCCCGCGTGTCTCGAAGGCGAGGCGGGACGCTTCGGGCACGGCCGGCGGCGCAGACTCAAAACCCGCCAGCGACGCCACCAGCACCGCCAACCCCAACACCGCCGCGACGATCACAAGCAGTCGTGTCACGGCAAGAGTGTAAACGTTGCTTCAACCGTTCGGGCTTACGGATCGACCGCCAGCAACTCCACCACGCAGCGCACCGTGGCGTGCGGCGGAATCAACCCGCCCGCCGCACCGTCGGCCCCATACGCCAGATACGGCGGCAACCGCAGCTCCGAACGCTCGCCCTCGGCCATGCCCACGATCCCCAACTCCAAACCCGCGATCACCTCGCCCGCGCCCAGCGTCAAGCCCACCGGCCCGCCGAACCGCCGACTGTCAATGACGGGGTCACCGTCCCCATGCCCCACAAACATCGTCCAATGCACCTTTACCGAATCGCCCGGCCCGGCAAACCGCCCGGACCCCGCCCGCAGCACCCGCTTCCGCAAGCCCGGTAACACATTGACCAATTCGACCTCGACCCGCAGCGCCGCGTCGAGTTGATCCCAACCCGCCGCCGCCCGCGCCACCCCCGCCCCGGCCCCCACGCCCGTCAGATGCACCGGCACCAACAGCGTCCGCTTTTCGCCGACCCGCATCCCCGCCACGCCCTCATCCAACCCGCGGAACACTTGGCCCGCCCACAGCACAAAGCCCAACGGCTCGCCTTCCGGAGTCGCATCGACTTCCAGGCCCGACTGCGCGTGGTACGCCGCGTACCGAACGACCGCGTAATCACGGACCTGGGCCTTGGGGCCGTGGCCGTGGCGGTCGACGCGGTAACGCAAACCCGACGCCGTTTCGGTGAAATCGAAGGCCGCCCCCGCGAGCGTCGAGGCGGGAAGATCGGGCAGCGCTTCGGAAGGCTCGAAGTTGGGCGACAGCTTGAGGTCGGGCACGGTCACCGAGGCTTCGAGCACGCGTGGCCCGTCGTCGGTTCCAAAGGGCGAGGCTTCGATGCCGGACGACACGTCGGGGATCAGGTCCGGCGTGCCTTCAGGCGGGTCGAGATCGGGCAGTATCGGCTCGCCCGGAATCCCGGGAACGTCTTCGGGCCCTGGCAGATCCAAGTCGCTCCAGGGCGGCGCGGGGAGCAACTCCCGTTCCGAAAGCGCGTCCCATCCAAACTTCACGCCGAACCCAATCGCGATCAAGCTCAACAGCAGCACGACCAACCGCGGTAGCGGCGAGCGTTTCTTACCCGTCGCGTCGTGCGCCGCTGACCCGACGACCGGGCGGGCCGGGGCGGTCTCGGTGCGGTGTTCTTCGAGCACGGCCCCCTTGGTCACCAGCGCGTCGTAGCGTGCGAGGTCTTTCTCCGAGCCGTGCCGCGTGAGTGATGCGTAATGCGTCCCCCCCGACGGCGCGTCCGCGGGGGCCACCGGGGCCTCTTCGGGCCGAGCGACGACGTAGAAGACACGCTTCTCTTCGTCACGCACCGCCCGGCCGACGTCCTGATCGCGGACCTTGACGGGTCGGCCGGAGTACGGGCTAAGCACAGTGAGCGGCACGGGCGGGTTTCCTCGAAGGGCGATGAAGCAATCACGACCAACCTCACGGCCGCGTTCCGAAGTTTAAAGGGTGACCCCAAACCCACGAAACGCAAGACATTCAGAAAACACGGGAAATCCAAGCCGCGTCCGATACGCGGTTTCGGTTTCGCTCGGTTTCGCCCGTTTCCTACGTTTTCAGCGTGTCCGGCACGTCCGCGTCGCTTACACCGCGCCGCCGCCCGGCCCGGCTTTGCCCGATATCTCCAAACGTTCGGCACTGAGGCCGACGCTTAGCCCAAACCACCGCATGGATGCGCGTCTTCCCCCATTTTTTTGAGAAGAAGCCGAGCATGACCAAGCCGGAGTTGATCGAACGGATCCGTACCCATAACCGCTCAGCCGGCGAGTCGTTCCTCGCCCGCTTCAACGAGCCGGCCTTGGTGGCCTATCTCGGCCGTCTGGACCGCCTGAGCAACCGCCGCGGGGACGGCTCGCGCTGGGTCCGCCGAGCGCCACGCTTCGCCGCGGCCGTGACGCCGGCGCCGCTGTTCAAGCAGGCGGCCTAACGCTCCGCTACGAAAGCAGCCACGCACACACATACACCGCCAGCAGCAACGCGCTGATGTCGGCGACCAACCCGGCACCCACGGCGTGACGGGTCTTTTTGATGCCCACCGCGCCGAAATACACCGCCAACACGTAGAACGTGGTTTCCGTGCTGCCGAACATCACCGCGGCGGTTTTGGTGACCAACGAACCGGTGCCGTGTTCCTCGGCCATTTCCGCGAGCACGCCGAAGCTGCCCGATCCGGTGAGCGGCCGGGCGATCATCATCGGGATCAGGTCCGCGTCAATTCCGATCGCCGCCATCGGCCCGCGCAGCTTCCCGATCAGCGAATCCATCGCGCCCGAGGCCCGGAACATCGCGATCGAAAACAAAATCGCGATCAAGTACGGGATAATCGTCACCGCGATGCCGAAGCCCTCTTTCGCACCCGTGACGAAGCTCTCGTACACCGGCACCTTGCGGAACAATCCGTACAACGGCACGGCGACCAGCAGCGTCGGTAAGACCAACAGCGACAGTAAATCAATGATTTCACGCATCATCGCGGCCCTCCGCCCCGGAATCCCCGGAACGCCCCGGAAGTGTTTTCGCTTGCTTCAACCGCTCGGGGTCGGACTTCGCAAACACCGGCGCCAGCGAGAGCGCCCGCGCCGCCAGGATCGCGATCAGCAACGAAAGCCCGGTGACGATCAAAATCGGCAGCCACAACTGCCCGGTGCTCACGCCCATGATCGCCACCAGCGTCGCCGGCGGCACCAGTTGCACGCTGGCCGTGTTCACCGCGAGGAACATGCACATCGAGTTGGTCGCGGTGTCCTCGGTCTCGTTGAGCTTTTGCAGCTCGTCCATGGCCTTGAGGCCCATGGGCGTGGCGGCGTTGCCCAGGCCCAGCATGTTCGCGGCAAGGTTCAGCGCGATCATCCCCAGGGCCGGGTGGTCCTTGGGAATCTCCGGGAAGATCAACCCCAGCAACGGCCGGACGACCTTGACCAACGCGAGCACCAACCCCGCGTCCTCGGCGATTTTCACCAGGCCCAGCCAGAGACATAGCACGCCGGTCAGCCCCAACGCAATCTCGAACGCGGTGTCGGCCATGTCGAACGCCGCCTGAGCGATGTCCGTGAGTTTGCGGAATTGCACGGGCTCAAAGACCAGGCCCACGCCTTGCGCGTCGCCCGCTGGGGAAGGATCGACCGAAGCAAGCAACCGCTCGTCCCGGCTCTGGCTGAACGGCAGGATCGTTGCCAACGGCTCCGGCCAGCCGGCCTCGGGCGCGGTGAGTTTCGCATCGACCCCGTCGCGGTTGCTGGTCAGCGTGACGGCCACCCGCAGCGTTTCGGGCAACGGATCCACACCGTAGAAATCGCCGAAAGCTTGCGCGTCAATCACGGCGAATGCATCGAGCGACCGCTCTTCGCCGCGATTCGTGAGCACCTCCGGAAGCGAAACCGCGGCCGCCTCGCCTTCGTCCACCGGCTCAAACACCACCGGCAATGCGTCCCCGTTGCGATACCGGTCGCCGGCCATCTCGCCAACGTCCGTCCACATCGCAAACCCAAAGCTCAGGACGATCAGTCCCGCCCAAATCCAATTCAACATGTCGCGATCCTCGCCGCCAAACGGGCCCAACGCAACCACGGCGTTCAATTCCTGGCCGAGGTCCTTGGGAGGCCGGTTATCGCCCCAGGTCACCTCTTGCGTGCCGATTTTTACCCGTCTCTGGGTTCGAATCCCGAGATCCTCAGAATTCTGTAATTTTCGCTTGGACTCGCCTCAAGATTCGGTTAGATTTCATAAGCCTGTAAGTATTCGCGGATCTGAGCCGCCATCACATCTTTAACCTGGAGGAAGAAACCATGACCCATTGCAAGCGCTTTTTTGTGTTTAGCATCGCCGGTTCACTCGGTTTGGCCGCGTCGGCCCAAATCATCAGCGATGACTTCGAAACCGACACTTCGGCGAACTACACCCTCGTCGACGAGGCCAACGCCGCCAGCGGCGACGGCACTCCCGACAGCACCTCCGCCTTCGCATTCGATTACATCGCCGCAGGCATCCCCCTGGCTCCGAACAGCGCCCCGGGCGACACCGGCGGCCTCCGCTTCGCCGCGAACGAAACCGGCGACGACGCCGGCGCTCCCGACCACATCACCGCGTTCCACAACACGCCCGTCACTTCGCAATTCTTCACGCTCACCGTGGACGTGTACATGGACGTCGAAGCTGCCAGCGGTTCCACGGAATTCACGCACGTCGGCGTGGCCGGCAGCACCGCCGACTTCCTGTCGATCTTCACCCCCGTCGTGACCAACGGCCACACGCTCGCCTTCACCGGTGACGGCGGCTCGGCTTCGGACTACCGACACTCCGACGCCGACCAGATCTTCAACACCGGCGACGCGACCTACCTCGACCCCGCAAACAGCACCAACGGCACCGGCGACCTCTACCAAGCGCTATTCCCGAACGGCTCGCCCGCGGCCGGCTCGCCCGGCAACCTGTGGACGACCCTCGAAATCGTCAACGACGGCTCGGCCCTGACCTACAGCCTCGACGGCACGCCCATCATCCGAACGTCCTTCAACGGCACCGACGGCGACTTGGTTTCCCTTGGCTATGCCGACGTGTTCAACTCGGTCGGCCCGCACGCGGTCATCTTCGACAACCTCACCGTCACCGACGTGCCCGAGCCCGCCACCGCCGCCCTGCTGGGCCTGGGCGCACTGGCCATGCTGCGTCGCCGCGGCGCCTGAGTAACTTTCAATGTGCCCCATCCAAGGCGTGTCGGCCATGTGGCTGGCACGCCTTTTTGATGCGCGTTCATCGGCTCGCCTGTCCCATACCAAATCTCCAATGAACGTCGCCCAAATCCTTGACTCCTAGGTTTCACGGGGGATAATGCGGCGTCGGATGAATCACATGTTGTGTGAATCAACCGACGCTTTGGGCTCCGACTAACGTGTTCGGAGCAAGGACATCTCCGGCGGCGTTGCCCCTCATCCACCCCGGCTCTCGAAAGGTCGGAACCGGCGGATCGGATCAGCGAGTCACGCGACGGCCGGATTCACACCCCCCGAAAGGAGCGTGATCTCGCCATGATTGAACTCTGTACCCAGCGTCCCGGATGCACCGACTGCAACCGTGGAACTCAGTCCACCCTGCAAACCCGGACCTCGGGACGCCAACAGACTGGGCTGCTTCGCTAAAGCAGCTCGACGGAGACTGCCGTCGACGCAGTCCAGTGAAAAGACCCTACGGCTCGCTCCTGTTCGCAGGGGCGAGTCTTTTTTTATACCCATCAACAAAGCCCGCGCCTTGCAACGCGGGCTTCTTTGTTGTTCAGGTTCCGCCGAGACCCGCGAAGCTTCAGCCCGCCGCGATGTCCGTTCCGTCCTCGTGACGCAACATCGGATACGGCTGATCGTCGGAGCGACGGTGATCTTTCTTGTCATACCGCTCGATGCACTCGAGGATTTCCGCGTGGGCGAATTCAACGTCCGCCCAGCCCATCGTTTCGACGTTGTTGTCGTGTTCCAAGGCCTTGTAGGTCGCGAAGAAGTTTTCGACCTCGCGGAGGTAATGCTTGGGTACCCGCCAAAGCGATTCGTAGTCGTCAAACATCGGGTCGGTGTTGGGCACGCACAGCACTTTGTAATCGTTGTCGCCCTGGTCCGTCATCTTGAACAGCCCGATCGGGCGGGCTTCGATGAGGCAGCCGGGGAACGTCGGCTCGTTGACCATCACAAGCGCGTCCAGCGGGTCGCCGTCCTCGGCGTGAGTCCGCGGGATGATCCCGTATTCACCGGGGTACACGGCCGAGCTGTAGAGGTAGCGGTCGAGCTTGACCAGGCCGGTGACCTTGTCGATCTCAAACTTGCTTCGCCGGCCCTTGGGGATCTCGACGATGACGTTGACGACTTTGGGCACCAAGTCGGCGTCGGGGCCAGGCGGGACTTGCATGAAACGATTGGGCAGCGGCATGGGTGGGCTCAAAGTCGGGGGAAAGCTCGTAAAAAACTCAAAGCGGACGGAGCATCCTTGCCCGCAACCGGGGAGGGATCCGACCGACGTAGTCCTGCAACGCAGGCATCGGCCGGGTCTGGGTCCGACTGTAGCGGTCGTACGGTTGGCTGACTAGTGTTCCAAGGAAACGTGCTTGGGACACCCTGGAAAACACCCGCGCGGCCGATAACCGGTCTAGTGACGCCCCGTAGACTGATCCGGTGTTTAGCCTCGACGCTCCGGCCCCGCGAACCCGCCCCCGACCGCCTTGGCTGCGGGCGTTGGGTCGGCACGATCCGCCCGAGACACTCACGATTGCCGGCGAGCGGTTTCGCTGCCGTGAGCACTTCAAGCACGACGCCTTCGCCGCCACCGCGGTCTACGTCGGCCAAAACCCAACCGACACAGTGGTCGTGAAGTTCGGTAGAACGGCCTCGGCGTTTGGCGTGCCGCTGAGCTGGCTGGGGGCACATCTGTGCCACAAAGAGCGTGATGTTCACCGCCGTCTTCGCGGGATCGCGGCGGTGCCCGAAGCGTTGGACGCCCCCGAAACCTCGAGCCGTGCATGCCGCCACACCTTGGTCCGCCGTTACGTACCCGGCGACACGCTGCGGGATACGGACCCCGATCGGTTGGCCGACGACTTTTTTGCAGATCTCGGGGCGCTCCTCGCGGAGGTCCACGCCCGGGGCGTTGCGGTGATGGACCTCAACAAAGCCGAGAACGTGCTCGTGGACGAAGCGGGGCAGCCGCATCTGATCGACTTCCAACTCAGCGTGCGCCGGCGTGGATGGACCCTCTTTCCGGGGGCGCGGTGGTGGCTGGGGGTACTCCAAGGCTGCGACCGGTTTTACGTCGCCAAGCACTTTTCCCGCGCTCAACCCGAAACGTTCCGCCAAACCCACGGCGACCTCGATGCGATGCGGCCCGCGCTGACGCGCGGCTGGCGGGTCATCTCTCGGTTTCCCCGCACGCTGCGGCGACGCCTGCTTGTGTCCCTGAAAATCAGGCGCGGCAAGGGCACCGCCGAAACCGAAACCGCCGGGGCCCCCCGCCGCCGAGAAGCTCACGGTCTGTAAGCGCGGGCCGTGTCGCAGACCCCGCCCGACTCTGCGACACTACTCGAATGTCTGAATCCTCTCCCCCCACGCCCGACCGCGCCGCCGTTCCCGACGACCTCCGCCGACTCATCGCCCACGCCGGCGGCGACCCCGAATCCGCCCACGGCCGAAACATCCAGGACACCCTGCTCGCGGCGCTCAAGCTCGTGAACGACGGCAGCGACGTCGGCGAAGTCAAGCTCATCGCCCGGTCGCTCAAGGAACTCCGCTACGCCCTCAAGGTGTTTCGCCCGTACCGTGAAACGCCCAAGATCTCGGTCTTCGGCTCGGCCCGCACCCCCGAAGACCATCCCGACTACCTGCAATGCGTGCGTTTCTCGCGAACGATGGCCGAGGCCGGCTGGATGGTCATCACCGGCGCCGGCGACGGCATCATGCGGGCCGGCCACGACGGCGCCCAACGCGAAAACTCCTTCGGCGTTGCCATCCGCCTGCCCTTCGAGACCACCGCCAATGACGTCATCGCCGGCGACGAAAAACTCATCACCTTCCGGTACTTCTTCACCCGCAAGCTCATCTTCATGTGGATGTCCCACGCGGTCGCGCTCTTTCCCGGCGGCTTTGGCACCCAGGACGAAGGCTTCGAAGCGCTCACGCTGATCCAAACCGGCAAGGCGCCGCTCGTCCCCATCGTCTGCGTCGACGCCCCGGACCCCGACGGCAACGGCTATTGGCACCATTGGGACAACTACATCACCCACTCGCTCCTCAAAAACGGGTGGATCAGCCCCGAAGACAAAAACTTGTACTTCGTCACCGACGACGCCTCCGCCGCCGCGCGGCACGTCATCGATTTCTACCGCAACTACCACAGCCAACGCTACGTCCGCGACCAGCTCGCGCTGCGCATCCGCCGACCAATCACCCCCAAGCAGCTCGAAGCGCTCAATGAAGAGTTCGCCGTGCTCATCGAAGACGGCCAGATCGAGCAGTCCGGCCCTCTCAACGGTGAACGCGACGCCCCCAACCTGCCCCGCGTCCACTTCCACCACACCAAGAGCAAGTTCGGCAAGCTCCGGGCGCTGATCGATCGCCTGAATCAGTTTGATGCCGCCAACGCGTGAGCACGACACTCAAAAATAAAGCACGGGGACAGAAGTCTCCTGGCTATCGCATTAGGCGGGCTGTTCAATAGCCTTACCGTTTGTCTTTGATGATCTCGGCGTAGGCGTTGTGGCTGTGGATCGACTCGAAGTTCTCGCTGTTGACGCGGTACCACACGATCCGGTCGTCGCGGTCCAGCGCCACCGCCAGATCGCGGACGATGTCTTCGACAAACTTCGGGTTCTCGTAGGCCCGCTCGGTGACCCACTTTTCGTCCGGCCGTTTGAGCACGCTGAACACCTGCGTGCTCGCCGCCTGCTCCACCACCGCGAACAAATCTTCGATCCACAAATTCTGCCCCGGGGCCAGTCGGACCGACGCCTCCATCACACACCGCTGGTTGTGGGCCCCGTACTCGCTGATCTCTTTGGAACACGGACACAGCGATGTCGCGGGCACCCGCAGCGTCATCATGAAATCGTCCGTCGCGTTGGATTCGCATTCGAAGACCACTTCGATATCCAGCTTGCCGAGCTGCCCGGTGACCGGGGCTTCCTTGTCAATGAAGTACGGGAACTCCAAACGCAGGTGCGCGTGCTCGGCGTCGAGGCGTTCCTTGATCGCGCGACACACGCTGGTGATGTCGTCGCTGCGCAGCGCGTCGTGGTGCTGATTCAGCACCTCGAGGAACCGCGACATGTGCGTGCCCTTCTGGTGGTGCGGCAGCGCGACGTACATGTCGATGGTGGCGACCGTGTGTTGGCGTTGGTCCTCGCCGGGCTTAGCGTTGGGCCGAACCAAAGCGATTGGGTAGCGGACATTTTTCACGCCGACGCGGTCGATGGCGACGTTGCGGGCGTCGGGGCTGCCTTGTACGTCGGGCATGACATCGGGCATGGTTTTGGAAGATTTTTCGTGGGCGTTGGTCGTCATCTAGGGGAAACAGTCTAGGCAGTCTGCGCCGCGTCGGCCATGCCCTACGATCCGAATGATGAAGCTCTACACCCGACGCGGCGACTCCGGGGCCACGGACCTGTTCGGCGGCCAGCGCGTCGCTAAGGACGACCTACGGGTCGAAGCCTACGGCACGGTCGATGAACTCAACGCCGAGCTCGGCCTGTGTCTGGCGACTCCGGGCGACTTGCCCGGAGCGATCTCGGGGCCGCTGAAGATCATCCAGAGCCGGCTGTTTGAGATCGGGGCCGACCTCGCGACGCCCGAGTTCGTCACCGACGAGCACGGAGTGAGCAGGCCCAACCCGCGGGTCGTGCCGCGGGTCGACGATCACCACGTCAAGGAAGTCGAAGGCTGGATCGACACTGCGAGCGCCGCCGTACCCCCGATGACGTGCTTCATCCTGCCCGGCGGGACGGAGTTGTCTGCGCGGCTCCACGTCGCGCGGACCGTGTGCCGGCGGGCCGAGCGCGGCTGCGTGACGTTGGCCGAGCGTGAACCGGTCAGCGAACAAGTGATCACGTATCTGAACCGGCTGAGCGACTTACTGTTCGCGCTCGCCCGTCTGGCGAATCACGAAGCGGGCGTGGAAGACGTGCCGTGGGTCAAGCCTTGAGCGCACCGAGCGCTTGAGCTAAGTCGATGTGCGTGCCGTCGGTGATCCCGGGCTTCGGATTGGCGTGTTTTTCGAGATACGAAATGATGCTGCGCATGGGCTCGTGCAGCGGCGCCGTGAAGGTCATGCGTTCGTGGGTTACGGGATGCTCGAGTTGCAGCAAACCCGCGTGCAGCGCGGGGTGGCGGATGAAAGGGGATTCGCCCTCTTGCTCGCGCTGCTCGGCGGCGGCTTCATTTTTTTTGCCTTCTTCTTTGGGCATCGCGAACGTGAGGTTGGGGCGCGACCCCGGCAGGTTGTCGGGCGGGATTTCGAGTTCCGGGGGGCCAACGGGGACGCCCCCGTAAAGCAGATCGCCGACGATGGGGAAGCCGAGGTACGAAAGATGCACGCGGATCTGGTGGGTTCGGCCGGACTTGAGTTCGAGCTCGACCAAGCTGTAGCCGTCGTAGCGGCGGCGGACGCGATACAGCGTGAGCGCTTCTTTGCCGTGCGCGTCGCGGCGGACGGCCTGGCCCTCGCGGATCGTGGGATGTTTGCCGAGCGGTTCGTCGATGGCGCCCGAGAGCGGGACGTTCACGCCGTCCGGGCATCCGTGCACCAACGCCAGATAACACTTGAGGTTCGTGCGATGCTCGAACTGCTTGGCGAGGAGCCAGTGGGTGGCGTCCTGCTTGGCAAAGACGATGCAGCCGGTGGTGTGCATGTCGAGGCGGTGGACGACGCCGGGTCGGGCGTCGGTGGCCCCCACGCCCGAGAGAGTTTGGTGTTTTTGATTTTTGCGTTGACGCTTGGTGGGCGGATCGGCGTCGTCTGCGTCGTGGTTATCGAGCAGCGTGGGATCGAGGTCTTGGCCGAACTTGAGATGCCACGCGAGGGCGTTGACCATCGTGCCATTCAACCGCGACCGCGCGGGGTGCACGATCAGGTTCGCCTGTTTGTTGATGACGATGAAGTCGTCGTCTTCGAAGAGCACATCGAGCGGGATCGGCTCGGGCGACAGATCGATCGCGGGCTTGGGCGGAACGACGACGTCGACGCGGTCGCCTTGTTGGAGCTTGTAACTGGGCTTGACAGTTTTCACCGGCGCATCGTCGCGCCCGTGGATCGTGACGCCGCCGAGCGCGATGAGTTTCTGGATCTGCGCCCGAGACATGCCGCCGATGCGGTTGGCGAGGTATTTGTCCAGACGGATGGCCGAATCGGTGGTGATGTCCCACGTGCGACGCTCGGGGTCCTGGGCCTCGAGTTCTTCGAGCGTCGTGGGGTGGTAGCGGGACACGTGGGTTGAACCACAAAGACGCGAAAAAAAACGAGAGAACCGTGGCGGTGGTTACTCGGTCGGGATCGCGATGGGATCGAGGTCGAGCGAATCGTCGAGCAGGTCGGCGGCGGGTTCGGCTTGGGTGTCGGTGTTCTCGGTGGTTTCCGACGTTTCCGACGCTGTGTTGTCTTCGACAAAGCTCACCGGCTGGGCGAGCTGGGGGAGCAGCTGCTTGCGAGCATTAGCGCGGGCGGCCCAGGATTCGAAGCCGGGCAGGGTTTCTGAAAGCGCGATCACCGCGTCGTTGCGAGTCAGCGCTTCGTCGATGTCCCGCCGACCTTCCGCGACCACGGCCAAGCCTTCGAGCGCGTTGATCTTGTAGATGTCGTGCGTTGCGTCATCGGCGACGCGTTGGTACAGCGCCTCGGCCTGATCGAGCCTAGCGGTCATGTCGTCGCCTTCTTCGAGACCGGCCGTCTCTCCGAGGTACATATCGGCGGCTTGCAGCAGCGCGAGCTGTTGGACGGCGCGGTTGCTGTGGTCCGCGGCGACTTGCTCGAAAGACGCGGGGGCGGTGGAGTTGGACAGATCGGACCAAGCGGCCTCGCGGGTGTTGAAGCGGTTGGACGTGTAAAGCTGAAAAGCCAAGAACGAAAACGAGGCGATGACGATGACCCACAGCGCGAACGAGCCGTGGCGGTCCCAGACGTTCCGCAGGTCGTCGAAGAAGTTGGACATCTCCTTTTCAGGAGCGGCGGCGTGGGGGTCGTTGGTGGCCATGGCGTGCAAGTGTGAAGCGGTGAAGGTTGTGTGTTGATTGGGCTAAAAAAATGCCGGCTTGGAGGGTTTAGCGCGGACGGATCAAGAGCGTGACGGTTGATACGCCACCGGCGCGAGAGAGCGCGACCTGGGCCCATTCCTGGTTCTTGGTGGCGCTGAAAATCGGGCCTTCGTTGCCGCCGGGCAGGAACTGCCAACCGTTGTTCGAAAGCTGCTCCCGGTAGAAGCTCGTCAAGTCGTCGACGTTCGCCCGGCCTTGATAGATGTGCGTAACCGTGCGGGCCCGGCCGTCGGTGCTAGCGGTCGAGCGGGACGGCACCACGACGAACCGCAGCGGCTTGGGCAGGTCCGGGAGCGGCGAGGCGTCGTCCACGACCAACCCCTCAGCCAGTTGCAACGGCAGGTAAGCGCCATCATCAGAAAACGCGGCGACGGGCAGGACGCCGCGATCGGCGGTGCAGCCAGCGAACACCAGCAGCGCCGCAGCAAGGGGCAAAAGCACGCGGGACACCCGGGACACAGACACAAGGCGCGGACGGTCGTTGGTGGCGGTCATGGCGAAACCTCGAAAAAAGCCCGGGACAAAAACGCCCGGGACCGGGGCCGAAGATCAGGCTCGGCCACGGCGCAGCGGGGTACTGTACGACAAGCCGGCCGGCGCAGGAAACCCGGCCCGGCCGTACGCCGCCGCAACCGTTGACACCCGCGCTTGCCTCCACTACGTTTTGGGGTTCGATGTCCGCGGAACCCCGGCTTACACTCCATGCCACCCGCGGCCGCCCGACAGACGGTGACCATAGCTCAGTTGGTTAGAGCATCGGGTTG
>JBCCDN010000002.1:0-56019 GCA_039030755.1 Planctomycetota bacterium | reverse complement strand
GTCGTGCCGGCGGGGCTGAAGACCGCGGGCTCGTTCATGTCGACCCAGAGCGCGTCGTAGGGGCAGCCTTCGGCTGGCAGAGCGGTTTCGAGTCCCATGGGGTGGTCTTTCGGGGTCGGGGCGGTAAGGGCCGGCGAAGCCCGGAACGCCTTCTCGTAATACGGAATTGTAGCGACGTCGGCCCGGAGCGCGGCGGGGCTTGAGCGAAACCGCGTTAAGTCGCGGACACGGCGGCGTCCTGGCCGGCTTCTTCGGGTTCGGCAGACTCATCGTCCATCGCGTCGAACTCGCCGGTCAGCGATTCGTCCGGCAGGTAGTAGGTCACGGGCAGAATCACCGCGAACGTCGCGCCCTGTCCCGGCTCGGACTCCAGCGAAATCCGCCCACGCAGCAGCTCGGCCAACTCCTGCGAAATGGTGAGGCCTAGGCCGGTCCCGCCGTGCGATTTCGTGACGGACGGGTCAAGCTGGACGAACTTCTCGAAGACTTTGGGTTGTTGGTCGAGCGGGATACCCGGGCCGGTGTCGGTCACGGCAATACGGACGCGGGCGCGCCGGTGGCCGGTCGCGTCGGGTTGGTCGGGCGGCGGTAATGCTTCTGCATTGATGGTGATTCGGCCGGCGTCGGGCGTGAACTTCACGGCGTTCGACAGAAAGTTGAACAGGATCTGCTGAAGCTTGCCCGCGTCGGTCTCGACCATCGGTAGGTCCGGCGGGACGTTGAGGTTGAGGTCGATCTGTTTCTTGCCGGCCTGCGGATTGATGAGCGCAGCGAGTCCTTCGCACGTATCACGCAGGCTGACCGTCGACACGCGGACGTCCATCCGCCCGGCCTCGATCTTCGCCAAGTCCAAAAGATCGTTGATGAGTTCGAGCAAACGGCGTGAACTCAAAATGATGTTCGCCGCGTAACGCTTGCGTTTTTCGTCGATCGGCCCGGTACGATCGACCAGCGTTTCCTGCAGGATCTCGGCAAAGCCGATGATCGAGTTCAGCGGCGTCCGCAACTCGTGCGACACGTTCGCCAGGAACTCGCCTTTCATCTTGTTCGCTTCGTAGAGCGCGATGTTCGACTCGGCCATTTCGACGAGCTTGAGGTCGAGCGTTTTATTGACGCCGGAGAGTTGGTCCTGCTTGCTCTTGAGCGTTTCGAGCATGGTGTTGAAAACATCGGAGAGCTGCTCGAACTCGTCGCCGGTATTGATATCGCTGCGGATGGACAGGTCGCCTTCGCTGACCCGCAGCGCGTAGCCTCGCAGCACACGGACCGGCGAGAGGATCAGTCGCGTGAGGATCAGCCAGAACACGACGATCGCCAAGCCCCCGGCGACGAGCCAAGCGGCGATGGTGTAGATGCGGTTGAGGGCCTGCTGGAGCACGACGTCGCGGTCGCGGATTTCGATGAGCAGCACGCCCCGGAGGTCGTCGGCCGTGAGCATGAGCTCGGCCAGAGCTCTTCCATCGGCGGTGGGGCGGTCGAACTCGTCGTCTTTATGGCTCACAACATCGTTGGCGATGGGCCCGTCCTCGGCTTCCAAGGCCAGCACGTTCGGCGGTGGCAGACGCAGAGCGCGAGCGTAGCGATAAAAGGTTTGGCCCCCGCGGTCTCGGGCAGGTTCAAAGTGTTCGATGCGGTCTGGGCTCGCGCGGAAACGCTCGATGGCGGTCGCTAAGAATTTGTTCGTGTTGGCGACGGCGGCGAACTCTTCAGCGTCGATCCTAGTGAGAATCACGCCCGTCGCGTCGAGTTCGGGGTCCTCATCAACGTCGTCTGTCTCGGGGGCAACGGTCGCGAGTTGGGCGGTGGCCTGCTCCCGGGTTCGAAAGTCGAGTTGCCCGGAGAGATATAACTCGGCTAAGTCTTGAGCCCGTCGCTGCGGGCCTTGCTCAACCAGCGTCTGCATCCGCCAGCCCACGACCGTGAGCGCCGCCCCGAGAATGACCACCACCGCCAGCCCGAAGAGCAGTTGGCACTTGTTGGCCAGAGAGACGCGGAGACCACGGAGCATCATTCAATGGTACTCGCACTTTTTGCGCTCGATACATCGGCGATCTACTATCTCGAGATGGCCGAACGCTCACCGACCCAAGCGCAGCGCGAACGTGTTGCCGAGTTGCAGCGCGAGTTAGCCGAGCACAACCGGCGTTATTACGTGGATACGTCCCCGACGATCACGGACCAGCAATACGACGAGCAGCTCGCGGAACTGGTCAAACTCGAAGCGGCGTTTCCGCAACTGAGTTCGCCGGATTCGCCTACCCAACGCGTGGGCGGGCAACCGATCGATGACTTCGAAACTATACCGCACGCGGTCCCGATGTTGTCGATTGACAACACGTATGACCAAAAAGAGTTGCAAGCCTGGTACGTGCGGACGCAAAAGACATTGGCTAAACAGCCGGTGAGTGAAACGCACGACGCGGGTTCACTCTTCGCGGATGACTCCAAAGGACAGATCGATGCAGAGCCGCCTGCGATTGACCTTCCGCTTATGTGTGAGCCAAAGGTGGATGGCGTCGCGTTATCGCTGCGATACGAGAACGGCTCGTTGGTCCGGGCTGTGACGCGGGGCGATGGCAGCCAAGGAGACGACATCACACACAATGTTCGGACGATTCGGTCCATCCCGCTGAAGCTTTTCGGCGAGCCGCCACGCTTGCTCGAAGTCCGCGGTGAAGTTTTCATGCCTCACGATGTATTTGCCTCGGTCAACGCTCAGCGAAAGGCTGATGGGTTGGACCTTTTTATGAATCCGCGGAATTCCACGGCGGGTTCGCTCAAACAGAAAGACCCGAGCAAGGTCGTTCACGGCCTTCGCTTTTTTGCTCACGGGCTGGGTGCGGTGGATCCGGCCGATACGTTCGCGTCGCACGGCGAGTTTCTCGCGACGCTGAAGTTACTCGGGTTGCCAACCAACCCGGACATCTCGGCTGCGGGCAGTTTTGAGGATGCCTGGCAATACATCGAATCGTTCAACGCCGAACGCCGTGGGCTTGGCTACGCGACGGACGGCGTGGTGCTGAAGCTTGATTCCCTTGCGAATCAAGCAACACTCGGCAATACCAGCAAGTCACCCCGTTGGTGTGTCGCGTTCAAGTTCCCCGCCGAACGCGTCCAGACCGTACTACGCGCGGTCGAGGTGCAGGTCGGCAAGACCGGCAAACTCACACCCCGTGCCGTCATGGACCCGGTACTCGTCGCGGGCACGATGGTGCAGCACGCGACGCTCCACAACTTCGGCGAGGTCGCGCGAAAAGACTTACGGATCGGTGACACGGTCGTCATTGAAAAAGCCGGCGAGATCATCCCGCAAGTGATCGAACCTGTCTTGGAAGAGCGTCCGAGTGAGGCCAAGGCGATCGAGCCGCCGACGCACTGCCCGGTGTGCGGAACGGCGGTGCAAATCGAACTCGTCGACGGTCAGGAAACGGCGCGTTATTGCCCGAACCCTGATTGCCCCGCCCAGCTACGCGAGCGGCTGATCCACTTTGCAGGGCGTAAGCAGATGGATATCGACGAGCTGGGGGAAAAGACGGTGCACCAACTGGTGGACGCTGGGTTGTTGACGAGTATCGGGGACGTGTACCGACTCCACACGAAGCGTGACGCGATCGTGGCCTTGGAACGGATGGCTGAGAAAAAGGCGGAGAATCTGTTGGCTGGAATTGAGACGAGTAAGTCGCGAGGTTTGGCGAAGGTCCTGGCCTCGCTGACGATTCGGCATGTCGGTTCGACGGCGGGCAAAGCCATCGCCCGTCGATTCGGCGGGCTGAGTGCTTTACGGGAAGTCGATGTCGAGACCATTGCGGAAGTGGACGACATCGGGCCGATCACGGCAGCATCCTTACATGGTTTTTTGCACAGCCCCGCCGGCCAACAAGTGTTCGACGAACTCGGCGAAGCGGGGGTGGATCTGACTGAGCCGACGGCGGAAACCAAGATCGCGTCGGTCGATTCACCGTTTACTGGGAAAAAGATTGTGCTCACGGGGACCCTTGAGCAATTTACAAGGCCAGACCTGGCGGAGAAGCTCGAAGCGTTGGGGGCGAAAGTCACCGGTTCAGTCAGCAAAAACACCGACCTTTTGATTGCTGGTGACGCCGCGGGCTCGAAGTTGGAGAAAGCCACGAAGCTGGGCGTTGAAGTCTGGGACGAAGACGAATTACTCGCGGCGCTTTCCGAGGTGAAGGCTTGACGCGTTGAGGTTCGGTACGCTGCGATGGTGAGTACGGATCCGCCGACACGGCCGGAAGTTCAGCTTCGCTCGGAGCGCATCGTAATGACGCTTGATCTGTTGATCGAGCGAATCGCGTTACGTCTACCAGGCCGGGGTTTGTCGGACGTGGCCTTGGAACTTCGGACCGCGACCGCCCACGCGATTGGAGAAACCTGTGCTTTGGCGAAGCCCAATATCTGGCTCCGGGTGGCGGTGGCGGTGGTGCTGATCACGATGTGCATTGTGCTCGTCAAGATTGGCGTGACGTATCTGCACTTCGATCAGCAGGCCGACGCGTTTAGCATGCTCGAAGGCATCGACGCCGCGATCAGTACGGTGGTTTACCTGGGCTTGATGGTGTTGTTTCTGCTGACCGTTGAAGGCCGGCTCAAACGCCGGCGTGCGCTACGTGCGATTCAAGAGTTGCGGGTTTTGGCTCACGTGATCGATATGCACCAACTGTCGAAAGACCCCGAGCGTCTGCTAGACAAAGATGTGCTGACTTTCGAAGACGGGACGCCGGCGGTAGATCGGCTGACGCCTTATCAGATGGCCCGCTATCTGGACTTCTGCTCGGAGATGCTCTCGCTGTTGAGCAAAGTGTCGGTGTTGTATCTGCAAGACCTGCAGGACGAAGTCGTTTTGCGGGCGGTGGACGAGATCGAACGGCTGAGTACCGGGCTCTCGCAAAAAATCTGGCAGAAGATCATGATTCTCGACCAGATCATTGCGAATGGCTCGATCCAATCGCTCGGCATGGCGAGCCCGGGCCGGCTGATCGTGCCGGGCGATGAACCACGCACTGGCAAAGTATGATCTCGCTGTGACTCCTCCACCTTCCAAGCCATCGACGGTCGCACCCGTGAAGGGTTCCGAAACCTCCGCCGACGAACCCTGGTACGCCCCGGGTTTGAATTTTCAATGCACGCAATGCGGCGACTGCTGCACGGGGCCGCCCGGGTATGTATGGTTTTCGCCCGAAGAAGGCGCAGCGATGGCAGATTTTTTGGGCATCGATGAGAACACCTTCTATTTTCATTACGCGGTTAAAAAGTCGGGGCGTTGGACGCTGGACGAGGTGAAGCGGGACGGTAAGTATGACTGCGTGTTCCTGAAGTCGGATCCCAAGACCGGTCAACGTGGCTGCTCGATCTACCCGGTTCGCCCGACGCAGTGTCGGACGTGGCCGTTTTGGGACAGCAATGTGAGTAGTCCGCGGGCGTGGGCGCGGGCGGCGAAGAGTTGTCCTGGGATGAAAGATCCAAGCGGGGTTGCGGGCAAGTCGGGCACGTTTGTGCCGATCGATCAAATCCGAGTCCAGTTGGCGGAGAATCCCGAAGGGCTTTGAATGGTTCTTTAGCGAGTCTGCGATGACGCCGCTAAATGTTGATCTGCCTGCGTTCTGAACTTGCGTCTTTCCGTGTGATCTTGAACCGCTAGCCGGGTGCGGTATCTGGAGAAATTACTTCGCCTCCTTGGATTGTAACTCATGAATGTGGAGTCGCCACCGAGTACAAAGCCGAGGGACGTGCATCGCTCGGCCTGGGCGTCGTGGCTTGCGTCGGCGGCGGATGTGGAAATCGACGCGGCAATCCGTGCGCTCTACGCGGAACTCGACGAACGGATCGCGGCGCGTGGGCCGACTTGCTGGCAATCCGGCAAGTGCTGCAACTTTGGTGCGTATGGGCACCGGCTCTACGTCTCGGCTTTGGAAGTCGCGTGGTTCTTGCGCCAAGTCGGCAAGGCCAGCGAAACGCGACAACCTATCGACAAACCCATGAAGATCGCGTTGCCCCAAGCGGCGACTTCCGACGTGTGTCCGTTCCAAATCGAGGGGGCTTGCTCGACGCACGCCGTCCGGCCGTTGGGCTGCCGCATTTTCTTTTGCCAAGCGGGGACGGAAGCGTGGCAACAAGAACTCTACGAGCAGTATCTCGGACGACTCCAGAAACTGCATGAACGGCGAAACATCCCGTACCGGTATGCAGACTGGCTGGCGCTGCTGGAAGAGTTCAAAGTTCAGGTCGGCCCGGCGCGAAAGACTTTGTGAGTCAAGCCGATGTCAAGAGCTGATCTCTGAGCACAGCGACCTCGTCCACCACGACGTGGGCACCGTTGGCTTCGAGCTCAGCTCGATCACGAAACCCCCAGGTCACGCCGATGGCGAAGAACCCGGCCGCGCTGGCGGTGAGCATGTCGGCCGCGGTGTCTCCCACGTACGCAATGCGTTCGGCCGGGAAACCGAGTTGATCACACATCTCCAATGCGGAGGTCGGGTCCGGCTTGGGTGGGTAGCCTTCCCGGTGGCCGATGACGTGTTTGAACGTGATCTCACCGAAGAATCCCGCCACGTCTTTCACGGTGGCGAAGTGTGGTTTGTTGGACAGCACATTGAGCGGCATCGACGCTTTGACCAGTGCGTCGAGCATCTCGTGGATGCCTTCAAATGGACGGCTGAACTCGCCGCAATGTTCCGCATAGTACGACCGGTGGGCCTCGATCGCCTGATCGTAGAGGTGTTGGTGATCGGGCCCCAGTGCGTGTTCCACGAAATAGGGGAGCCCTTGCCCGGCGAGTTGCGCCCCCGCCTCACGGGAGTGTTCGGGCCGGTTGACGGTCCGCATAGCGTGATTTCCCGCGGCCATGATGTCGTCGAGTGAATCGATGAGGGTCCCGTCTAAGTCAAATATCACGGCGTCGAATCGCATGGCGGGATGCTACCGGCTTTGGCGTGGCGGCGGAGCCGACGTTTTGCAGGACACGCGACGGGCGGTTAGCTTTCAGTGACTGTTTGGCGGGGATGCCGCCTTCCGACGTTGCCTGCCACCGATCTAACGCGCTATGGCCGACCGAAACGATTTGAGCGTGAGCCCCGAACAGACCACCGCGATCGGGGAGTCGTTGGCAAATTTGCCCTGTGGGTTGTGGGTGCTCACGTCCGACCAGGAAGACCGTCGGATGGGGATGTTGGTGAGTTGGGTCCAGCAGGTTTGTTTCGAGCCGGCGATGGTGACGGTGGCGATCGAGAAAGGTCGAGCGATTATGCCGCTGATCAGCGAATCGCGTCGATTCGCGTTGTGCCAACTCGGCGAAGCCGACACGATCCAGCACCGCAAGTTCCAACGCGAACCCGAGCCTCACGAAGACCCGTTCCTGGGCTTGGAACTCGTCAAAGCACGACAAGGCGGTCTGCCCATCCTCAAAACGTCCGTGGGTTTTCTGGAGTGCGAGTTGTCTTGTCACATGGACGTGGAGGGCGACCACGACTTGTTCGTTGGCCGAGTCGTCGCGGCCGAGCGGGCGGACGGTGAACCGCTCGTCCGTTTACGAGAGAACGGCTTTACCTACTGATGCTTTTTTAAGACCGCGTGACCACGCTCGGGTTCACGCTTTCTGACGCCATGGCCCCGACCGCCTTCCTGACCAAGCCCGACCTGCTGGACCATCTCAATGTTCCGGTTGAACCGAACGCGCCCTTGGGAGCACGGACGTGGTATCGGTGTGGCGGACACGCTGCGCTGCTCGCCAAGCCGGCGACCACGGCTCAGTTGTCCGCGCTGATCGAACTGTGCAACGACCAGATGGTGCCGGTGTATGTGATGGGTGGGGGCGCGAATCTATTGGTGCGGGATTCGGGAGTCGACGGCGTGGTGGTTCGGCTGGACGACGATGCGTTTAAGCAGATACGTATCGAAGGCACGACGCTGACCGCGGGGCCGGGCGTGGATCTATTCACGCTGGTCAGCGCTACCTGTAAGGCGGGTCTCTCGGGGCTCGCACACATCGCCGGCATCCCCGGCACGGTGGGGGGCGCGGTGCGGATGAACGCGGGCGGCGCGTACGGCGACATCGGCGAGTCAGTCTCTCGGGTGCAGCTCATGTCGGCCGAGGGTCAGGTGTACTACCGCGATCGTGATGACCTGAGTTTCGCGTATCGGCGGACCAACATCGTCGCTCCGTTTATTCTCGACGTTTCTTTCGAGTTGGCCGAAGACGACCCCGCCGAGTTAAACCAGCGGATGCGGGAGATCTTTATGTTTAAAAAGACGAGCCAGCCGATGGGGGACAAGAGTGCGGGTTGCACCTTTAAGAATCCGCCGCGCGACGTTGCCCCGCCCGCGGGGAAGCTAATCGATGAAGCTGGGCTTAAAGGTCGGACGGTTGGTCAGGCGAGCGTCAGTGAGGTGCATGCGAACTTCATTGTCGCCGAACCCGGGTGTGCTGCGGACGACGTCATTCGTCTGATGGACGAGGTATCGTCGGAGGTTCGGGACAAGTTTGATGTCTCGCTGGAGCGTGAGGTTGTGGTTTGGCCGTAAGTCGAGGCGAACGACTTCGGGGCTCCGTTGAAAGCGTTCCGCCCCGGGTTGGGACGAAACGCAAGAAGTAATTTTTG
Organism: Planctomycetota bacterium; assembly: GCA_039030755.1. GTDB lineage: Bacteria > Planctomycetota > Phycisphaerae > Phycisphaerales > Phycisphaeraceae > CAZIXN01. The sequence continues at coordinate 47,407 of JBCCDN010000002.1, read as the reverse complement.
TTTTTCACTTCCTTCTTCGCATGGTCAACGCCATCACACCTAGCGTAGTGCCCATGAAGGCAGGCTCCGGAACGGGGGTTCCGAGGGTCTCCTCCAGACGCAGTGCCGCCCAGTGCCTGGTGTTTGCGGGCCGCTCGGCCATGGGGAATGCCGAGCCGTCTACCGAAAAGATGGAGTACACGGTTTCGCTGTCCGCGATACCCGGAGCGTTGGTGCTCAAGACCGCCTCAAGCAAGTACAGCGTATCGGTGGGTTGTGCGTTGATCTCGTAGAGCAGATCAAGGTCGGTGCCGTTGTCGTCCGCAATGTCGGCTACGAGCGTGAGGGTCCCCGGGGTGGAGGTGCTGACGGGGGTCTGCGTGCCGATGCGGGCGAATAGCTCAATCCCGCTATCGAGCGGCTGCAAATCGATCGTGAGAGCGTCCGCCTGTTCGGAAGTGACCGGGTCGGACACGACCCACTGCTGAGCACCGGTGAGTGTCCAAAACAGGTCGTAGCCAGAAAGCGTGTTGGCGGTTTCGGGCGCGAGGTCGTAGCCAGGCAGCGTGGCCGAGGCGGTGGTTCCGACAGTGCTATTGACCCAGTGGTCGTGGATCGCGTTGTCATAGTCGCGGTCGCCGGCAGGGTCGACTGGGCGATCGTTGCTGTTGTAGCCGCGAGCAATGAGTTGACGGGTCGTATCGATTTCGACGCGGAATCGGCGGCCGTCGTGCGCCGTCGCGAGCAGCGGCGTGAGTGTCAGAATCGCCGCAAGAGCGGCCGAGGTCAGGTGAGAGTACTTGGTAGGCATGTGTGCTTTCGTATGAAAAGTGTTGAGTCGTCGCGTGGTCGTATCAACGAGCCACCGCAGGATCGAATTGATTGGTTTGGTCGTCGGTGAAGACCGTGTCAAACGCACGGGCTTCGGCGTGGCCGTCTAGGAACCCGTAGCCGCTAAGACTGCGAGCATCTGCGGGCCGGCCGGTGTACGCATGGATCTGCACCTCGGACGCGGCAACGGCGGGCGTGTTGCCCGGGATCGCGCTCTGCCAGAGGTGAGGGTGGACGTGGTCGTTCGCGGCGTTGCTGCCGGTGAACGTCAGCAACGTGATGTGGACGACGGCCGAAGGGGCCGCGATGCGATCGATGCGTTTTGTCCCCGCCGGGTTATCGGGGGAGAGCCAGTAGTTGAGTGCGTACGAGGTCTGTCGGTATGTCCCGCCGACGGTGTCGCCGCCTGGAAAGTGGGGGCTCGTGTCGACCGGGGAACGCATCACCAGCGCTTCGCTGTAGCTACGCAGCGCCTCGATCCAGGATGCCCCGTGGGACGTGCCGAGCATCTGTCCGCCGTGGTCGATGGCGTAGGCATGGTGCGCCTGTTCGATCGAACGCAAGTTGGCGAGACATCCTGCGCGTTGTCCTTGCCGCTTGGCTTGGCCCAATACGGGTAGCATTAACCCAATCAACAGCGCGATCAACGATACGGTGACGAGCAACTCGATCAACGAGAAAGCTCGATCATGACCCAGGGGTACGGGCATAGAACAGCTCCGAACAGAACCACAGAAACAACACCATCAACTATTGGCGTCTGTGGTATTCGGCGGAGCGCGTCCGGAGAGCCGCGCGATCGGCGGCGGGTTTGAAGCGATCGCAACGGCGCGGCGTTGGGCCGGCCAAGACAGAGGCTGCGGCTTGAGGTTGGGCAAGGCGAACGGCGGTGGGTTCAGCAGCGTGCCGTTGAAGTGGCAGATCGCGCAGTCGCCGCCTGGGCTCGTCGGCGTGGTCGGGCGATCGGGGGCTTCCTTGTCGCCAAAGCCCGCCACAAAAGCACATAGCGCACACCCGGGCGCAGCGATCGTTGCGACGTCGTTCAGAGCGCCTTGACTGCCGGGTGTCTTGAGAACGCCCCGCTGATGCCCCGGCGCAATCACCGTCAGAAACGGGATGAGCCAGATCAACAGGCAGATCGAGATGGTTGATGTCCACCGGGTCACGGACACAGCACCCTATCAAGTTATCGCCTCAAGATGCTTCCGAGACGGCCCAGTGCTGTTCGGGCGTGCTTCCGGACGTGTCGCCCTCGTGCTCGGCCAGCCAACGCTCGGCGTCGATCGCGGCTTTGCATCCCATGCCGGCGGCCGTGATCGCTTGACGATAGGTGGAGTCCACGACGTCCCCGGCCAGGAATACGCCTTCGATGTCGGACGTGCTGCGATACGGGTCTTTGAGTTTCAAGTACCCGGCCTCGTCCGTGGGCAGTTGCCCATCGAGGAAACCGGTGATCGGCGTGTGACCGATCGCGAGGAAAAGCCCACCGAGCGGCATCTCGTACCGCTCATCGGTCTGGTTGTTGAAGAGTTTCACGCCGGTAATCATGTCACCGCCGAGCACATCTTCGACCTGCGTGTGCCAATGGATTTTGATCTTGTCGTGGTTCTTGGCGCGGTCGGCCATGATCCGGCTGGCTCTCAATTCGTCTCGACGCACAAACATGTGGACCGTGCTTGCGAATTTCGCCAGATACGTCGCCTCTTCTACCGCCGAGTCGCCGCCTCCGACCACGCCCAACTCTTTGTCGCGAAAGATGGGCAGCGCACCATCGCATACCGCACACGCGCTGACGCCGCCGCCCGATTGAGCGAGCCGCATCTCGTTGTTCAGGCCGAGCCAATTCGCCTTCGCCCCGGTTGCGATGATCACGGAATCGGCCAAGACGTCGTATCCGCCGTCGCCTTTGACGTGAAAGGGCCGTTGGGACAGATCAACAGCGTCGACATTTTGAAACAGCTGATAGAGCGTCTCGTTGGACATCTCATCCATCGTCTTCACGCCGTCATCGGTGACCACGCGCGTGCCGAATCGCATCGCTTGGTGGTAAAAGTCGTGCATCATCTCGGGGCCCGTTCGCCCGTTGGGGTAGCCGGGGTAGTTCTCGACATCAGTGGTCAGCATGAGCTGGCCGCCGGGCAGCAGGTCTTTGCCGGCAGCGCGGCCAGCAAAAACCAACGGGTTGAGGTTCGCACGGGCGGCATAGATGGCAGCGGTCCAGCCAGCCGGGCCGGAACCGATGATGACGACTTGTTCGTGGGGCAGGTCTTTCGGGTTGGACATCATTTAATGCTAACGCGCCGGCAAGCACGAGAAATTCCAAGGCCAGATCAGTACGCGTTTAATTTGCGGATCGGCACTTTTCGCAGGTCGATCGAAGCCAAGAGATCCGCAACCTTGCGGCCGGTATCTCCTTTGCCATATGGATGGCGAAAACGTCGCGGGTCGAGCCGAAGCGCTTGGGACAGAGCGCTGCGGATACTGCGAGGGGAGTAGGTCGCGTCTACCACGGAATTGGGCTTGTCACGGCCGTTTTGCCGCGGGCCGATGTTCACGCAAGGCGTCTTGCAAGCCGCCGCCTCGATCAGACCCGCCGATGAATTGCCGACCATCGCGTTGGCTCCCTTGAGCATCGAGACGAAGCGACGCCTAGGCAGGTGCTCGACCGGATCGATCCCGGCATCTCGGATGGCGTTGAGGATACCGTCTCGGCCCGGGTCGGCGTTGGGCGAAAGCACCAAGCGATCACACTTCGATGTCGCAGCCAACACATTCGCCATGCCGCGCCGTTCCGTGGCATCGTCGTGACCAACCGGATGCACAAGAATGATCAGGTCATTCGCTTCAGGGTCGGCGGAGATGGTCGAAAGGTCGTCGATCGCGGGGGATCCCACGGCCCGGATAGTTTCTCGCTGTTCGCCCATCTTGAGGATGCGTCGGCCGCTCGCCGCGGTGGCCGGGAGATGCAGATGCGCGAGCTTGGTGATGGCGTGGCGCATAGCCTCGTCGGCTACTCCCTCGGCACGATCACCGCCGTGAAGGTGAACCACACGAATGCCCATCACCGACGCAGCGCTGGCAGCGGCAAATGCTTCGATGCGGTCTCCGAGGACGACTACGAATTCCGGCCCAATCGAAGCGAAGGCTTCGGTGAGTCCGGAAACGCCTCGACCCAAGGCCGCCGCATCGGCACGACGACCGAACCGGTCACGCTTTTGCATCGTCACCTTGGCCGCGACCGGAAAGGCAATGTCGGAAAGGGTGCGTTGGGTGAGGTGTGTACCGGTCACCACCAGCCGTAGAGAAAGTCCGGCGTGTTGATCAATGGCGCGGCAAACGGTCTCCAGCAAGCCATAGTCGGCGCGGGTGCCGGTGACGACGGCAGCAATACGGGGTTCGCCAAGACGACGCGACATGGATCAACCCGCCGCGCGTTGAGGCTGGGGCCGGTCGAGCGTTTTTGCCGATCTCCGCTTGAGGATCGCTTCGGCCATATCAAGATCGAACGCCTCATCGATATCGACAACGTCCCCGGGCTGGGTCACGATCGCTCGACGATCCACGCCCAAAAACGCGTGGGGTTCATCCGGGAAAACGACAAAAAGACTTTCACGCGTGACCGCGATGACGCCGCCGTCCAACCCGTAAAGCGGGGGAAGGTCCTGCCGGCGAAACACCCGATTGGGGACATGCTGAACCATGCGATCTTCGCGGTCTCCGGCCAGTTCCTTCATCCAATACGGGTGGTGCTTACCCACCGGGCAAACGCTTTGAACCGAGTCACAAGCGGTTTCTCGCAATTTCGCGACCGCCCGGTCCGTGAGATCGGCGGGGCGGACCGGCACGTTGCCGTAAAGAATCACAATCGATTCGAAACGGCCATCCGGATCGACGGTCTGAACGGCGTGCCGCGCGGCCGCGTCGATGCTGGCGGTGCTATCGGCAAGCACATGCGGGCGATGGATCGCTTCAATCCCTCGGAATGCTGCGATCTCCTTGAGCTCGTCCCCATCGGTAGAGAGCACCACTCGATCCACACAGGTCGATGCGAGGATATGGTCGAAGGTCCAATCAATCACGGCTTGGCCCGCGCAGGGCAGCGCATTTTTTCGGGGCAAACCCTGGCTTCCGGCTCGGGCAAGGACGATGGCGAGTGTGGGCATGGATGAGCACCGTGGGGAAATCAGACCGTGGCCAGTGCGGACGCTTTCGTATGGAGCGTAGAAAAGCTAAAGCACCGAGGACAATACGGCGAAGCGTCATGCCGCCAATCTGCATTCAACTGATAATCTGGGAAATCGCGCCAAATCTTGTCGAGTGGTGCGTGCGCTAAGTCGCCGATTGCGGCGCGGCCAAGCCAATCTTCATGACACAAACAAACCCGACCGTTGCTCAGGACGGTCAGGCGATGTTTGAATTGGTGAGGATCGGGCTCAAGCCAAGGCGGATCCATCGGTACGGGATTCTGATCGGTAGCCAGTGCATACGTACCCCGCCCTCCTTGGGGTGATCGGAAGATAGCCGCGTGATCGGCGAGTTGCCACCAGCGCTCGAAGAAGTGCTCCATCGAGGGCGTCGTCGCGCGCGTTTTGGTGAGCGTCGGCACGATCAAGGGAAACGCCCGCCCCGCCCCCTCTTGGCGCGATCGCTCGGCGCGAAGTCGAAACAACGCCTGCAACGTTTCCAACACGTCATCGAATCGATCCACGCCCATTTCCGCTGCATAAACATCGGCCGTTTCGGCGTTGAGGCGAACGAAGACGACGTCGACTTCGGAAGCCATGATCGCGGCGGCAACTTGCTCCGGCGGGGAGTTGTCCTCAGCCAATAGATCGGTTTGAAGCGCGATCGCGGACGCGTCCGCATCACGAAAAGCGCGGACGGCCTGGTTCCACTGTGGATGAAGCAGTGGCTCACCGATCCCGCCAAGCGTCACGGCATGGCCGCGAAGGGACTCGGACAATCCATCGAGCCTGTGAGGATCAAAGTCGCCACGATCGAACGTCACCGCATACTGAGGCGTGATGGGGCCGTGCGCGACTCGGCGCGGCGTCAGCTCCACTTCGCAGATCGGCGGCAGGTGTTCGAAACGCGCATCACGATTGGCAAGCTCGTCTTGCCGTGTCCATGACGTGAGAGTTTCTGCGTCGGCCTCGTAAAACGCGGAGGTGCTCAGTGACTCGTGGGCCGCTCGAATCCGCGCGACCGCGTCGGGCGTGTCATAAATGAAACGCCGAGCGGTGGAACGCACGCCCGCCGAGACGGCAAGATTGAACTCTTGACTGATGGGGTCGACTGCGGGACGCGCCGGGCTGTAGGCCAAGAGATCGGCGAAACCGCGGTTGGCCGACGCAAGGTCGCCGAGGAGTTTCGCCGAGACCACCAGGCCCGAAAGTCCCGGCGGTGCCTGCGAAAAACAAAGCGGCATCGCTTCGGCGGCTTCTTGATGCCTCCGAATCAATGCTTCGCAAAGGGAGGGATCGACGACACACCAGTCGCCGCCAACCAGCAAAGAAGCATCCGCCTGCGCGGACTTCAAGGCTTCATGCAATGCAGGCATCGGCCCCAATTCGTCCCACACGGTCGCACCCCGGAAGCCACCACGCCAAGCGTGGACACTCCAGGCCCGCCGGACCCGCCGCCATCGATCTTCGCTGGGATCGCTTTGCCGGCCGGCATCGAAACACGAAACCGGAGTCTTCGCCACTTGATCCGGTATTGCCAGTGCGTCGCGATCCGAAGTGACCAAAATGATTTCATCGATACTGGGAATCGACGCCACGCGCCGAAGCGTGTGCTTCAAAACCGAGATGCCTCCCAGGTCATCTTCAACGCTTCGGCGATGACCGAGCTGACCCACGGCGGTTGAAACGGGTAGGAGGGCGGCGACTTTCATAGGCTTCAAGCGGCCGATACGAGTGGTGATGTCGTCGATGATTCCGCCGTTGCGGCCGCGTTTTCGTTTACGCCACGAGCCAGCGCTGCGGCTCGGACCGCCGCGTCTTCAAAAATCTCAAGTGCTTCCACACAGGCCTCGCCGGTCCATTTCAGGTTGTCACGATCACGTCGGAGTTGTCGGGCCATCTTCTCGTGGTCCGTGACGCCGGATCGTTCGATCAAACGGTCGTTGCGTTGACGGTGGTATGCCCCGATGACGTTGACTTGCTGAACAAGCTCAAACGCCCGCAGCAGGTCGCCGAAGACGCGTGTCTTGAGCGGGTCGAGCTTTTTAAACAAACGGTTGAGTTCGCGGTTGTCTTCGATCGCGTCCTGCATGTCATCCAGCAAACGGGTCGCTTGCACGCAAACCTGGCGCAACTCGCGCAGTTCGGCAACGCGGGCCTCTAGCTCGGTCGGGAGTTGACGTAGCCGCGCCGCATCGAGCGGGGCGGGAACCTCGGGTAATTCAAGCGGGGTGTCGCCGGCGTGTTCCTGGAGCGCGGCCAAAAGCGTGGTCGCTTGGGTGTGCGCTTTGGGCATACCGCCTTCGGTGGCATCGAGGACCGTTCGGCCCGCATCAGACATCTTGTTGAAGTCGCGCTCGAACTGTTTGAGATACGTCAGCATCTGCTCGTCGGAATAGATCGTTCGCCCGTGGATGTCTTCCCGTTTTCGGATCGTGCCCCGCATCCGTGCGATGCGTGTCCATTCCATCATTTCGATGGTGTTGATCGGCGACAGCTCCGGCTCCCAGACACGGTGCACCGCGGTTCCTGGCATGTAATACAGCCCGTCAGAAAACCCTAAATCCTGACCAATCAGCGTGATTGGATTACAACCCAGGTGTTCCGCTAGATAAACCGAAAGGTGGGCGACGGTCGCGCCAGGCTTGAGCGCTGAGCGTTGCCTCGCAAGCGAGGCGATAGCGCGATCGGCAAACTCGTTTTTAAGCAGGCGGACCGGACCGGGAAAGGCGTCGGGGATGGTGTGGTGGGCCTTGGGTTCGGCGACTAGCGTGACATCGGGCAGAGGCGGGAGGTCTTCGTAAAAGCGCGAGCAGATCGGCGAGTAGTCCAAAGCGGTGACGAAGTCGGGCCGAACACCACGATCCAGCAGCGGCTTGAGGGCGGTCTGCACGGCGATGACGACAATACGCGACCGCCACTTTGGATCGGTGAGCAAATGGATATTTCGCACTAGCGAGGGCCCCGCACTGACGCAAACGGCCATGCGGCCCTCCGCGGCAAGGTGGAGTTCATCCGTCGTGGCCCCGGCCACATACTCGGGAAGATTCATGGCCAGGTTACGGCAGGTCCGCGCCGCGTTGACCAGGGCCGTCGCGAGATTGGTTCGGCAATACGCCAGGAGCTCGGTGACGTGACCGCTGAATTGGGCGAGGTCTTCAGCGTGCAATCGGCGGGTGGCCGGGTGAGCGATCAGGCGCGTCCCTTGCGCGAGCGTGGCGGCCTGGGTGTCGAGCCGAGCGGTGAGTTCTGAACGCTCCACGCAGCCGACAAACACAAACACATTACTCCGTCCGATCCAATCGGCATGGTCCACATGCTCGAGCACCGCCCGAAGCAGACCGACGTCGGGCTCGAAGATCACCAGCACACCGGCGGGTCCCAAGGTATTCGCGGCACAGCGGGCGTGGTAACCCACGCCGAATCCCATGACCACGGCCGAAGCCACGGTCTCGTCTTCAAGTTCAGCGGTCAGCTTACGAGCTTCCGCTTCGGGGTCATATCGGCTGGACAAAGGCAGGGGCCGGCCTTGCGAGGCGACGCGAATCTGGGCCGTCGGCATTCCCGTTTGGGCCGTCCCCCAATCCAGGGGATGTGGACTGGCCGACTCGATCGCTTCGGCGGCAAGCGGATTGTTTCGCCGTAACGCTGAGAGATTGCGAGATAGCTGATCGCTGACCGACAAACCCATTGATGAGTTATCGGGCATCGCCGGCTATCCGCTGCACGATTTTGCGTGTCGATCCTAGGGAACGCAAACCCCGGAATCGACGTATGGTCAGGTCATGGCCGAACTCATCACGCGTTTCGTGTTTGAATCGCCGTGGCCGTTCGCGGTGTTGCTGGCCGTCGCGGCCGCAGCGATTTACGTCATATCCCAACAAAACGTCAACCCAAAGCTGCGGGCCGTGCCGCCGGCGATCACGATCGTTGCGTTCGCGGTGCTTGTGGCGGGTTACGCGGTTGAAACCGCGAACGAGAAGGTTGATCGGCAGACCCGTGCGCTGGTCGCGGCGACCGCTCCGCTGGACCGGGGGGTGATTCAAACCGCGTTGGCGGAAGATGTCCGATTGCTTGGCCCCACCGGCGCGGTCTGGATGTCCGGGGAAGCGCTGAAAGACCGGCTCGCATCAATCGCGGATCGTCGAACACTCGACCAACGCGTGATTTCGCTGGGCGTTTCCACCCCCACGACCGGCCCGATCAACCACCGCGTGGCCGTCCTCGAGCTACGCACCCGCGATCAATCGGGCGTACCGATTCTCAGCAGTTGGGCGTTGCATTGGCGACCGACGGGAGATAGCTGGGAACTATTCGATGTCCGCTGGTTGAGCTTCGCGGGGCAATCCCCGGATCGCTCGTTGATACCCTGAACCCGTGATTTCAATTTTTCTAGGATCGCTCATGCCTCACGAAACGTTCCGATCCGCGTGCCATCGGTCATCGGCCTCCACCGTGGCGGTTTGCTTGTTGCTGGCGTACAGCGTGTTTGTTACGCCGGCGTATGCACAAACCGTGGAAAACGGTATTGAGCTCCGGCCACGCTGGACGCCCGGGCAGGTGGCGACGTTCGAATTCACCAACGTCCGTGATTCGCGGTCCAGCCTGCAGCTGCCCGACCGCACGATCGATACCGATTTCGAAATCCGCAGCAAGGGCCGGGTCCGCTGGGAAGTCGAGAAAGTGAATCGCGACGGATCGGCTCAATGTGTCATGACGCTGAAGTGGATGTCTGCGGCGTTGACGCTTCCTGACGGCCAAACGCTTGAGAATGACACCCGCAAAAGCCGTGGCGATGACGAAACAATGCACGGCCTGCTCAAAGCCATGGCGGGCAAACCCTTGAAAGTCGAGGTCGCTTCAGACGGCACGATTGCCGAGATTGAAGGCCTCAAAGCGATGCGTGATGCGGCGGACGATGCGGAGATGGTGCCCGACGCACGCGACTTCAAGGAAACAGCGACCGAGTTGGCGGTGCTGTCCGGGGTGCCGGTTTCCCTGCCGATTGGTGAGGGTTGGTCGACCGACTTTGTTTGGAACTACGGCATCGTTGGTATGGACGTCGGGGCCCTTGAGCAGTCGTGGCGTTACACGCTGGACGGCGTCGAGACGATCGAGGGCGTGGACGTGGCGGTGATCCGTGGTGAGGCACAACGGATTGAGTTGGACCCGTCTGCCGTGGCCGAGCAGCAGCCCGAGGGCATGCCTGACGTGAGTGTGAGGTTGGCCGACGCGGAAGCGACGCAGCAGGTGCTTTTCGATCTGAGTCGCCAAGAGGCCGTGGGCCGATACGCAACGCTTAAAACCACGCTCGAACTCAAGATTCCGCTACCTAACGGACAAACCATCGAGCGCTCCGTCACGGAAACAATCGAAGGCACCACCGTCCGCATTGCGGAAAAGTGACGCGATCGGTGACTTGCGATCGTGCGGACTCGCGTGGACTATTGGTGATTACCGCTGAAGTATCGGCGAAGAATGGCCTCGGCCGGCTTGCCTTGCATCGCGTGACTTGGATCAAACGGTCCGCCTTCGCGGTCAAGTCGCCAATCCGCAAGAAAGACGCCGGCCAACGATTCGCGATCGCCGCTGCCCGGTGGGGCGGGTAGGTGTTCTTGCCAAACCGAAAGAAATCCACGCAACGCCTCAGACTGGACGCCCGAAGCGTGGGCGACCTCTTCATCAATCACCGCGGGGGAGAACGGAGCATACGGAAGGCCGCTCCAGCCGTCGGGGCGAGCCGGAAGACCGATCCCCACGAGCGCGACGGGCCGATGCTGGTCTTCCTGGGCGTCTCTCAATTGTCGGTTGAGGAGCTTCCAATATCGGGCCATGGCTTTGGTTCGTCGCGACTCCGACTTGAGATCTCGTTCTTCGATCGCCAGAGCTGGCGGTCGCACCGCGATCCAGTCCAGATCCAACGCATCGGCGACAACCGCTGCTCGCTCGGGAGCCGCCCAGACCACCAAGGCCCCCGCGAAGCTGTCACGCACATCGGCAATCAACGCGTCCCAACGATTCAGCGCCCCAACATGCTGAAGCGGATCCAGTGCACTGTCGAGGCCGTCCGCCAAACCAAAGACGTCCACTCCGGATCGTTCGCTGAGCTGGGCGTAGTGCGTGACGCCCTGGGCATAAGCAACCCACCACGCCTCCCATTGCGGCGGCGAGATGTCCGCGACGCGCTCGTCACGCTGCGGCCGAGTAAACGCAATACGCGGCGTCACCACGGTGTGGAGCCCGAGCTTGCGAGCGTGCTCGATGAGCGAAAGCAGGTCGGCGTCGGTGGGGCCTCGTCCGGGTCGTTGATCGAGACGCGGCAGGCGTGAACCCGCGTGCGGCTGGTAGAGCGGCACCACAAAGCGCACCGCATTGACGCCCAACTCGACGACGCGATCCAGTTGGACTTTCGCGCGATCCAGATCATCGAGATGCGGCACCGGCACGTCGAAGCCCACCAACTGCGGCAGGGAATCTGTCCGCGTCGCCTCGGTGGGCTGAGCCAACTGACCGTAGCTTGCCTGGCCCATCAGGCACCACAACAGCACACAGAGAACGAGTCTGCTGCGCGTAACACGTGGTGGCGGGGCGAATCCTTGCCGCATGAGGGCTACGTGGGAGAGTTTCAGTCGTGGTCCAATTTCCTGGGATTAGAACGGAGCCCGGTTTCCGCCGCCATCACCACCGGCCGGCTGCATCATCTCTTGGGCCTGCTGAGCGGAGTCTCGCACGAATTCGAGCACCGACATTGGGATCACCACCCTGGCGCCCATCGCGGTGCCGTCGAGTCCCAAGCCCACCGAAACCGGGGCCAGGTCTTCCGGCACGTCCAGTTGCATACCGCCGGCGAACATCATCATGAATGGGTTGGCCGCTTCGGCAATGCCGTCGAGCGAAACAAACATCTCCAACACCGAACCCTCGGGGAGTTCGCCGCGAGCGTCTTGAATCACGGCCTTTTCGCCGAGCCCGCCGCCGTTCTCGAGCGCGTCGAGGCCTTCGCGCATCAGGTTCGGGTCGGGCACGGTTGTCATGATGATCTTGCCGTCGACGCCGGCGATGTACCCGCTGGTCCCCGCGTTGCCCATCATCATCGCGGCCGGGCCGAGTTCCGCCATCATCTCGGGGGGCAGCACCATCTTCAGGTCGTATTGGTGGACATCCACTTGGTTGAGCGTCAATGCCGATTCGGTCCAATCGAAGGTGAAATCCATCCCGGAGGCCGGCCCGGCGTCGGGGAGTTGGGCCATCATTTCGGGGATCAGGCCGGGCATTTTCGCCCACGCGGCGCGGATCAGTTCGATCGAAGCGTCCGTGTCGTCCACGTCGTAGATCGACAGCGTCTTCATCACACCGCCGCCCATCATCGCGGCCATGTCTGGGGCATAAAACACTTGGGCACCGGCGTTCATCTGCTCATAAATCGTCATGGACTCGCGGACCATTGTCATGATCCCCGCAAACATCGGCTCGTCGCCCAACGCCATGCCGACCGCGTCGATCATGTCGGTGGACATGCCGCCCAGATTGAAGGCCGTCGTATCGGCAGCCACCGCAAAGATGTAAGGGCTGGCGGGCATCTGGTTCAGAAGGCTTGCGAATTCGGCCCGTTCACCGGTGAGATACGTGGACAGCTTCGAGCCTTCCACCACATTCCAGGCGTAAGCCCCGTCGATACCCGCATCGTCCGAGTTCCAGCTGAACACGGCGGCATCAACGCCATTGAGCAAGACCCGTCCTAGATCCGCGTACGAATCAATTAGCGATTCAACCGATTCAGCAGAAATCGGTTGATCCCCGTCGAAGTCCATCGAAGTGCGGAAATCCTCCTTCGCCGCCTCGACCGCAACGTCGATTTGCTCCAGAAGGATCGGTCGCAGGGCAGCAACATCCACAAACCCCGCCATGGCGGCGTCGTCCGCATCGTTAGCGCCGTATGTGCCGACCCGTTCGAGCATGGCGTCGCCCGCTTGTCCCGCGGCGTAGGCTTCGATCGCAGCCTGATTCTCACCCAGCACTGCGAAGTTCCCCACTTGTTTCGCGAAGCCATCATCGCCTTCGAGCATCACCGTGGTCACGCCGTCCGCCGATCCGCCGATGGATTCGACAAACGCGGCGTAGTCGGACACGGGAAGAAGCACGATTGGCTCGGGCTCGTCGCCGTTGGCGATCGCATCGGCCAAGCCGGTCATGATGACCACGGCCGAGCCGCCGTCGTCCAGCCCCGCCGAGATGCCCATTTCCTGCTTAAACGAGCCGAGCAGATCGAGCATCTCGGGCTCGGCCGAACCGAACAATTCAGCCAAGTCCGCGACGGCATCGCTCGTGTCCTGCATCGACGGAACGACCAGCACGAATTCCGCACCGGTCGGGGCTGCGTCGAGTGCGGCCACCAAGTCGCCCGCTTGGGCCGTCGTTGCCAAGCTCGAAAGCCCCAGGCAACTGGCCATCAAGTGTCGGCGGGTCGAAAAGCGGGCGGGTAAGGCGGTGGTGGAGGGCAAACGCGACTTCATGTGATGTTCCCTGTTCGAGTTCGGTCAATCCGGATCATAACCATCCGGCTTACGCACCGCAGCTAAACTGCGTTCCATGAGACCCGGAACCGGGAAAAAAGTGCTACTCGCCATGTCCGGCGGGGTTGATTCGTCCGTGGCCGCGGCTCTCTTGCAGCGTGACGGCTACGAGGTGGTCGGCTGCTTCATGCGCTTAGGCAGCGACGACACGTTCGAGGCCGAGCAGCTCGGCTACGACAATCTTAGTGTTCAAAAGCTCAAAGAGCAGTGCAAAAGCCCCAAAGCCCATAAGCAGGGCTGCTGCTCGGTCAACGACGCGGGAGACGCCCGGCTGGTCGCCGCGATGCTGGGCATCCCTTTTTACGTCATGAATTTCAAAAAGGACTTCGGCCGCGTGATCGACTACTTCGTCGACGAGTACAACGCCGGCCGGACACCCAACCCTTGCGTGCGATGCAACGATTGGTTGAAGTTCGGCAAGCTGCACGACTACGCCGAGAGCATCGATTGCGACTTCGTGGCGTCCGGACACTACGCGCAGGTAACGCGCAACGCCGACGGCTTTGCTTTGCGGAAGGGCTTGGATTACGGCAAAGACCAGAGCTATGTGTTGTTCGGCACGCCGAAGCACAAGCTGTCACAAATGCTGCTACCCGTTGGCGGCTTGCGGAAGTTGGAGGTTCGCCGGATCGCCGAAGACTTTGATCTACCCGTGTTCAACAAGCCCGACTCACAGGAGATTTGTTTTGTGCCCGATCAGGATTATGCCAAGCTCGTCGCGCGACGTACCGAAGGCGGCTTCGAAGAGGGCGCCTTGGTGGATACGACCGGGAAGAAACTTGGGATGCACGACGGGCACCAACACTTCACAATCGGCCAACGACGCGGCGTGGGCGTCGCGTTGGGCTACCCCATCTATGTCGTCGATCGCGATCCGATCACGAACACCGTTGTTGTCGGCGGAAAACAGGACCTGATGTCTTCGGGCTGCGTTGCGGGGCAGGCAAACTTTCTCATCGACCATCCGCCGAGCGATTGGACGCCGTGCGTCGTCAAGGTGCGCTACAACGGCGGCGTCGCTGCCGGGAGATGGCGAGCCACAAGCTCAACAGAAATCGAAGTCGCGTTTGATGAGCCGGTGGAAGCGGTGACACCCGGACAGGCGGTGGTGATTTACGATAAAGATCGCGTGGTTGGCGGCGGATGGATCGATCGTGCGGTGAACGATTCACCGAGTCCGAGGGAATCATCCGCCGCGAGACGGGGTTTACGTGATGGCTCTTGCTAAAGGTTTCTAACCCAATGCGTCATTGGTTTCTGGCTATCGCAATTGCGCTGCTCAGCGTTCACCCCGCGGCAATGTCGTCGTGCCTGAGCGAATTCAATTCTCGCGAGGCGAATTCCCCGATGTCGTTTGACGCATCGGCTTGCGACAGCCATTGCTGCCTCGCGTCATGCTGCTGTGCGGTGAACGATCAGCCCATTTCGCACTTTCCGCCCACCACCGCCGCGCCGCCGCCGGCCCGCGACACCGGTTCGATCGACTTGCCGACTGCCTTGCCCGCCCAAGCTTGGACACCGGTACCAGCAAACGTTGATTACTTGCAGACCGCCAACGCAGGGCTCAGCCCACCAAGTCCATCTCAACGACTGTCCAGGGTTTGTCGCTGGCAGCTTTGACAAGATCGCGATCGCCGATCGTGGCACGCCGAATCTGCTGCAACGCTTGGGCGACGCGGCCCATCCTCGGCTGCACCAACCCCACTCAATTCTGAATTTCCCATTCGCCGCGGCCGTTCCGCCCGCGGATGCTTCTCCATCACTCATGCTTTTCCGAAAGGAGTATTGATGTCACGTTTACTCATATTGATCGCAATGAGCTTACTGCCGCTTTCACTGACCGCCTGCTCCACCCCCGGCTCGGGAACTACCACGCCGCCCAGCATGGGCTGCTCAAATGGTGCCGGCTCGGGCTGCTGCCCAAGCGACTGCTGCGGCAAGCCGGACTGCAGCGACCGCAGCGCCTGCACAGATTCGAGCGTTTCCTGCATGACGCTCGAAGCCGCGCCGGACGACGCCGACACCGCGGTGATTGTCGCCGGGGGAATGAGCTGCCCGCTTTGTGCTTCCAGCGCTGAGAAACAGCTCGAACGCCTGCCCGGCTTCCGCGCCGTGGCGATCGACCTGGGCACGGGCGAACTCATTGTGTCGGTCGATCCTGAAAACCAACCCACGCCCAGGGCACTCGCTGAGGCCGTCCGCGACGGCGGCTTTACGCCCACCTCGGTCACCTGGCGGAAGGGGGGCTGACGTCATGACCACCACGCATCGACTGATGCCCTGCGTGTATCGCCGAGGTCTCGCGGCGGCGGCTCTCTTAGTGGGAGCCGCCGCATTCTGCGGAATCGGAAACAACACTGCACGAGCGCAGCAGTCCACCGACATGCCCGCTGCGGTTCAGCCGGGCTTCAAAGTCACGGTCGTCCGCGAGCTGATTCACACCATGCGCTACGACGACGACCGCAGCGCCGCCGCCGGTGGGCTTGGCCAATACACAGAGATCACCGCCGAAACCACGCTCGCCTACGGTCTCCGACGCGACCTCACGCTCATGCTTCACCTGCCCGTGAAACGACGCTTCAACGACGACAGCGCCGACCGGGTCGGCGTCGACGATGGTTTGGGGCTCCAAGACCCTCGCGTCATGATGCAGCACCGCATATGGCAGAACGATGAAACCGGCATCAACACGCAGCGGGCGGTGGTGCAGCTTGGAGCCGAGCTACCGCTGGGTGCCGACGAGTTCTCTAGCGATTCGCTCGACCCCATCGTCGGGCTCGCCTACACCCGTATCCGCGGGAAACACGGGCTCAACGCTTCAGCTCAATGGAAATTCACCACGGACGACGGGGACGCCGCCGCAACCGGCTTTGGCGACGCCATCCACGATGCGCTCATGGTGACCGGGTCGTACCTCTACCGAATCGCTCCTCGTTCGTACACGATCGACACCACCGGTTCACACTACGTCCAATTTCAAGCGTTGAGTTTTTACGAAACCAACGGCGACGCGGCATGGCACTTCGCGCCCGGCTATCTGTACGAAGGCAAAGATTGGGCGTTCGAAGCGAGTGTGCACTTGCCGATCGCACAAGACCTCGACGATCGTCCCGAGAGCGAATGGGGGCTGTCGCTGGGCTTGCGATATTTGTTTTGATGAAGCGGCTGCGATGGTTGGACGCCGTCTGCTCCAAACGGGCTCGCGGCGTTCCCGGAAATCCGTAAGCTGCCCGCGTGTCTGCCCCCCCACGTTTTTGCGATTTGCATACGCATTCGAGCGCCTCGGACGGAACCGACCAACCCGCGGCGCTAGCCGGCTTGGCGGCGGCCGCCGGTTTGTCGGCTTTTGCGCTGACCGACCACGACACCATCGCCGGGCTCCACGCCGCGCAAGCGTCGGCCGAGGCCGCCGGGATCGCGTTTGTGCCCGGCATTGAACTGTCGGCAGATCCGGATGTCACGGGCACCGGAGTGTCGCGCGGGACGCTGCACCTACTGGGGTATTTCGTCGATGCCGATTCCCGCGGGCTTGCTTCGCTTTGTGAAGAGCTATCCGAATCGCGGAATCAGCGAAACCCCGAGATCTTAGCCAAGCTGAGCCAGCTTGGCGTACAAATCGAAGCGCAGGAAGTCGCCAGACTGGCCGGAGGCGATCCGGAAGCCGTCGGCGTCGTGGGCCGACCGCACATCGCGCAAGCGATGATGCAACGGGGATACGTCAAAAGCATCCACGAAGCGTTTCAGAAATACCTTGGACCCGGCGGCGCAGCCTTCGTCCGCCGAGATCGCATAACCGCACGACGGACGATCGATGCGATTCACGGTGCGGGTGGCCTCGCGGTGCTTGCCCATCCCGTGCAACTCAAGCTCGACCACGAAGCGTGCGAGCAGGCCGTCGCCGCGTTGAAAGTGATGGGCCTGGACGGCATCGAAACAAGGCACCCCGACCACCAAGCCGACGACCAGGCCCGCTTCGAAAAATACGCCTGCCAGTTCAGCCTGCTCACGACCGGCGGGAGCGATTACCACGGAAAACGCAAGGCCATTGAATTAGGCAGCCAACGCGTCGCGTTGGAAACCTATGAACGTTTGGCCGACGCGGCGGGGGTGACGGCATGATGAGTACGCCCCCGACGCTGGCGGCTTGGCTACACACGCTCGATCCGTTTGTCGTGGCTTTCCCGGATTCGTTTCCGATCGCCGGGCTGCGTTGGTACGGCACGGCCTACTTGCTCGCGTTTTTCATCGGCTACCTCTTGATCCGCCGCGTCACGCGGTCCGGCAAGTCGCCGCTACCCACCGACCACGTCATTGATTTTGTGATGGCATGCATCATGGGCCTGCTGATCGGCGGCCGAGTGGGGTACGTGCTTTTTTACGACCGCAGCCTGCTAGGAATGATCGACGGACCACCTTATTGGGGCGTGCTTGCCATCAATCACGGAGGCATGGCCTCGCACGGCGGAATGATCGGCGGGCTCCTCGGATGCGCGTGGTTTGCTTGGCGGCAAAAACTTCCGACGCTCCACTTGATTGACGTGATGGCTTTTGCGGCACCGCTGGGGATCGGCCTGGGACGTATCGCAAACTTCATCAACGGCGAATTGTGGGGCCGAACGGTGGACGCTTCATTTGCATGGGCGGTGCGTTTTCCGCAGGAAACGTTGGCTGGTGACGAACTCGAGCGTTTGCAGGCTGGCGACACCGACTTGATCGCGTTGGCCGAGCAGATCACGCCGGCAAGGCACCCTTCGCAACTTTATGCGGCCATCCTCGAAGGACTCGTGGTGTTTGCGGTGGTGGCGTTTGTGTATCGCCGACCGGTGAAGCCGGGCGTGGCCGCGGCGTGGTTTGCCTTGACGTATGCGCCCGTGCGGATCGTGAATGAATGCTTTCGCGAGCCGGATGGCCATATCGGGTTCGACGCGCTGGGACTCACGCGCGGGCAATGGCTGAGTGTCTTATTGTTTGTGCTGGGGCTGGTGCTGCTTTGGTTCGCGAAATCACGAAAGTCTGCGGCGTTGGGTGGCTGGCGCTGAAACCATCAGTTTCATACCCGGGCGTTTATCTGCTTGACCGGATCATAAAATTTCGACGCGACTTCGCTCGGCTAGTTTGCCTTGTGTTTTAAATATCGGCGGACGGAGTTGTCATTTCAACTTGCGCGATGATTGCGGAACGTAAACAAATCCGTGACGTTTGGCTTCTAGTCTCCCCAGCATGACGAGCAGGGGATTGCCGACCAATTCCAAGCCGGATCCTGATTCGGACGAAAGGCCGCTGGCTGTCGGGAAGATTCAACTCGATCCGGTGAAGTACGAGGTCACCGTCGAAGGCGAACCGGTTGAGCTGACTCTGGTTCAATTCACGATTCTTCAAGCGCTCGCGCGTCGCCCGGGATGGGTTCACACCTCGGATCAAATCGCTGAAAAGCTTTCGCGTCAACCCGGCACGGCCAAGGCCAAGTGCACGCCCGCCGCGCTTAAAAACCACATGTATCTGTTACGGCGCCGGCTCGGCGTGGCAAAGGCGCAGATACACACGGTCCGGGGCATGGGTTACACCCTCAAGCCCGATATGCCGAAGCACTCATAAAGTGATTACGCCATCGATATGGAGCAGTTGGCTGCGCGTTGATGACCGCATCGCCTCACGAAAAGGTCTTGAAGCTTTCACGCGGGACAAACACAAAACCGACTTGGGGTGTTCATCATTCCGTCTCACCCCGAACGGAGTCCGTGAATGTCCTTGTCAAGACAAACTTTTGTATCGAGATCTTCGCATTACAAGCGAGCGAGTGACGCTTTCACGCTCATCGAGCTACTCGTGGTCATCTCAATCATCGCGCTCCTGATCGGGATTCTGCTGCCCGCACTGGGTGCCGCTCGTGGGACCGCCCAAGCCATCCAGTGCGGCGCGAACCAACGTCAGGTCGGCATCGCGGTCGCGGCCTACTCCGCCGAGAACAACGACTACATCCCCCCGTCATACGTGTACCCCAACACCCCGTGGGACGGAGAAGGCACCACGTCGATCAATTGGCGTCTCGCCGCCCAGCAGGGCAGCAATCCCAATAACGGCTACGCCCACTGGTCCTACTTCCTGTTTACATCGGGCTCGATCGATTCGGCCGCATTCACCTGCCCAACGCTGGAACGTGGTGGCGTCCCACCAACGAATATGCGGGATGAAGATCAGTTCGATCCGTACACCGCGGAGCGGCCGGGCATTGTTGATCGTCAGGTCGGAGCCCTCGCGTTCCTGGCCAACGAGGCGATCATGCCCCGCAACAAATTCTCCGATTTTTCCGAGCAGCGGCAGAATCGCATTGTCCGGGCGTCGGAACTACGCGGACCCTCCGAAGAGATTTTGCTGACCGAAATCGCCGAATGGGAGGGCGTTGCTGCGGACGGCGTGGGTAGTAACACCTCAAAGAGTCACCGCTCGATCAGCGGCATCCTCGACGCCTCGGCAGGCCGCAACTTTCTTTCCAAAAATTCGACGCAGCCTTACTTCAATGTCGCCAAGGCCACCGCGGACTACGGCTTCGTGAGCAAAGACCTGTTGTTGGGCGGGCAAGGCTACGGCCGACTCGCTTCGGACGACATCAACGCGATCGGCCGCCACCACGCCGGCGGCGGCAGCCAACCCGGCCAGGAAGGACTCGCCAACTTCACCTTCGCCGATGGCCACGTCGCGCGACAGACGCCTTGGGATTCGATTGACCTCAATCAGTGGGGGCAACGCTTTTATGGCGTCACCGGCACCAACGACGTGAAGAACGCCAACAACGACTGACCCGCATCTTGCCCGCGACGTCCACCGGCGTCGCGGGCCTTTTCACCCGGCACCGCGTGGTGCCGGAGTTCCGGACTCGCCTCGCTTCCAGCTTGGAGGAATTGATCATGACCGCCGATATGCCTCTGTCCCGATTCACGACGGCCTCGCTACTCGCCGCCGCTTGCCTGGTCCCGGCGTCCGCCGTGGTGGCCCAGGACCTTGAAGTCACCATCTCCGGCGCGACGCTCTTTGAGCCGTACTTCCTTTCGCCCGCCAACACGTCCGACTTCATCGATGCCGACAACGACGGCCTGATCACCAACTTCGCCGCACTCACCTTTGACAACCTCGTTGGCCCCACCGGTTCCAACGGCAATCAGTTCCAACAGCAATACCGCGCCATTGGCTCGGGCAACGGCTTCCAGGAACTCGTGGACTTCGGCTCGGTGAACGGCCCGGGCGCAAGCTTCACCGCCCTCAACGACGCCAACGGCGGCGCTCCCAACGTCGTCAACGGCGCCGACGTCGGCGGCTCGGTCGCGACCTTCCGCGGACCCGCGGTCGTCGACATCTCCACCACCGACGTACCCGCCGGCTGGGCCGTGCAAAACCCCGGCACCGGCATCTGGAACGCCTCGCCCACCACCGGCGGCGTCCCCACCGCCGGCTACGGCACCAACGCCCAGCTCTCCAACCCCGTGTTCAAGACCAACGCCATCCCCGAACAAGCCGGCGGCTTCAACAACGATCTGCAAACGCTCGCCCCCTCGGCGGCCAGCCCCGGAACCACCGCGCTCACGTTCGACGGTAGTAATCAGGGTCCGACCCGCATCTACCAGACGCCCATCGCCCTGTCGCCCATCGCCTTCATCGCCAACGCCGGAGCCGCCGAGAGCACCGCCGCTGATGCCGGCAACGTCACCAAATCCGAACTTGCTCACTTGTTCGTCTCGGGCCGCATGGCCAACGGCGAAAACCTCATCGCCATCACCCGCGACTCCGGCTCGGGTACCCGCAACGGCGCGATGAACTCCATCGGCGTCGACCCCTCCTGGGGCGCCGGCGACAACGTCGGCTCGCTCAACCGCGGGTCCAGCACCCGCTCCTCCGCCAGCAACCTCGACTCGCCCGGCCCCGACTACATCCCCAACCAGAAGCAATCCTCGTCCCGCATGGAGCTCGCCGTGGAGATGACCCGCCTGGGCGTGGGTTACCAAGGCATCGTCGGCAACGCCGGCACCGACTCCACCCAGAACGAATACGAAATCCTCAACGTCGCCAACGACCTGGACACCACGACCGATGACGGTTCGCCGGCCTGGGACGGCACCAGCTTCGTCCGCCCGATCATGACCCGCAACGGCGAAACCTTCGCCGAGAACAATGTCGTCTTCAACGCCGACCCCAACACCGGCTGGCAGATCGGCGCGATCCAAACCCTCTCGACCATCGGCAACCCCTTCGCTGGCACGATCATCGTCGACGCCGACGGCGTGGCCCGTTTCGATGATGCGGCCAACGCTCAAACTGGCGAGAAGGTCTTTGCCGAGTACGACACCTCGGCCGCCGACACCGTGAACTCGCCCGTGGTTGGAGGTCTGGAAGCCGGCGACGCCCCGATGGCCGACCCTTATGCCGCGCTCTACATCCGCAACCTCGAACGCTCCATCCAGGCCTTCTCCGCGCTGCCCGCCGACCCGGACAACCAGGGCACCCCTGGCGAAGCCCTCGCTTCCAGCTTCGCGCTCGCCCCCGCGGCCGACTCGGTGACCAACGGCGACAACCCCGCCGTCTTCGTCAACGGCCCGACCAACCCGCTCCTCCAGGGTGCCAGCGTCCTGCCCGAGCAAATCATCGAGCCCAGCTACGGCGGCGACTACGGCAAGGTCCCCTTCCGCGATAACACCGGCACCTACAGCGACGGCCTCACCGCCAACTACGTCGCCAACGACGGCACCGCCATCGCCTACGGCATCGACCTTCTCGCCAGCACCGCCATCGGTGACGCCAACGCCATCGCCGGCGACTTCGACGGCGACCTCGACCGCGACGTCGACGACGTCGACGACATGGTTCAGGCTTGGGTCGCTTCCAACGCCGGCGACCGCACCGTGCTCACCGGCAACAAAGCCAAGCAGTCGCTCGAAATCATCGGCGACTTCAACAACGACGGCAGCTTCGATATTGAGGACGTTCGTTACGGTGCCGACGGCCTCTTCGCCCAGGGCTCGGCCTCGGGCTTCGTCGACCGCAAGGCCAACTTCACCGCCGTCGACGCTGAATTCGGCGGCAACTTCTTCGGCACCGGCTTCGATGCCGCGAACACGCTCTCGACCTACGACGACGGCGACAGTCGTGCCGACATCGCCGGCAGCGACTTCGAAGCCGCCGGCTGGGCCCCCAACGGTGCCGACGGCGTCATCGACCTCACCGACGTGGACTACGTCTACGCCCAATTCGTCGGCCTCGACCAGGACGGCACCGACGGCGTCGAATGGGCCAACCTCGACGAAGTCGCCGGCAAGGTGCTCGTCGACGGCGAACGCGTCGACTTCTCGGCCGACATGACCGGCGACGGCGTCATCAATCTCGCCGATATCCAGGAAGTCGTTGTTGAAGTGCTGGACACCGTGTACGGCGACGTCGACTTGTCGGGCAATATCGAGCAGGCGGACCTCAACGCGGTCCTTAACAATTGGGGAGCCCTGGATGCCGGCTACTCGGGCGGCGACTACGACGCTTCGGGTCAGGTGGAACAGGGCGACTTGAACATCATCCTGAACAACTGGGGTGGCACCGCCGCGCCGAGTTTCGCCGGTTTCGAGTCGATCGTTCCCGAGCCGAGCGTGGCCATGCTAGGGCTCGGTCTTGCGGGCTTGGCCATGCGTCGTCGCCGTACCGCTTGATCAACATCTCACCGACTTGATTCGTAAATCATGTGTCCCATCCAAGGTCCGGCGTCGAGTGACGCCGGGCCTTTTCATTCGGTATCGTCGGAAACCCAAAACTTCGAACGACAATTGAAGCCCCGCGAAATACTTGAGGTTGCTTTGGATTGCTGATGCCGTCAAAGACTCGTACGGCTGACGGATGTTGAGAGTGAATAGGTTTTCGTCTTCGTGTCGATCGTCAGTGACCCGTCTGCCTCGGCTTCGATGCGATACCGTTCGGCATCACGGAGGTCGGGGGAAAACCGACTATTGACACTCAAGCTTTGACGGGGAGAAAGCGACCAAGCAAAGCCGTTGGCCGCAAACACCGCTTCGGGCGTCCACGCATCCCCCCTGCCGTATTCGTCGCTGGCGCGGATCCCTGCTTCGGTGGTGAACTCGAAACCTTCGGCGACTTCGAGCGTGTTGCCGAGTCCTGCGTACGTACCGAGGCGATCTTGCCACGCCTGGAAACGGTTGTATTGGTATCGGCCCGTACCGGATAAAAAGCACGGCGACTCGGGCGATCGCCAGCGGCTGGTCAACTCCGCCCGTCCCTCGCTGCGCGACGTGCCGCTTGCGTTGTCTGAAAAGATAGCCGCGGCGAGCACACGCCAAACGCGACGCGACGATTCCCGGAACGCGGTCAGCTTGCCGTACACATCGTGGCCAAGGCGTTTCCCGTGCTAGCCGGTGAACCCGAGCGAGGCTTGGTAGGTCTATGCTTGAAGTAGCCCGAGGTTGAACCATCCACCGAAGGACGCGTCGGCTTGCGTAATTCTCGCGTTGTGGAATTGGTCTGGGAAGACTGCGGTTTGCCTTGCAGGTTTGGTTGGGTATGATTTGATTCGCCGACAAAACGACGGCTCCTGGGGCGATTGGCGCAGTTGGCTAGCGCGTCTCGTTGACATCGAGAAGGTCACAGGTTCAAGTCCTGTATCGCCCACTTTCCTAAGTATTGCTAGGAACACCGCTAAGGATGTTCACCCCTCGTTGAGGGTGCTAGCCCATAACGCTGAAATCGCGCGGTACGTACCGCGCTTCAGCCAAATGGAGTAGCGCCCATGCCTCATCAACCCCGTGTTCCCGCTTACCGACGCCGCGACCTCAAGAGCGGACGGACGGTCGCCGTCGTCACTCTCACCGACGCCCAGACCGGCCATCGCCGGGATGTCTACCTCGGCGACTACGGCACCACCGCCAGCCGCCGGCGGTACTCCGAGACGATCGAGAAGTTCGAGCGCGGCGGTCGCGTGGTGGATGCGCCACGCCGAACCGCTCGACCCTCGGCACCGGCGACAAAGCAAGACGCGATCGCTTCGCTGGTCCTGGACCACTGGCAGGCCATCAAGCACAAGTACACCGACCCCGACGGGAAACTCCGCAATTCCGGCGACAACGTTCGGCGGGCGCTCCGGGAACTGCGGCGGTTCGCCGGCGGATGGCCTATCGAATCGTTCGGGCCGCTGAAGCTCGAACAGCTTCGCCACGAGTTCATCGGGCGTGGCTGGACCCGCAAGACCTGCGACGACCGGACGGCCGCGATCGTGCGTTGCTTCCGCTGGGGCGTCGCCCGCGAGCGGGTCGCGGCGGACCAACTCACGGCCCTGCAAGCCCTGCCCAAGCTCGACCGGGGCGAGGCGGGCGTCCGTGAGGGTACGAAGGTCCGCCCGGCGATCCGATCCGAGGTCGAAGCCACGATCCCGTACTTACCGCCCGTCGTGGCCGATCTAGTCCGGCTGCAACTGCTGACCGCCGCGCGGGGTGGCGAACTGTTCATCATGCGTCCCGTGGACTTGGACATGACCGGCCCGGTCTGGCACTACTCCCCGACCCACCACAAGACCGAACGCCTCGGCAAGTCGCGAATGATCGCCCTCGGCCCGAAAGCACAGGCCATCGTGGGCGCGAGGTTGGCAGGTCGGCCCATCGATGCGTTCGTGTTCGACCCACGCGAACAGGACGGAAAGGCCGGGGCGAGATCCGTCCAGCCGAAGTACGACGCGGCGAGCTACGGCCGCGCCATCGCGCGGGCATGTGAACTCGCGTTCCCGCTGCCCGAGGAACTGGCCCGACAGCGCGTTCCGGCACCTGGTCGAAAGCACGAGCGTTGGGAAACCGCCGCGGAGTGGCGCCGACGCCTCGGCCGTCGCTGGCCCAAGGTAGAGCGGTGGCACCGCGATCATCGCTGGACGCCGCACCAGTTGCGGCACTTGGCCGCGACCGAGACACGCCGGGCGATGGGGCTGGAAGCGGCGGCGATCCAGGCGGGCCACGCCTCGGCCCGCATGACCGATGCCGTCTACGCCGAGCGTGATGTCGCCCGGCTGAACGAGATCGCTCTGAAGCTGGGTTGATGACTGTCGGCGCCCAGTTGGCGTCGGCTTAGAATTCGTGCATCGGCCAGACGGGTAGCTCCCGCCGTCGCCGGATCGATTGGTCTCCCACCTTGGCCGATCGATCCGGCGGGCCGAGTTTTGAAAGGTGGCAGCATGGAACGACAAACGACTGTGATGGTTCCCGATGTTCTCGGAGAGCTTGATGGGCTTGGCCGCACTTGGTCGGACGTGCTTCCCGCGGAACCCGATCAAGTTGATTGGAAGGCCCTAGACGCCTGGCTATTTCGTTGGAAGCAGGTACGCGACGCACTCGAAGAGTGGGAGCTTTGGCACGACATCGATACGCGACCTCTCCACGATGCGATGCGGAGCATCCCGAATCCGAGGTCTGCGAACTGGCACTTAGAGCACCTGATGTCGGTTGGTGGTGACGATGCTTACATTCCGTTGGGTGTCACGCGGAATGCAATGCGGACGGCCATAAAGCGGGTCTGGATCGAGTATCGCAGGATTCATCGTCAGATGGAGCCGCAAAGCTCAAAGACGAGCCATGCATTGACGAAAACACAAAAAGACATTCATCAAGCTGTTTGTGAACTGTTTGAACGTACTGGGGCTGCTGCTAAGCAACAAGCGATTGCTGAACGCGCCGGGTGCGATCGCAGCACGGTTCACGATCATCTTCCAATACTCATAGGTATGGGACTCATTCAGCGATTGGGCTCACGCGGGGGATACGTCCCCAAAAACCGACACTGATCCATCACTAATCCCCCACAAAAAGTTCGGCGTCACCACATCCTTTTGGCATGAGTGAAACGCCAGAAATCGGGCTCGATGATCCGAAGCTCACGCAACGCCAAGCCGCGCAGCTACTCGGCGTAAGTTTCCCAACATGTAGCCGATACATGACAAGAGGTACGCGTGGTGTTCGTTTGCCATCGCTGCGCCTTGGAGGCAAGCGACTCACGACGCGCGAAGCAGTTGAATGGTTTGTGTCGGAGTTGCAACGAATCGACGCTGGCCTCGAAGCCTCGCGAGAGATGGACGAAGATGCGTGGGCGGACGATCAGGCAGACCTCGAAGCTGAACTCGCGGCGGAAGGCTTGTGATGCAGGCCGCATCCCCCGACCATTCCGCGGAGGATTTCCCTCTGGGCTTTATCGCTTTGCCGCGGTGGATCTACTACGCAGACTGTTGGTTCGAGGCGTCGAAAGGCGAACGCGATTCGCTGCTTGCCATCGCAAACGCGGCAAGCGAAGCGGGTGTATCTCAAATCGGCACGAAACGTGCCGCAATGCGTGCGAGATGCTCGACCAAAACCGTCGAACGCGCTGTGAGGTATTGGCGGTCCGCCGGAGTTCTCAGCGTACTTCGACGAGGCAACCAGCACGGGTCGAGCGTTTACCAGATAGCGGTGCACCCGACACCCTGTGCGTCGGTTGCAGAACCTGAGCATCCGACACCCAGCACGTCCGATGCAGCCTACGAGTACCCGACGCCTAGCGGGTCCGATGCTCACGAGCAGCAACCGACAAATCGACGCGTGCATCAGACAAACAGCCTTCGCGCAGCAGACACGCAGAATGTCGGTCTATCACCAGTCCAGAAATCCAGCAGCAAGGCGGCGGCGGATTCACGCCTCAACAAATCCGAGCGGGACGCCCGTGAGAGAGTTGAAGCCGTTCTCGACGAGGCGGGCGTCGGAGCGACCAAGCGTGCGAGCATTCTCGCCATCGACGGCATCGAGTTAGTCATGCCCGAACTTTGGTCAGACGTTAAGGTCAGGCCAGCGCGAAACCATGCCGGGCTTCTCGTTCGTGTCATCGAGGATGAGGCCGCTGAGCGAATCGCGAAACACCGCCGAAAGCGGGCTGAACGCGAAGCTCGCATTCCCGCCGTCGCCGCATCAGCGGAGGAAATCGCCAGCCGTCGCGAAGCGGAAGCAACTGCATGGCGAGTCTTGCGCACCGTTGAGAACTTTGACGAACTGGCGTTGCTAGCCCGGGACCGGGCGACGCCAGCCGAGCGAGGCGCATGGGGCGATCGTCCGCCCGATCAATGCCTCGACCTCGCGATCGCGATGGCGAAACTCGCCCGCGCACGCTGTACGGGTTGACCACCGCCGGCACGTCGCCGGCTCAACCGCCGCAAAGCGGCAAGGAATTTCACATGAACGCCCAAGAACTCGAATCCCTCATCCGAGCCACCTCGACCTTTCACGACGACCGCCTCGCCGGTGGCGTCGTACCCACCGACCGAGCGCGGATGCTCGCCGACATCATCGCCGCCCGCATGATCGCGGCCGGGTCGATGTTGACCGCCACCGACGCCACGGACGCGGCAACCAAGGCAGCGGCGATCGAAGCCGCTGTCCTCGCCGACGTTCTCGGTTCGTGAACTCGCATTGGAGCAAAGGCGATGCAATACACGGAAACCGAAACCTGGGTTCGCTGCCGAGCCATCGTCCGACTGCATCACGACCCCGGCGACCTCACGCCGGCCGAAGTCTTGCGGATCAACGGATGGCGGCTGTTCGACCTGTACGAACGCCTGCCCGCGGAGCGCTGCGACAAAGCGTTCCGCGACATCGAGGACGCAGGCGTTCCGACGCGGCGATGTCTCATGCAAAGCGGGCATTTGGCCTGGGAGGAAGCGCAGGCATGAGCATGACCAACCGACAGGTAAACGGCGCCGTGACGCGACTCCGCAATCGATACCGCCGACTTTGCGAATCAGCACCGCGGAAGCGACGCCGACAAACCATTGCCATCGGGAACGAACTCCTGGCGATCGCCGCCAAGGATCCTTCGGCCTTCGACTTCATTCGCGCGCGACTCATCGAGCTTGGCGTGCCTGCGCTCGAGTTGCTCCGCCTGGCTCGTGCCGACGCCGAGACACGGCCCAACCGCCGCCACGCGGAAAGGAACTCAGCGTGACCCCCACGCAAGCCCGCAGCGCGAACCAGTACGCCGCGCGGCTACGGCGACTCGCGGCTGACTTGCTCGCCGAAGCCGATGCTGTGCAGGCGCGGGATCGGTCCAGCGACCAACGCATCGCCGAACTGCTGGGCCTCGAACTCCGTGCCCGCGGCTACACGGAGTTGCCGCCGCTCAACGGACGCAACCCTGCGACTGAGGCGACGGGCGGCAAGCGTGAGAACGCAGAGGCGAGGCAGCGGGTCCTCTCTCGGGGGTGATGCCGGCGTTGCGGTGTCGTAGCCGCAGTTTTTCGCACCAAACTTTCTTTGTGACCCCGTGACGCTCAATCCGCATCAACATGCGCGGCACCTACGCGGCCAAATCGTGATCCCGCCGGAAGGCCGGCGTCGGCTGCGATACGTCGTGGCATGTCTGCCGCGGTGTCCCGAGTGCGACTCGACTGCGTTGAAGCTGGATCGCGTGTCAACGTCGGAGGATCGTCGAGACGCCTACGCGACCTGCACGGGATGCGGCGCTCGGTTTCGCCTCAGCATCGTGTGAAAATTTTCGTCCAAGTTCCGCCCCACGGACCTCCGCCAACGCGGCGCTAGGAAAATGACGCCATGAATCGCACCGCCCAACTCGAAGACGAAATCCGTGTATCCATGAATCGGCGCGACGACTCGGCGGTCAAGCGTGCCGTCGAGATCGCTCGGATGCCCGAGAATCAAGTCGGCCAAGACGAAATCCACGAGTACATCGCAATGCGTGAACTCGCGAACATGACGCTGCCGTCGTATTCAGTCTTCCGCAGCCAGGTCGAAGCCGTCGATGCCCTGATTGCCGAAGCCAAGAGCGTAAGCCAGGCCGATGCCGAACAACTCATCGCGAAACGCGATCGGCGAAACGCCGCGCTCGTCGCCCTGCGTTCTGCGGTGGAGGGCGCTTTTGATCGTGCTACGGCAGTCGAGGGAGATGACGGCGCGATATCTCGCAGGATCGACTTGGCCAACGCAGCGCGCGAGCAGATTCTTCACGGCGGCATCATGCTGATCCACCCGTGGCTCACCATCGTCGATGGCGTGCCCGTCACCGAAACTATCAAGAAGCCTGAAGACAAAGCCGGGCGACACGTCGAAGCTTTTCTTACCCATTTGCGCGACGCGATTCGCTCGCTCGCTCACATCGAAGGGGCCACGCATGGCGAATGAACTCTTTCTCGACGGGCCTGTCGGCGACGAATTCGACGCCGGCACCGTTCGCACGCAGTTGACCGCGATGCGGGATGAACCCTTGATAAAGGTCCTGGTGAACTCACCAGGCGGCAGCGCGTTTGCCGGCCTCTCCATCTACCAGCAACTCAAGCAGCACCCCGCGAGGATCGAAGTCGTCATCGACGGACTCGCGGCGAGCGCAGCCGCGGTCCTGGCAATGGGCGGTACGACCGTCGCGATGGCCTCGACCAGCTTGCTGATGATCCACCGCGCATCGGCACTGACGGCCGGGAACGGTGCGGCTCACCAGAAGTCGATCGAAGCGCTCCGCCGGGTTGATGGCTCGATCGCCCGAGCCTTCGCCGACAAGACCGGAAAACCGATCGCCGAGATCGAGCGGATGCTCGACGCGGAAACGTGGATGACCGCCGAAGAAGCCGTTGCCCAACGCTTCGCCGATGCGATCGTCGAACCAACGTCCGAGTCTGCGACGCCGCAAGCGATGGCATGGGATGTTGCGGCCTACGACTACAAGTTCGCCGCCAGCGCGATCGATCGGCTCCGAGAGAAGCTCGGGCCGGAAGCGTACTTCGATGCGGCGCTCGCGAATGCGGTGCGTGGTCGGCACGGCGGCAAGACGCCCACACGCCGAGGCAACCGCGGCAGTCGGGTTTCACGATCTGATGCATCCTCGCCGGCGATCCGAGCTTTTGATGCCGCCCTGAGCGCGAGTATTCGCCAGACGGTGCGGCCCCAACGCAAGGGATGATTCATGCCGAAGGTCCAGGACCGAAAATTTACCCTGACCGCTGCGATCCAGCAGTCCATCCCGCCGGGCTTCCGTCGTGAGCTTCAGGCCATCCGCGAGGGCTTCAAGCAGCTCGTCACGGGCATGAACCAAGCGGACGGTTCAGCGTCCACGCTCGGGCGTTCGCTGCGACAGGTCCAAGCCTCCGCTCGCCTGGCCGGAACCGGCGTGCGTGCGGTGGGCACGGTCGCCGGCGCCGTCACCGCGCCTATCCGTTTCGCGGTGCGTGCCATCTTCAATCTCAAGGCGGCACTCACGGCGGTCGCGCTGCTGGTCATCGGCGGGCGGCTGGCTCAAGCGTTGCGGGCAACGGTGGCTTCCCTCGACGACATCGCGAAGCGTGGCCAACGGTTGGGTATCGCCGCCGATGAACTCGCGGCCCTCAGCGTCGCGGGCGAACTCGCGGGGATCGAGTTCAACACCCTGGCCACGGCGGCGCAGCGAGCGACACGGCGTATCTCGGAGTTCGTACGAACCGGCCGGGGATCGGCAGCGGGCGTACTGCGAGAACTCAACCTGCAACTCACGGACGCCCGCGGCAACATCCGCAGCTTCGCCGATCTGCTGCCCGACCTGGCCGAAGCGTTCGGCAAGGTCGAGTCGCCGGCCGACCGGCTCCGCATCGCTTTCGGCCTGTTCGACTCCGAGGGCGCGGCGCTGGTCCAGTTGCTGAACCAAGGCGGCGACGCGCTCGCCCGGACGCTGCGTGAGGCCGAGGCCCTGGCCCCGGCCCTGACCAACGCCGAGACGTTCCGCGTGGCCGAGCGGCTCAGCGACGCGCTCACCAAGGCGTCCTTCGCCGCCCGTGGACTGGCCGCCGGGCTGATCGAGGTCGCCGGGCCGCGGGTGGTCTCGGCATTGGAACGGGTCGCTCCGATGATCGCTCGCGTCGGCGAAACCCTCGCCGGTGTCCTGAGCGCGGCGATCCAGGCGTTCGACGGGGACCAGGAACTCAACCGCCGTCTGCGTTCCAACCTCGCCCAAGCCGCCGCCGGCGTTGTCGATGCAGCGGTCGCGCTCGGCGAAGCGTTCGCCCAAACCCTCGTCTTCACGATCGGCGAGACGCTGCGACGCCTCGGGCCGGTACTGTTGAACGTGGTCCAGCAGTCCATCGCGCTGCCGATCCTGAACGCGGTCGGCGGTGCGCTGGCGGACGGACAAGACGCTTTGGCCGACCTGTTCGCGAAGATCGCGCCGGACTCGGCGATCGTCGCCGATCTGCGGACCCTGGCCGAAAACACCCGCGAAGGCATCGTCGGCGCCGAGGAACAAGTCGGTAGTCTCGGCGAGGCGATCCGGGAAGCCCTGGCCGTGGACGACGGCGCGTTCGATGGAATCGAACAGAGATTCGGGTTCTTCGTGGAGCTACGGGAACGCTTGCAAG
This sequence comes from Planctomycetota bacterium, assembly GCA_039030755.1. GTDB lineage: Bacteria > Planctomycetota > Phycisphaerae > Phycisphaerales > Phycisphaeraceae > CAZIXN01. The sequence continues at coordinate 15,464 of JBCCDN010000002.1, read as the reverse complement.
ACGGCTTCGGCGCGGTGTCCGGCGCCTTCGCCGACATCGCGGAGGCGGGGTCCGAGGCCATCCAGAAGGCCCGCGGCGATGCCGAGGCCGTACGCGAGACGGTCGAGGACATCGGCGACGCCGCCGACGACGCTCGCGAACGCTTGGACTCCCTGGCGGATGGCCTGCGCGCCGCACGCTCGGGCTTCGACCAGCAAGTCGCGGCGTCCGCCTCGGCGGAGCAGGCCGGCCGGCGTTTCGGTACTCGCGTCGCGGACTCGATCGGTGGACTCGGCGATGCACTGGCAGATGTGGTGAGCCGAACCAAGTCGGCGGGCGAGGCGTTCCGCCAGTTCGCCGCTTCGGTCCTCAGCGACCTGGGCCGGATGCTCATCAAATTTGCGGCGTTCCGCGCCGTCGCTGGCATCTTCGGGTTCGGACCCGCCAGCGGCCTCGGCGCGCAACTGGTCCAATCGCTGAACAGCGGTGGCATCGTGCGAGCCAACGCCGGAACGCTGATCCCCGGCCGCGGCCCGGACATCGATTCGGTTCCTGCGCTGCTGACCCGCGGCGAGTACGTCAACCGGCGTCGCGCCGTGGACCACTACGGCCCGGCCGTGTTCGAGGCGTTGAACCGCCTGGCCCTGCCCAAGTCGATGTTCGCCGGGCTTGGCGTCTCGACCGTGGCGATGGCCGGCCAAGCGTTCTTCAACCGGGGCGGCGAAGTCGGCGGCGGTGGCGGTGGTATGGGCGGCGGGATGCCGGCCGTCATCGCGACCCGCACCGGAGATAACCAGCGTCAGATTCAGCGCGAAGCTCAGATGCTCGCGCCATACATCGCCGAGATCATCGGCGCGAACCCCGCGATGCGAAATCAGGTCACACAGCCGGCATGAGTAAGCAGTCCCGAAACATCGCCCGCCAGGAACTCGACCGCTACTTCAGCGGCGTCCTGGACTCACCGAAGCAGGTCCAGCGTGAGGGTCGGCGAGCGCTGATCGATGCGTTGCGACGGAGCAAGAGCTACGCGAGCCGCGCGGCGCGGGCCGTCCTGGTGCTGAACGTCGCCAGCATCAACCGCCGCACAACGGTCAAGACCCCGGCAGCAGGCGGTGAACTGAAAGGCTCGATCCAGTACGAAGACCCAGGCAATCAGCCGCCCGCACTGTCGAGCTTTCCGTATCGGCTCACCCGCGCCGGCTTATCGGTTCGCGTCCGCAAAGGCGTTTCAACCGAACGGTGGCCGGGCGCGTTCGTGATCCCCAACACGCGGGCCAGAACGCCCGCGGCGGTGCAGAACCTCATCGCCATCCGCACCGCCGGGAGATCGCTCCGGGTGCTGCGTGGCCCGTCGATCGTGGGGCTGCTGGCGGGTCGGCCCGGATTCGGTGATGACATCGAAGCGCACCTCGCCGATCAAGTCGAAACCCAACTCGAACGGCGACTCGTCCGAGCGCTGGACCGAAAGGCCAAATCATGAATCTCTTGGAGACCGTCCTTGCCGAACTCCGAAGCTGGGCGCCGCGGACCACGCTACAACTGAAAGTCTGCGAAGTGATCGGGCACTCGGAGTGTTACGTCACCATGCGGAATGCCGACTACGCGACGGCCGTTCGTGAGCATTCCGCCTATGAAGTGATTTCGCTCGCGCGGCTACTCGCGCAGGTGTGGTGCGCCGCAGATCGTCTGGCCGGCGGTGCGGACGATGCTCAGACTTGGCTCGGTCCCTGGCTCGGGATCGATGACCTGAACGCCATGAGCCTCGCCGCGGTCGAACTCGACATGATCGATCCTATTCAAGCAGAGGAAGACGCAATACATTGCGGGGAACTGGCTCAGGAGGGTTTTGTGACTCTGAGCGGGCAGCGCGAGGATATCCAGTCAATGGCTCGCGGCGGCTTCCCGCCGCAGTACGCGGTTCTCGCCGATGGCTTGATGGGGTGGCACTTCACCGCGGAGCAGTGTCGGATATGGACGGCAGTCCTGGACAGTCTGAAGCGGCAAGGAACAGCGTGATCCAAGCGGTTTTTCACGCCTGTAGAATCCTGGCATGATCCCGAAGGTTCCGGGCAAGACCATCGTTTACAAGTACCGCCCGCTCGGAGACGACACGTCGCGCGATCGAGTGCGTGACATTTTGGTTAACCATCGCCTGTACGCCAGTTCGCCATTAGCATTGAATGACCCTTTCGAGTGCAAGGCGAAATGGTCACTCAAAGCATCGAAGAAGCAGCGCCTTCGCAAGACGATGCAGATCGCTGAGTCTCGCAATCCATATGCACCGCAGAACGCGAAGAAGCGGGAGGCACGGGAACTTCAAGCGGCTGTAGCCGATACGGGTGTCGAAAACGCCAAGCGTGTGCTATCCGAGAACGCAGGATTCGTGTCATTCGGTGGCAGCGTGGACAACCTACTGATGTGGGCACACTACGCTTCGGACCATCGCGGAATCGCGATCGCGTTCCAGGCCAAACACTGGGGGCACGCAGATTTCTTTGGCGAGATTCATGAGGTTCGCTATCAGTCTGAGTTTCCCGTTGTGGAACCTTACAACTTCGACGCCGAGTCAGTACGGAATCTCATGACCACGAAATCGCGTGAATGGGAGTACGAGGCAGAACACAGATTCATCATCGACACGCGGGATGAAAGCCCCTTCGTGCCATTCTCTTCCGACCTAATCGCGGCGATCTACATGGGGTGCCGGATCGGGAACGAAGACATCCGATTCATCAAAGACTGTGTGAAAGATGGGTGCCCGTCGTGCCAGGTGTTTCGCGCGCATATGCAGGACGATGCGTACGGACTGAGATTTGAACGCTTCGAGGTCAGGTAGCTACGTATTCACGCGACACACAAACTCGAAAGGACTGAATTGCTCACGCTCAAGGACTTCACCTTCGACCCGAACCGCCCGTTCGCCAATGATCCGCTAAAGCGGGAAGACATCGCCAACAATCTCACGCGGTTGATCGAGAAGACACCCGGACCTGCCGTCTTAACACTGTCGGCGTCATGGGGGCAGGGGAAAACAACGTTTGGAAAACAGTGGCGGAGTCACCTCAATAATCAAGGATTTCAAACGTATTGGTTCAACGCGTGGGCTGAAGACTTCACGAGCGACCCGTTGTCAGCCTTCATGGGAGAACTACTCAGCCAGGTAGACGCTGCTTCTGAGTCCTCGACTGATGGGCCAAGCCGAGCCAAGAAGCTGCTGCTCAAGTCATCGCGATTCATAAAGGATCTGGCTCTGGCATCACCGAGCATTTTGGTTGCTCATGCAACAAAAAGTATCGTCCAGTTGCCGACTGACGATGACATCGATAACGAGACCGATCCAGAAGCGACCGCACTCTCGAAGGTCATTGGCGCGTATGTATCGCAGCGCCTTGAAGCGCAGCAAAATGCAAAGGGGGCGCTCGAATCCTTCAAACACACACTGCGTGAATTCGTCGATGCTTCATCTGATGGAAAACCCGTTGTGATCTTCATCGACGAACTGGATCGATGCCGACCGACCTTTGCGATTGAACTGATCGAAGTCATCAAGCATTTCTTCTCAGTCGAAGGCATCATTTTTGTTCTGGCGGTAGACCGTCAGCAAATCGCGCACGCAGCGGCATCACTTCTTGGATTCCCAATTGAGAATGCTGAAGGATACTTGCGGAGATTCATTGATCTGAACTTTGATCTCCCGCAGCCGTCACTAGACAAATACAGTGATTTTCTCCGACCTCATCTTCCTAATCCGCTGGCAGATGGTTCGCTCCGAAGTATGTACCGAAACTTGGCTCTGGTGTCGCAAGCACGAGGTCTTTCGTTGCGTGAGTTTCGAGCGGCAAGCCTGCGTACGAGCATTGGCCAAGCCGTGTATGGGAACCTGCTGTGGCAATACGCCTGCGCAATCGCAGTTGGTGTTTTCTTTGAAGCGTGGAAGCCCGGTGTATTCTCTCGCGCTGCCGCTGAAATGGACTGCGAGCAGTTGCTTGAGATTCTTGACCTGTCTAGCACTGAAGAAGTCGAGCGAGCATCATCAAAGTTGATGGACTTTACGCGATGGATGTTCGGAGAGAAGACGGGGCGGACCGAGCAACAACCATTCGCTGATTTCTATGACAGTGGATCGGCGGTTCAGACTGTCTTGGCTTTGGTGGAATTCACAAGAGGTTTTGCAGATGAAGAGTGAAGCACTGCTCGTTTCCGCAATCCAACCGAATGCCAGACTCCACTAGCTAGGCCTCACCTTGGATGACCTACCCAGCCGACAACTCCGTCACCACTATCGCCCATACCAATGATCACTTATTGATGATGGTGTGTCGGACCGAGAGCATTGCGGCCAACATGTACAGCAAGAAACCCGACCACCCGTGGATTTTGGTGTTTCTGACCGAACCGATAGACATGTACCTGTGGTTGAGCCCGGACGCCGTGCCCGAGTACACGCTTGATCTGGTAAGTGCGCCCCAAAGAACTGATTCGCGGCAAGCGCATAAGTTATTTGGCATTTTTAGTTCATGTTATTAACGATAAACTTTGCGTGCATGGGGTTGCCAGCACAGTTAATCGGGAAAGCCATCGCATGCACACAGCCCGTGAGAATAAACAAGCCTTTGAATTGCCGCACAACACAAGGTTCTTGGCAAACAACCGCGATAAAATACTTCGCACTCTTTTCCCCGAGCGTGGAGACTACGCAGTATCAACACACACAGTAGAAGTTCGTGAGATTTGGCGAGAACTCGCAGAATCTATGATTTACGCCTGTGCAGCACGCGACTCTGGGCGTGCACTTAACACCGATTTACAAAAGGCGGTTGAAACATATGAAATCATAGCCAGCCGAACTTATCTGAGATCGCCCAACTTGCCTGACCCTAGAGGAGACGTCATGGATCTCGTTGCGTCGACACTCCGCTCAGATAAAATAAAGCCAACTATAGCCAACACTCTATTCTCAAGCACTGAGATCTACACGGTAGCAGGCTACTTTGGTTTAGTTCGCTATCAATCATGCAGATTTCGAGCCGCCCCAAACATTTCCCCAGAGTGGCTTTCTAGCCCTACTGAATTTATCGGCTGCGACCTGCGCGGTTTTGAATTTTCCAACCTAAACCTAAGTAAATGTTTGTTTAATAGATGTGAATTTGATAGCCAGACAAGCTTTCGTGACGTCACCGGCATACGTGAATGCGAAATGGATCGGACCTCATTTGCATCTCTCGGCGAAACCATGGGAGGGTTGTCGACGTCCCAAAGGTCAACTATGCGGCTCACCAACCACGTGGCAGATTTGCATGCGCAATTTAGCGGTGCCTGGAAGTGGGGGCACATAGTGGGTCTAGTAATTTTTATCTATCCGTACGCATGGTTTCTAGTACATCAACACCAAATATCTTTTGTCGCTAGAAGCGCCACCGCCTCTAATCACGCAAGTCATGCCGAAATTACCACCTCAATTTGGGTAACTTTTTTTCGCTATATAGTCACTGGCGGTGGTGACTGGACTAGGCGCCCGGCAGACATCGACATGTTGGCATGCACCACACTATTTCTCGTATTAATGTACAACATTGCAAGGTCAGCTTTGCTTTACAAATCGATGCGTCTGGAAACGTACGAAAGCCTCTATCAGTTGCCGGCTAGCTTCAGCTTAAAGTTCGCCCCATTCGTGAATATTTATTATGTACAAGTAAGGTTGTGCCTAGGATTTAGCCACCCAAGCGTGCAACTTACTGATAAAAGCAAGGCACTGAAAGTACGCTTTAAGATGCTTGCCAGTTCGCTGGCGCGCCTAGCAACCCACGACTTGGGCAAGGTCTTAAAATCGCTATGGATTAACCGCTGGCCATTACTGTTCTGGATCGGGCATTGGGGGGCTGTCATTGCGTTTGTATCTGCGTTAATCAATTTCTGTATTTTTATGTCGCAGCCGGTACCTGTAATTGAATAATGATGCGGCGCAGCGACCGGGCCGGTTCGATCGTCGGGGCCAGCGAAGAAGGTGGCGGTTCATGGCGACGATGGATCGAATCAACCGCGACCAGAACCGAAAAACCATTCGGCGTCACCGATGACCCTGCGGCCGCGCGGAACTTCGAGCGTGCGAAGCGACAAGCTAAGCCCGAGATGGGCAACACGTTGGGACGAACTTCCGATCGCTCATAAGCGGCCGTGAAGCTGGGGGCATCCCTCGCGTGACGTGCGAGTTGTGACAGCGCGAAAGCCAAGCGACGCAATCAACGCTCCGCGTACCGCGCAACGTACCGCGCTTCGTGGAATGTTCGGCATTGACTGAAACGCCGTACCGCGCATAATGCTTGCTTCAAGCGTTATGGGAGCGTTTCTTAGCGATTGACATCGAGAAGGTCACAGGTTCAAGTCCTGTATCGCCCACTTCCTAAACCCCTGCATTTTGCAGGGTTTTTCTTTTGTTTCCAGACATTGAAATGTTTTGCCAGCGTTAGCCTTCCGCATATCGATGCGCACGTCACTGATTCAGCCTCGCTGCGCCTGTGGGCGAGTTCCTTGGCTCATTCAACGCGTTCCTTCGGCAGTACGTCTTCGCCGACATAAACGAACGTGACTTTGGCCTTCGCGACGGCGTCCATTGCCACCACTGGTGGCTTCATGCCGAGCACGGGCTGCTCTATCGATATGCATCCAAACGGCAGGCCGACGACAAGATCATGGACGAGCGGACGGGGTGCATGGCGAGACAGCCGCGTTGAACTGTGAACTCCGAAGTCCCCCAAGAAGCATCAGGCGAGCTTTCCGGCCGGAACTTCTTTTCTTCTCTGTGCCGGTCGTAGCGCCTCAACCCTTAGCTTTCATGGCAAGTGGAAAATGAAACAGGCCAAGTCACAGACTTCCGGCGACCTTTGAAGAGCACTCAATTGTTGATCTAACAGTGCGTGCTAGTCGCTCACCACTGCCATGCCGTCCCCGCCCTCATAACTGCCGAGCGGGTTTGCTGGGTCGCCATCGGCCTTGGACATCACAAACGAGCCAGGCCAGCCGCCAACGCCTCCGAAGTTATTCACCACGATGGTGTAATCGACCCCGGATTTCACCACAGTTGCTGCCGTGAAATCTGGAGAGCCCCCGGTATAGATCCCGGACGAGGCGATCTCATTGACCGTGTTGGTGGCGGGGGAGGGGCCAGAGAAAGTGATGGTTAGCGACATTGGAGGAGCTTTCAAAAGGGCGTTGCTTTCGAAGTATATCAGCACTAACGTTAGAACTGATTCTTATCTGTGAGGGCGATTTTGAAAATCTTTTTCTCGATGATCATTTCGTTAGTGGTTGGGCTTCACGTACATGCAGCCCAGTTCTCTAAAGTACAGGTTAGTGGAGATAGCCTAGGCACGATTATCGACGTGACGACCGATCCGGCGTTCGTGCAGATCTTCACGTCCGAAACGGGCGCGAGCTTGATTGACTTGATCCCCATCGAGTCGGGGGTGCAGACGGCGACCGTTCGGCTTTCCGTGCTCAACGGAACCGGCGTCCCATGGGTGGGGATGAAGCTGGTTTTGGAAGATGGCGGCAGATTCAACGAAGTACCGCTGCCGACGCTTGGCGAGACGCTTGATTCATCGGTGTCGGGAGAGATGAACCAAATAGCGACCATCAATGCTACGGTGAAAACACTAAATCTGATCCGGTTTGATCTTGACATGATCATTTCTGGCCCAACTCGCATCAGAGCGACCCCCACGGTGCCCGAGCCGGCACTGTTGGCCCCATTGCTCGGGCTATGCGTTGCAGCACGCTGGCGTCGGCGTTCAGAAAAAACCACGGCACTCCGTTGCGGTCGTACGGACCGTTGAGCACTTCGGTTCCAATAGCGGTCACATGCCCGTCGGCGAAGGCGGCGTTGGCCTTGCCGCCCTGATGTCGGAAGCCCAGGCGCCATAGCTGGTCTGGGCGGATACCGACTTCATCGTAAATCAAAGGGATCGTCAGGGTTTCATTGACGTGGGTGTCCGCGATGACCGGATATTGCGACGGCTGTGTGACGTCCGCGAGCGGTTGGTCTTCGTTGGCTCCGGGCTCGTCGCCCGCATTCCATCTCACGTTGGCCCCGTAGTGGGTCCAGCCGGCCAAAAGTAAGTTGGGGCCGTACCGAGAGACAACCGCGGGGCAGGTCAGCTTGACATCTTGGGCGTTCGCGGGAAGTCCCATGGTCGACAAGATTTGGTAATCCCATCGGCCGTTGGCTCCCGGACTAACGGTGTTGGGTAGGCGCCTTCCGTTGGCAAGGACCGAAGCCGTCCACGCCTCTGACATCTGCCCGAGCCTCGCTGCACATGTCAAATCTCGAGCCGCCCCTCTGGCCGAACGTAGGGTCGGAAGCAGCACAGAGACAAGGACGGCGACGATAGCGACGACGACCAGAAGTTCAATCAACGTGAACGCGCTTCGGGTCATCTCCACACCGCCGCGATGTCAAGGTTGCCTAGAAGAATCGACTCGCCTCGAGTTGTTTGCACGCGATAAGCATTGAGAGCGTCGGCAGTTTCCAGTGGGATGGCCGCATACGGTCCGGGCTCAAGATCGTCCAAACTCCACTCGGTGAGTTTGCCTCGACCCGCGACCCATCCCACGTCGCCGGCCGGCGCAATTTGCACAAAGGGAGCTGCGCTGTGGTCGCCACCGAGTGCGCGGGTTTTCTTCGCGACCATCGTTCCGTTGTCCTTGGCATAGAAAGCGAGTGTCCCGTCGCTGAGATACAGAAGCGCACGGCTTCTGTCTTCGGAAAAGTCGAACGATCGGAGTTGCTGAGACTGCTCAAGCCGTCTTCCTAAAAGCGTGCGACCCTGATCATCACGAATTGACGCCCATCGGTTGCCACCAACCATTTTTTCGTAGCCAATAAGCTCCGAACTGCTGGTGGCGGGCATGGCATTGTAGATGTCTTCAGGCAGCGGGAGACTGCCGGAAAGCACGATGGCCCTCTGCGTCGCGCTGTCCACGGCGAGGATCACGCCGCGGCCGAAGGCATATGCATAGTTCGTCGTGCTGCTCATGCGATGCCGAGTCACAGGCGCGCTTCTGTTGAGGGGAATGAGTGTGACGGTACCCGACCAATCACAGACCACCGCTTCGGTTCCGTCAGCGGAAACGTGAACCCAATGGGCCGGTGCATCCGTCGTCGCCAACAGATCGCTGCCGTCGCCAGGGCGAACGAGTAGAACCCGGCGTTGCTTGTCGGCAACCACGAAACCTGGCAGCGTGGGATGGGCGGCCATGGCTAAAGCGCCTTCATCGAACGATATGGTGGATAGTTCGCGGTTGTGAGTGAGGTCGGTTGCCAGAAATGTTTCTAAGTGAACGGGCACCAGGCTGCTTGGGTTTGGCAGAAGTGGCGTTACCAATGAAGTGCACGTAATAACCAGCAGAACGACCGCTATCGCAATTACAGCAGAGCCGGCAAGGGCAAAGGGTAGTGGGAATAGGCGTGGTGGCTGATCCATCTTCTCGACGATCTGATTGATGCGATCAACGATGTCGCTTTCGAGGCCGAAATCTGAGATCAGAGCTTGAAATTTCGTCCCCATGAGACCGCTTTGAGGTCTCTGCACCATCGGCTCGCCTCGCTCGTGATGGAGAGCGTTGACGTACATTTCACGAATTGCCGCAACCGCGACATTTCCTCGGCAATCCGGACCCAAAATCATGCGTCCGTTCTCGGTGTCGAGGCGAAACAACAGCTTTTGACCTTCGCTATCAAATAAAAGCTTGGGCGATCGAACGATTTGATAGTTCCGACCAACAACTTGCAGATGAGGCCGAAGTCGAGATGTGCCGCGTTTTAGATTCAACCCCTGGGCCTTAATCTTCGTATGATCACCGGTAGATCGATCGGGAAAATTGGGACCGTATGAGGTACCAATGCTTGTTTTTCGAGAAGGTCACTTGGTAATTGATAAGGGAAATTCCTAAGTAAAATTTATGTCGGCGTTTCTCTGCCAATCTCTGGAAAATTCGTCTCTCGGGTACTTGCTCGGACACTTTCGCCCTCGCGAGGGGCGTCATTGCTCTCTGCAGTGAGATTGGTTCAGCGGCATGCGCGTCACCTCCGCCGTGAGCGATTCGGGGAGCGTGACCATGATGCTGCCTCGCGTGACGTCATCTTGGGACATGAACCAACGGCACAACCCGGCTCCGGCCCCCGCGCCGGCCGTGCCGGATTGCCTACGGAACTCCGCAGAGGCGTCGATTAGGTCAGGGGCTGCGTCGAACTGAATTTTCTCAGCCCTAATTGGTAGTTGTAATTCTATTATTGAGAATAGATGAAATCTTAATTGCTGGCTATAGCGATATTTATTCCTTGAAATGGCGTGTGTGATCATTGCGATCTTCGCGATGAAGGTTGATTTGAATCATAAGGGGTTGAGTCGGTTGTGTTTTATGGATAGAGAAGCCGTATCGCTTGTGAGAGTGAGTGAGATCACGATTCGATGAACGTATCAGCGGGATCGGCTTGATGATCGTCGCGATGGGTTGCCGGTGCTTCTGTTGGGAGGAGGTCTGCGACGGCATATGCTGAAGAGCTCATGTCAGCTCGTTGCCGATCCATTCGCTGGATTTCGTTTTATCGTGCAATTTCGCAGAACTATGTCATAATTCATATTTGACGAAGCATGATCAAAAGCTTCCCGACATTTGCCATGAGAAAGATCGTCCCACGATCCGGAGAACCGCCGTTTCGCCGACTGGCTTATTTGATTTGCGCTTTTGCGATTGGCTCGCCGGTCTCTGGTCTGACGCTATCGATCAACACCACTTACGACGTCAATGGTTTTTTCAATGATCCGCTTGCCGCCGCTACTCTCGACGCTGCGGCCGACTTTTACAGCCGCATCCTGACCGACACGTTGGACCCCATCACGCCCGGCCCGCGGCCCGGCGGGGGGGTGAATTCCTGGGAAGTTCGACTCTCCCACCCCGGCACCGGCGAAGCCCCGTACGACCCCACGTTCAATCCCGACGGCTTCCGCATCATGAACCCGTCGGTCCCGGCCGATACGGTGATTGTCTACGTGGGCGCGTACGACCTGTCGCCCAACGACGTTGGCGGCACCCTGGGGATCGCCGGCCCCGGTGGCTGGAGCGCTTTGGGAAACAACGCGTGGTTCGACAAGATCCGCAACCGCGGCGAGCCGGGCTTGACCACCGGCGCTGCGAGCGAGTTTGCGCCCTACGGCGGCCGCCTCTCGGTGACCACCGACACGAATTGGAATCTGGATTATCGCGTCGCGCCGCAACCCGACGAAAACGACCTGTACACGGTCATCCTCCACGAGATGGCGCACGTGTTGGGACTCGGCACATCGGCCAGTTGGTTCACCGGTGCCGTCGGCGGCGAATTCCGCGGCAGCGCCGCCCGCGCCGCGAACGGCAACGCCTTTGTTCCGTTGGAACCCGGCGGCGGGCATTGGGCCGAGTTCGTGAATTCGACGCTGCTGGGAACGACCGGCCCCGAAAGCCTCACCCCGCCTATCACCCAGGAAACCGCGCTCGACCCCGACATCCTCCAAGGCACGCGTAAGCTGGCCACCACGCTCGACCTTGCAGGTCTCGATGACATTGGCTGGGACCTCGCGCCCCTGGTATTCGGTGATCTTGATTTCGATCAAGCGCTCACGCCCGACGACGCCGACCTGATCGTGCAGCATTTCGGCACCGCCGACCAGCCGTTCCAGCAACGCTTCGACTTTGATGGATCGGGATCGGTCGATCGACGTGACCTGCATGAGTGGGTCGCGGACGCGGCCTTGACCACACCCGGCGACACCGATCTGGACGGCGACGTCGATGCGCTTGATGCCGCCATCCTGATCGCGAATTACACCGGGCTCTCGGGCGACGCGAGCTACGACGTCACGGCTCCGTCGTGGGCGTTGGGGAATTTTGATGGAGACGGCGATGTTGATTTCGCCGACGCGATGATGCTGCGAAACAACGTCGCTTCCTGGGCGGCGACGGAGGTGTCGGTATTGTTGACAGGTTCGTTGATCGCGGTGCCCGAGCCGACGGTCGGTTTGGCGGGTCTTGCTCTGCCTGGGCTGCTGCGTCGTCGTCGATCGTTCGCCCGGAGCGGCTACGGACCTGGGACAAATCGGTAATCGCCGTTGTTCTGGTCGGCGATGATTTTGAGCAACGCCTCGCCGCCGCGATTGATGAACGCGAGGGTGTTGATGTGGGTCTTGCCCCGGGGATTTCGGCTGGCGATTGTGTCAACAACCGCCGCGCTGAACGCGCCGTCGGAGAGCAGCCAGATGGTGTCGGGGCGGACGCGGGTGAGCGTGTGGGTCAGCGCTTCGGTGGGGTCGGTACTCCCGCCCAACGAGACCGCACGCACCCACGCGACGGCGCGTTCGATGTTGCGGGGCGTGGCGGGCAGCAGGCGTTCGCCGGGCATGAACTCGGCCTGTCCGTCGTAGAACGCTACGAAAAAATGCTCGTGCGTTTGGAGCGCCCTCAGCGAGCGGATGAGTTCGGCCTTCGCCGCATCGAACGGCGCGCCGGACATTGAGCCGGACTTGTCGATGAGATAGGCGAATCGCGTGCCGTGTCCCTCGGTCCCGAAGAACGACGCGAGGCCGGGCGTCCCGGCACGCCCCGCCGCGTCTTCTCCGACAGCGGCGGGTGTCGCTTGGGCGTTGGCCACGGGGTTGGGTTCACGCGGTTGAGGCGAAGCGGCCAGGTCGGTCGCAAAGCCCAACGCCGGTAGCGGCGAAGACGGGGCGGGCGGGTTGCTCGCCGCCGCGCCGAGCGGGTCGGTCTCGGGCGCGGCGGCAACCGGCGTATCTTGCGAGGCGGACGACGCGCCGGCTCCGCCCCAACGCGATGCCGCTGGTGGGTCGTCGAACGCGTAGCCGGCGGCGTTGGGATTGTCGGCCCGATTCGTGTCGCGTCCGCCCAAGGGTGCCGCCTCACCGGATTCAGCTCCGCCGCGTTCCCGAGGTTCGTTGCCGTTGCCCACGCCGGTTGCCAAGCCTTGTTCTGTGGCGCCACCCGCGGCTTGATCGCCCGCTCCGCCGCCGGGAGCTTGCAACGTCAGCAGTACGACCATCAGCAACAACAATGCCAACACCGGCGGCAGCCAGCGATAATGGTCACCGCGCGGAGCGACCGAATCGGTCTGCGCCGAGTCGTCGGAGCCGCGAGATTCCCGGACGTTGGGTCGGTTCATGGCCTCGGCAGTGAATGAGTTTCAACGCTTCCCCGATACAATGATCGTATCGGCCAAATTCGGTTTGGCCGTGTGTTTGCAGGCGATCAGGAGCCGTGATGTCGTTGTCGGCGCCCGTGAATCCCACTTCCTCGCGGCTGCCGCAATCCTCCGGGGACGCGGAACGCCACGCTCTGAACGATACGTCCACCTTGCCGGCCGTCTGGTCGGGCCCCGCCAAGCGCCGCGTTACGTGTCCGCACTGTTGGACGCGTTTTCACCTGGGCGACACGCTCTGGATCGCTCGTCACGCGTCGCTGCGTGGCGATCCCGTGGCCGGCGATGATGCGATGCGGCGGTTCCTCCCCACCCGATTTGATGTGAAAGGCCGAGCGATCGACGCGGGCGGCGAGGCGTGCCACGACCTGGCCTGCCCGACCTGTCGCCTACCGATCGCGCGGGCATTGCTCGAAGCCAGCCAACTTTTCTTATCGCTCGTGGGTGTGCCCGCCAGCGGGAAGTCTTATTTGACCGCAGCGATGAGCTGGCGGCTCCGCACGGTCTTGCCACAACTCCTGGGCTGGTCGTTCCGCGATGTCGACGCCAGCAACAACGCCACGCTGATCGCCGACGAGCAGACGCTGTTCCTCCAAGAACGTGGCGACATTCCGGTCAGCATCGAAAAGACGCAACTGCAAGGAGCGCACTACGACGCCGTGCGGTTCGGCGAACGGCAGGTGCAACTCGCACGTCCGTTCCAATTCGTCATGCGCGACCAACGCGGAGGCGTCTGCCCTTCGCCGCCACGCACGCTCAACCTTTACGACAACGCCGGCGAGCATTTTTTGCCTGGCCAGGACTCCGCCTTATCGCCGGGCACCCAGCACGTCGCGCGGGCTAACGCCGTGATGTTCCTCTTTGATCCACTGCAGGACCCACGCTGCCGCGCGGCGATCACGGAGCACGAGCGCGACCCGCAGTTCGACCAAGCCCACGCCGCGTCGACCGGCATCCGGCAGGACACCGTGCTCAACGAGATGGCCGCTCGGGTTCGACGCTATGCGGGCCTGGACGACACGTCGCAACTCGATACCCCGCTCATGGTGCTCGTCGGTAAGGCGGACACGTGGTTGGACCACGCCGGCCTGTCCTGGGGTCAGGACCCCGAGCCCGTCGTGCCGCTGGAAGGCGGCCGCTATGCCGTGGACACCGCCCTCATTGAGCGCGTCTCGGACGCGGTCCGTCGCTGGCTGATGTCCACGACACCCGAGTTTGTGAGCCTCGCCGAAGCGTCGCACCGCGTCGTGCGTTACCTCCCCGTCTCGGCGCTGGGTGGCCCGCCGGTCCGTCAAGCCGACGGTGGCTTGGCGGTGGTGCCCGATCGGTTGGCCCCGCGTTGGGTCGCCGCACCGGTGCTCTACGCGATGAGCAAATGGGCGACCGACCTGTTGCCCGCTGCGGTCGAGGTGCGACCGCAAGGAGAACAAGGGGGGACGGGCTGATGGCGTGGCAACTGATCTACACCTCGGCCCCCCGCGGGTTGGCCGAAGGCAGCCGCGGCTTCTGCACCGTCGCCGCCACCGCCGGCATGCCCGCCTCGCTGATCGCGCGGGTCGAAGCCCTCAGCGGCTATCGGCCGATGCCCGGCCAAGCGGACCCGCCCGTGCAATGCACCCACGTGCGTCTCGAACACGCCGGCCAAACCCTCAGTGTTCTTTCCCGCATTGTCCACGCCGGCCACGACTACTCCGGCCGAACCAACAAGCTCGCCCACCACGTCGTTCTCGAACCCCACGAACGCACCCCCGCCGGCCCTGCCGACTGGATGCTCCGCCATGCCGGCTGGATTCAAACCTGGGACCAAGCGCCGACCACGCTCGAACCCGTGGCGCCGCCGCTTCACCCCGTCGAATCGCCTCGCGCGCAGGCTCCCGCCGACTCGCCTTGGCACCGCGCCGCCGGAGACGCGGGTTACGCCGGATGGCTCGCCGAACGCCTGCTGCTCGATCCGTCCCGCCCGGCCTACATCCATTACGACGCGTCGCAACACGCTGCGCTTCCGCTGATTGATCAAGCCATCGCCAACCTGCCCGCCTCCACCCGTTGGCAGGCCACGTTCGCCACGTATTTCACCGATCCGTTGCCCGAATCCGACGCCGCGTGGCGGTTTGTTTTGGCCGACTCTCCCGCCGCCGACGCCGTTCGCCACCCAACGCAAGACGCCGGACACACGCTGGATCTACTCGGCGAGCTGCCCCCGTTGGATAGTTCTCGCTACGTGAATCAGGCCCGGGGTCAGGCG
>JBCCDN010000001.1:0-56250 GCA_039030755.1 Planctomycetota bacterium | reverse complement strand
GCCCTGGGTGATGTCGTGCCTTAGCCAGGACGTGCTGCGGGATTCAATGCCTTGACCGGTTTGACGGGTGGTCATCCTTGTACTTCTTCGCCGGGTCTAGGAGCTCGGAGCAGGACTCGGGTACCGGCGTCGAGTCCGGAGAGGATTTCGACGAGCGTGTCCGAGGCTCGGCCGATCTCAACGTGATGACGTTTCACGCCGCTCATCCCGGCGGAGACGTAAACGTATCGCTGCTCGCCGTCAGCGAAAATGGCTTGAACGGGGACGGCGATGGCTTCTTCGATCTGATCGATGAAGATCGTGCCGGTGCAGGTCATGGTGGGTTTGAGTTGGCCGGCACCGGCACCGGGCGGCAGAAGCACGCGGACGGTGAAATTTTTGACGTTGTTGTTCCACCAACCGCCGTCTTCGGCAAGCACCGAAACTGACGAGACTTCGCCCTCGAAGACCCGATCGGGGATGGCGTCCACGGTGACCTGCGTGGTCTGTCCTGGCTTAACCTTTGGCGCTAGCGCTTCGGGCACACTGATCACGGCGACGAGTTGACTGGTGTCGGGCAGGATCAGAATCGTTTCGCTGCGGCGGACCTGCCGGCCTTCGGCGATGGGTTCGCCTCGGTTCCAACGATTGCCGGTCGATGAAGCGTAGACGACCATGCCGTCTTGGGGGGCTGCGATGCGGGTGTTGTCGAGTTGCTCTTGGGCTTCGGCGACCTCGGCCTCTTGGAGAATCAGGCCGCGCCGTTCACTCTCGGCCTTGGCGTTGGCTTGGGCGAGCTTGCTTTCGTTTTCCGCGAGGGTGTTTTCCAACTCGGCTTGGGCGTCATCCACAGCGGACTGAAACTCCTGCCGCTCTTTGAGATTCGTGTACAGGTCATAGACCTCGATATTCAGCTTGGCGGTCGCGAGATCGTCGATCGCTTCGATCGTGGCAATTTCGGAATCTTCAAGCTCGTCTTGGCTGATGAAGCGTTGGGCATACAGCGCTTGATCGGTTTCGTAGTTGCGTTGGGTACGCTCGACCTCGCGCTGGGCTTTTTCCAAGGCAAGCGTGAGCTCGCGCTGCTTCGTCGGCACCTCGCCCCGATCCCACTCGGCGAGTTCGAGCTTCGCCAATTGCAGCGCCACTTCGGCCGACCGCTGCTCGGCGGCGGCGGTGGTGATCTGGATCGCAAGCTCCTGCTCGGCGGTGATTTTGTCGGCGCGAGCGGTTTCGAGTTGCAACTGCTCTTCGGCGAGTTCTTCTTCAATCTCGGCGCTATCGAGAACGACCAGTTCGTCGCCCTGCTTGACATCGATGCCTTCTGGGACAACTTCGATAATGATGGGTCGGCCATCCACTTTGCTCTTGATTTCGACCTTACGGAACGCTTCAAGTTGCCCCGACTCGGCGACGGTGAGCGCGAAAGATTGAACCCGGGCTTCGTACCACTCGGTGTTGTCGGCGGTGGTCGCGCCGTCGGCGGCGTCCGAGCAGCCGGAGGTCAGGCTCAATAGAACAAGCAGCGAGAACAGGAAGAAGCCAGCCAAGCCTCCCTTGGCCCCAAACAAGGCGATAGGCGGGACCGAGCCGGTCTTGGGGGAAGCGAATGAGAACAGCATCAACGGGACACTCCAACAGGGGCGCTTGCTCAGGCTTGAAGACTGCTTGGCGGAGTCATCATACCCCGAGCTACTCCGCGACCGGTGCCGGCGCGGCGGCGGGCTCGGGCGGGAGTTCCAGCTGCATTAGCGCGTCGGTGTCCGGGCCGAGCGGCGTGGCGGCCGGTTCTTCAACCGCCAGCGGAATCAGCAGAGCGGGTGGAAGCCATTGGCCGGCCGGATCGACGCGCATCTGCCCGGTCGCGAGCAGGTACTCAAGGATAGAAGTCTGCAAGTCGGCGGCGGCCTGGTCACGGCCGTTGCGGGCGTCAATAAGGTCTTCCTGGGCGCGGATGACGTCGCGGGCCCCCAGCGTACGACGACGGAGCGAGACTTCGAGCGCCCGGCGTTCGTTGAGCACGACGTTGCGCTTCTGCAACTCCAGCGAGAACCGCGACTGCTCGATCTCCCGGATCGCTTGGCGGACTTCCAACGCGATGCCGTCCCGGAACACGTCCAACTCCCGGAGGTCGCGCTCCAGCCGCACCTGGGCCGCCCGCAGGTTGGCGTACTCGATCTGGCGATCGAGCGGAAACTCGAAGTTCAGGCCGACGTCGTATTCGCTGTCCGACAATTCGAGGTCCACGCCCGCGCGTTGTTTGTCTTCGTCGGTTCGGAGCCGAAGGTCGGCATCGAGGTCCAAGTCCGGTAGCAGGCCGTTGCGGGCGTTGCTGACTTGGCGACGCGAGTCGATCACCCGGTCGGCGGCGGTCTGCAGATCCAGGCGGAACGTGAGGGCCGCATCGACCGAGGGCTCGAGTTCGAGGATCGGCCGTGGGACGCGGACCTCGCTGGGTTCGATGACCAGATGAACGCCCATGTCGAGGCCGAGATCGATTTTGAAGCTGTCGATGTTGTTGGCATACGACTCGCGCAGCCCGAGCAGCCGGTTGCGAGCGGACAGCACGTCCTGCTCGATTTCTTCGGCCTGGAAGCCGCGGATTTTTCCCGCGTCGGCCAGGGCCCGGAACTGCTCGGCCACGAACGCAAGATTACGCAGCTGCGACTGCTGGTTGACGATTTCCTGCTGCGCGAACACCAGATCGAAATACTCAGCCGAGAGGTCCACCAGGAACGCTCGGCGGAATCGCTCGAACTCGCGAATGGCGTAGGTCAGGTCGCGTTCGGCCTGAATCAAGTCTTCCCGCGCGACCATGCCGGCCCCACGCAACAGCGGAAGGTTCAACGCAAGCTCGACCGCGCCGCCTTGGGTTTCTTCATCGGCCGTGCTGGCGGAAGACTGCTGAAGAAACGCGACGTAGTCCACAAGCGCACGAACCGAAACAGCGCCGCCGTAGGGCAGTCGCTGCGTGACGCCCAGGTCGGCCACGAGCGAGCCGACCGTGTCGAAGTCGCCGGACTCGGGCGTGCCGGTGAGTCGACCCGAGACGCCCGAAAAGAATCGCGGCCCCCAAAGGTGCCGCTCGATGATCAGCGACAGCGTGGTGAGGAACAGGTCTTCTTTTTCAAGTCGGTAGTCCGGGGCGGTTTGGATCGCGGTGGCTAAAACGCCTTCGAGGTCCAGCGAAACCAGCGGGCCCTGGCCGGTGCCGATCGACCCGGGCAGACGGTCGGTATCGATGGCCGGTTCGGGGTTGGTGACGGCCGGAAGCTGGTCGCGTTCGAGATTGTTGGTGGTGGGGGCTTCGTCGTAGAGTTCATCGCCGACCAGAAGGATTCGACCGGGCGGGACGGTCTGCGGGTCGGTGGGCGCGGTGAATCCGAGGTTCCGTTGCTGGCGTGCCTCGATCATTCGAGCGGCGTCGCGGTCCAGCCGATCCATGGATGAGACGCAGCCGGCCAGTGCGGCCGCCATCACCGACGCCGTGAGACCAATCAGTTGAAAGGGCAAGAAATTGAGTTGTTGCGGCGCTCTCTGCGTGGCTCGACGAGGCCTGAACATCCACAGAGTCTATCTAGGTCGGCAGGACGCCGTCCGAAGCAGGCCGTGCCCGTTTTGCCGCGCGTCGTCGCTTGGCATAGGTTCGATGGACTATGGCTGAAATTTCCTACGATCGGCAGGCGTTTGTGGTGGGTGGGCGGCGCGTCTTTTTAGTGAGTGGCGCGTTGCATTACTTACGAATTCCGCGAGCGCTGTGGCGGAATCGTATCCGTGCGGCGAAACAAGCCGGGCTGAACTGCATCGAGACCTATGTGTTTTGGAATGCGCACGAATCCGCGCCGGGCGAATTCGATTTTTCGGGAGATCGCAACCTTCGGCGGTTTATTGAGATCGTCGGCGAAGAGGGGATGTGGTGTTGGCTGCGGCCCGGACCTTACGCGTGTGCAGAATGGGACGGCGGCGGGCTGCCCGCTTGGCTGGAGACGGTGCCGACGACCAAGAAGTCGGGCCCGATGAAGATCCGGCAGAACAGCGAGCCTTTTCTTGCAGCGTGCTCGCGGTACCTGTCGGCGGTGATGCATCAGGTCAAGGACCTACAAGTGGTCGGCGACGATGCGAACCTGCAACACGCCGGTGCGTTCGATGTGAAGTCTGGTGATGGGGCCCACGGCTATCGCGGCGAAGGCGGCGGCCCCATCCTGTTGATGCAGGTTGAGAACGAGTGGTTCAGCCACAGCCAAAAACAGCACGACGAATATCACCGACAACTCGTGCGCTATCTCCGTGAAGGCGGCTGCCGGGTCCCGCTCAACGCGTGCAACCAGCTGTGGCAGCCGGTCGATAGCACGTTGCACACGTGGAACGCCTCGGCGGACCTCTCGGCGTCGGTGCGGCAGTTGGGGGTTGTTCAGCCTGACGCGCCGCGCGTGGTTAGCGAGTATTGGACCGGCTGGTTCGACGCGTGGGGAAGCGATCACGCGGACACCGTGAACGCTCAGAAGCATCTGTATCGCCTGGCATGCATTCTGGCCGAGGGCGCCATGCCGAACCTGTTCATGTTTCACGGCGGGACCAACTTCGGGTTCAGCGGCGGGCGGACGGTCAACTCCGACGACGCTTATATGACGACCAGCTACGACTACGACGCGCCGCTGCGCGAGGCCGGCGGTCGGGCGGAAAAGTTTGCGGTGACCAAACGTATCTGCACGTTCGCGTCGCAGTTCGCGCCGGTTCTCGCGAATCTAGAACCGGCCCATCGCGCGGTCACAATTCAGGGCGGCGAGGACGCGCATCCGCCGGCCGTGATCCATGCCCCGGGCAAACTTGGCGACGCCGTCTTCATCACGCGTGGCGAAAAGGACAAGCACGACACGGTCACGCTGCAATTACCCGACGGCCGGAGCCTCCCCGTGCCGCTCGGTAAAGACCGCGCGGCTTGGTTGCTTCTGAACGTGAAACTCGGCGACGTGGCGAAGCTGGACTTCACCAACCTTCGCCCTTGGGCGTTTGTCGACCGAAAGATGCTGGTGCTCTACGGGCCCGCTGGAGCGGAGGGTTTGCTCAGCCTCGACGGCGCCCTGCACGCGCTGCCCGTGCCCAACGGAAAGACGCCGCATGTGGCGCAGCTCGGCCGCGTGACCGTCGTGGTGCTCAATCAAGACATGGTCGATGCGGCCTACTTGACGAAGTCGGGGCTTGTGGTGGGTGCCGAAAGTATCGGTGAAGACGACAAGCCTGTGCCGCTCAGAGGCTGGGCGAGCCAGACGCATATCGCGTCCGATGGCAGCACGAAAACTCAACGCGTCAACGCCGCTAAATCGCCGGTCGCGCCCAGGCTGTCCGCGTGGGATTACGCCGACTGTTCATCGCTTCTTGACGGCTCGGCCGAAACGTACGAGGACATCGCCGGCCCCGCATCGCTCGCCCAACTGGGCGTGATGGAAGGTTATGGCTGGTACCGGATCACTGGGACCAAGCCCGCCGCCGCCCGCGCGACTAAGACACTCGTACCTCACGGCGGCGACCGCTTGCATGTGTACCGCGACCGCAAGCTCGATGTGATCCTCGGCCGATCGGTTGGCGCAAGTCGCGAGGTCGAATCGATCGCACTGAACGGCGACGTCGTGGTGCTCGCCGATCACCTGGGGCGGTTTAATTACGGGCAACGCACCGCCGAGCCGGTGGGTCTACGGTCGCACTTCTGTGGCGTCAAGTCGATGAAGCTCGGTCAGCCTGCGGTGTCCAACGAGCCCGCGCCGGATCCGTTCGTGTTCGCGGGCTTGATCTACAACCGTCGCCAGGGACAGCTTCCTTTGGGCACGAAGCTGTCGTGGACCGTCAAGCTCGTGGGCAAGAAGCCGCTGCTACTTCGCGGTTCTGGCATCTTGAAGGTGAACGCTACGGTCTGCATCAACGCGCAGCCGATCGGCCGAATCGGTGAGCACACCGCCGGCGAAAACGAGTTTCTGCTCGACCCGACCGATGAAGAATCACCCGTCAAAACCGGTAACAACGAAGTTGTCGTGCACTTCGATTCGGCCGACGATGCACACGCGGCGCTCGCGAAACAGTTTGAGCTGTTCCAGATCGACGCTAAACGCACCGAGAAATCGCAATGGGCGTTCACGCCCTGGACCATGCCCGACGACGATGCGTTTGGCCCGATCGGCGATCGCAATGCTAGCCAACCCGGTTGGTTCCGCTGCACGTTCGACGTAAAATCCGCCGACGTTTCATTGTTCCTCGACGCGTCGAGTCTTAGTAAAGGACAACTTTATCTCAACGGTCACAACGTCGGCCGATACTTCTGCCAAACCGCGACCCGGGCGAAAGTCCCGCCGCAGTCGCTGTATTACCTGCCCGAGCCGTGGTTGAAGTTGGATGGGCCGAACGTGTTGACGGTCTTCGACGAGCACGGCTTCGCGCCGACCAAAGCCAAGCTCACGTACAAACCGCAGGGCCCTTTCCACTGACCGCACGTCCTTCGACGTACACTCGCATCATGCCTGATTCCTCAGCCAAAACCGCCAAACTCGAAATCGTGGAGCCCGTGGGTGCCCGAGTGCTCATCCGCAAGGACGAGGACAAGAAGACCACCAAGGCCGGCATTCACCTGCCCGACAAGATCGAAATCCCCACGCTCACCGGCCGTATCGTCACGATCTCGGCCGAGATCGAGCACGACGACGACGTTCCGCTCAACCAGTACGACAAGGTGCTATTCAACCCCAAGGGAGCGATCCCCGTGGACTTCGAGGGCGACAACCGGCTGTTCGTTGTGCCCCTTGAAAACGTCGTCGCGGTGTTCCGCAAGGCCGAGTAGGGCGGAGTTGGGCTGGAACCGGTAAAACCTAGCGATGGATTCACTGGCGATTCAACCCGCGTCGGCATTCGAGTTCTCGATCCGCGTGCCCGGCAGCAAGTCGTTGACCAACCGCGCGTTGGTGCTCGCGGCACTGGCCAAGGGTGAGTCGGTGTTAACCGGCGTGCTGTTCGCTGACGACACCAAAGTGATGATCGAGGGTTTACAGACGCTCGGCTACTCGCTTGATGTCGACGAAGAGAACCAGACCGTCACCGTCAAGGGCGATAAAGGCGGGCCGCCCGCGCGTGAAGCGTCGCTGCATCTGGGCAACGCGGGCACGGCGATGCGGTTTCTCACCGCGGTGTGCTGTCTGGGGTTTGGCGTATACGAGTTGGATGGCATCGCAAGGATGCGGAAGCGGCCGATCGGCGAACTCGTGGAGGCGCTCGAGGAACTCGGGGCCGAGATCGAATTCATCGAAGAGCAGGGCTATCCGCCGCTGGAGATCGATGCGGAAGGGCCGGGCGTGACGGGTGGGCACCTGGATTTGGGCTCCACGCTGAGCAGTCAGTACGTCAGCGCATTGCTCATGACGGCCCCGTATTTTCCCCGCGGGCTGGATTTGGAATTTACGGGCGACGACATCACATCGCTGCCGTACATCAAGATGACGCTGAACTTGATGAAGAAGTTCGGCGGCAAGTGGGAAGCGCACCGCGGGTACCGCGCAATCCGCGTGAGCCCGGGGCGGTACCGCCACAAGGACTACGACATCGAGCCCGATGCGAGCAACGCGAGCTACTTCCTCGCGGCGGCGGCGGCGGTGCCGGGTTCGCGCTGCACGATCGAAGGCATCGGGTCACGCAGCTTGCAGGGCGATGCGGAGTTCTGCGACGTGCTTGGCCGCATGGGCTGCCACGTCGAGCAGCACCTGGACGCCACGACGGTGCTGTCGCCCAGTTCGGGTCAACTGCGTGGCGTGAATGTCGATCTCAACGACATGCCCGACATGGCCCAAACACTCGCGTGCCTCGCGCTGCTCGCGGACGGCCCAACCACCATTGCCAACGTCGGCAACCTCCGCGTCAAAGAAACCGACCGCATGGAAGCACTGCGTGTCGAACTCACCAAGCTCGGGGCGGACGTGCTCATTGTCGGCGACGATCTCACCATCACGCCCCCGGAAGACGGCAAGATTACGCCCGCCAAGATCGATACTTACGACGATCATCGCATGGCCATGGCGTTCAGTGTGATCGGCCTCGCTCAGGACGGCGTCACGATCAACGACCCGGCCTGCGTCAACAAAACGTTCCCCGACTACTTCCACCGGCTCGAACAACTCCGGGCCGCAGCGACGGCGAACGCATGAGAATCATCGGCCACGGCATCGACCTCGTCGACAAAGCCCGCATCGAACGCATGCTCGACGAGCACGCCGAGCGTTTTCAGAAACGCTGTTTCACCGCCGACGAGCTGGCCTACGCGGACGGCGGTC
The DNA here is from genome assembly GCA_039030755.1 of Planctomycetota bacterium. Taxonomy (GTDB): domain Bacteria; phylum Planctomycetota; class Phycisphaerae; order Phycisphaerales; family Phycisphaeraceae; genus CAZIXN01. The sequence goes on along the minus strand of JBCCDN010000001.1, from coordinate 47,965 downwards.
GTCGGCGTCGGATTGAACATCTGGCCGGCCGATTCGCCGCAAAGGAAGCCATCCTCAAAGTGCTCGGCACGGGCTGGTCGGGCGGAATCGCGTGGACCGACGCGGAGATTGTCCGCGAGCCGTCGGGGCGCCCGAGCGTGGTGCTGCACGGCAGGTGTGCCGAGGTCGCCGACGGGCTGGGGATCGATCAGTGGTGGATCAGCATCAGCCATATCGAGACGCACGCGGTGGCGTCGGCGATTGGGGTCAGCTCAAAGGCTTAGCAAAGGCGTGTCGACATCGTCTGGCCTTGGCGGGTTTTGGACACGGTTCACGTCACCACCCGGATTTGGACGATTTCATTGATCGGGGCTGGCCGATTACCGGACGGCCGCTATTCTTGGGAGTCCGAACCCGCCGGATCGCATGTTCGTGTGAATCCAGCGACTTCGGGCAACTTAGCGAGAGAGATGCCGGCGTTGGAACGTCGGCTGCCCCCCTTGTCCCGCCCCGCACCGGGAGACAACCATGCCGCGACGGAACGCCAAACCCCCTTACGAAATTTTCAGCAGCACGCCCCCCGGAAAGTTGGCGACGCCCGTCACGACGCGCCACCCATCCGCTTCGGGGGCCGGAATTGATTCGTCGAGCTCTTCCGCGGGGAGTAGCGGGGGAGGCCGTGGCCGACGTGTGTTGAAGCTGCCCGAGCCACAGACGGTGTGGGCATGGTGTACCGCGTTGGGCAGAGCAATCGCCGAGAAGTCCCGGGCCTCCTTCGAGGTTGCCGGCGAGCGTTGGCAAGCTCTGCGTGAACTCTGGGCTCAGCGTCGCGAGCAACGGGCCGACCGCAAGGCCGAGGCCGCCGCAAACAAGGTGCGTCCGGTGGAATCGGCCGCCGGGGCTTGGTGGATCACGTCGGGCAAGCCGGTGGTGCTGCGGATGACCCGCGGGCTGGTCGTGCTGGGCATCGCGGGCGTCGTCGGCTTGGTCCTGTTGGCGTATTGGCTGGGCCGGGGCGACGCCGTCGCGACGAATTTTGCCGAGACTTGGCCGGATCGCGTTGAACGCCCGCTCGCTCAGGCCGACACCGGTGCCGACGTGTCCGGCATCGATCGTCAGCCGCCGATGGTCGACGTTCCCGGCGGCTCAGACCCGCTTACGGGCGTCGTTGTACCCACGCCACGCACCACGCCGCCCCCCGCGGCCGACCCCCGTGTGCCCGGCCGGAATTACTTGGTGTACACGATGACCGACCTGGGGACCGCCCGCGAGTTGGCGGACTTCCTCCGCGGCCACGACGCCCGGATTCGGCTCGTGCCCACCGAACACCGGGTCAAGGCCGGCCTGGATTTGGATGAGCACGGAGTTGCATTCGCCGGCGAATCGAGCGATACTGCCGTGTTACATTTAGTGGTCGATGTTACGAAGGGATTTACCCGAGCCCAATACGTCCGAGGCGAGCACCACCGATTCCTTTCGGAACGTTTGGCTCTCGGCCGGGCCTGGAAACGCCACAACGGTGATCGCGGCTCCGCCCTCGAATCCATGACCTTCTACAAGTACAACGCCCCGAGCGATTAACCGACACCCGTTTCCCCGGACCCCATTATGAGCCTCGACAGTTCCCTCAAAACCGGCGGCGGCCTCCAGCGTCACCGCAACGTCCTCACCCGAGCTGAACGCATCACCAAACTCGTCGACGCCGACAAGTTCGACGCCAAGGCCGCCGACGGTAAAAAGCTCAACAAGCCGCTTCACCTGCCGAAGGTCGGCAACCGCAAGCTTAAGAGCGGCTAACACTCTTGTCGTTGCTAAGCGCGACGGCTTAAGTATCAATCTTCGAACACCGACCCGCAGGGGCCGGTGTTTTTCATAGGCTTGCCGCATGCACGACTTCGACGCTCTCATCACCGATCGCCTCCACGGTATCGACGCCTCGGGCATCCGCCGCGTCTTCGACCTCGCCGCGTCGCTCAAGAATCCGATCAACCTGTCGATCGGCCAACCGGATTTCGATGTGCCGACGGAAGTGAAGCAAGCCGCCGCAGACGCGATCGAGCAAGGCGTGAACCGGTACACGCAGACGCAAGGCCTTGCGGATCTGCGCACCAAGATCGCCGCGCAGCTCACCGCCGAGTTCCCCGACACGCTCGGGCCGTCCCTGGCCAACGGCGATGCTTCGCTACTCATCACTTCCGGGGTTTCCGGCGGCCTCCTGCTCACGATGCTCACCTGCATCCAGCCCGGCGACGAAGTGCTCATCGCCGACCCGTACTTCGTGATGTACAAGCACCTGGTCACCCTCGCCGGCGGCACCGCGAAGTACATCGACACCTACCCGGACTTCCAACTCACAGTCGAGCGCGTCGCCCCGCACGTGAACGATCGGACAAAGCTGCTGCTGTTCAACAGCCCCTCGAACCCCACCGGCGTCATCCCGCCAGCGGAAGTGGCCGCCGACCTCGCCGCGTTCTGCAAAGCCCGCGGCGTCCTTATGCTCAGCGACGAGATCTACGACGTGTTCCAATACGGGAGCGAGCGATTCCCCAGCCCGCTGCACGCCTGCCCCGATGTCCTCCTGCTCCGCGGTTTCTCCAAGACCTACGCCATGACCGGCTGGCGCCTGGGATACGCCGTTGGCCCCAGCCCCATCGTCGAGCAGATGACCAAGCTGCAGCAGTACACCTTCGTCTGCGCCCCCAGTATGGCCCAGGTCGCAGGTGCTCCCGCGCTCGACGTGGACATGTCCGAGCACGTCGCCGCCTACCAACGCAAGCGCGACCGCGTTGTCGAATGCTTAAGCCCGCATTACGAACTCACCGTCCCCGGCGGCGCGTTCTACGCCTTCCCCAAGGTGCCCGAACACCTCGGCCAAACCGGGACCCAATTCGTCGAACGCGCGATCGAACGCAACGTCCTCATCATCCCGGGCAACGTCTTCAGCCAGCACGACACCCACGTCCGCCTCAGCTACGCCTGCGACGACGACACGCTCGACCGTGGCTTGGACGCCCTGGTGGACCTCGCCAAGTAGCGGAGCCGCGCGGCTTGCTTTAGTCTCGCGGAATTCGCAAACCACAGATTCAACGCATCAGGAGCACTCCCATGGGCCTCATGACTGGAAAGATCGGCCTCGTCTTCGGCATCGCCAACGAACGCAGCTACGCCTGGTTCATCGCCAAGCAGCTCCACGAGCAGGGCGCGAAGCTCGCGTTCACCTACCTGCCCATGGGCAAGATGGAGCACCGCGTGAAGAAGGCCTGCCAGGCGATGGGCATCGAAGACCCCTGGCTGGTCGAATGCGACGCGAACAGCGACGAATCCCTCGACGCGACGTTCGCCGCCTTTGCGAAAGACCACGACACGCTGGACTTTCTGGTCCACTCGATCGCGTTTGCGGACAAGGACTACCTCAAGGCGGACATGTTCCATCAGACGCCGCGCGACGTGTACACCGGCGCGGTCGATACGTCGGCGTACACGCTGCTCGCGATGGCGAACCGCGCCTTGCCGCTGATGCAGAAGACCAGCGACACCAAAACCGAACCCGGCGGCGCGATCATCAACATGAGTTATTACGGCGGCGAGAAAGTCACCCCCGGCTACAACGTCATGGGCATCGCCAAGGCCTGCCTCGAACACACCACCCGTTATCTCGCCTACGAGCTGGGCGCCCCCGGAAGGAACGTGCGGGTGAATTGCATCTCCGCGGGGCCGTTCAAGACCCTCGCCGGCGCCGGCGTGGGCGGCATGGACAAGATGATCGAGTATCAGGAATACGCCGCCTCGATGAAACGCTGCAACACCGGCGACGAAGTCGGCAACACCGCCGTCTACCTGCTTAGTGATCTGTCGTCCGGTGTCACCGGCGAAACCATCCACGTCGATGCGGGCTTCAGCATCGTCGGCGTGCCGCCGCATCAAGGCTGACGCGTTCCGTCGCGACTCCCGAGGTTCGATTACCGGACCGTGTCGCCCCGCGACTCGCCGGCCCGATAGCCATGAAGTTCATGAACTTCTAAGGGCTGCGCTATGTCCGCGACGTTATCGAAAAAAGATAAGAAGCAGCTCCGTAAGCAGATGATGCAGCGGAAGCAGGAACTCCTCGCCAAGCAAGCCCAACGCAATAGCGGAGGTCTTACGGGCAACTCCTCGGGCATCCCCGGTCCCCGGCCGGGCGATTCCGGCGCGTACCGCACGTTCAGCGACGTCAAACCCAAGTTGCCCACGTACACCCCGAGCCCGCCCGGCACGCCGGCGAAGCCCGCCGCGAAGTCGAAGCCCAAGTCAAACGCGAAGGCCAAGGCATCGCGGGTGTCCTGGCGGGATCGTGCCCGCCCGGCGATCAAGACCAAGACGCCACCGAAGGCCGAGGCCGTGCGAGCCACGGCGCCGGCGCGCCCGATTCGTGTGCCCTCACGCCCGGCCGCACCCGCACAGGCATCGCTCCAAGTCCTCCCATCCAATGAACTTCCGCCCGGCGTCCTTCAACGCTCGGCCGCGCGAATCGAAGCCGGGGCCGCCCGTATCGCGGCGCTGCGCCACTATCGGCCGCCCCGCATCCCGTGGGAAAAGCTCTCGGTCGACGCCACCGCGCCCGCGTTCGGCACGCTGCGCGCGATCGTCTGGCCCATGCGCCTGTGTGGCTTGGTTGCGGTAGGCGGCGCGGCCAAGCTCGCGCTCGAAGCACAGGCCGCGGGGTTTAGCGCGGTCGCCGCGTCGTTGGTGTTTGGCTTAGGCCTCGCGGTCGCCGTCGGCGTGCTCGCCCTCGCGGAGATCTGCCGGGTCCTGCACCATCTTGGCCGAGCCCATTGATTTCAATCGCACTGCCTCGGCGTTTCGCTTCCACATCGAAAGCTTGATCCTTGTCAGCGCGGTGCCTGCCGTGTGTCGCAATCGATCCGATTCGTCCCACATCACGACATCATGCAGAGGCAGACCGTTGGCGTGCTCGCGCGGTTTGAACTCCATGGGTACGGGCAGTGGATTCCGCGCGCCCGCTTGGTTGTACGGGCACACGTCTTGGCACACGTCGCACCCCGCGATCCAGCCGTCCAGCCGCTCGGCCAACTCCGGCTTGATCGGGCTGCGGTGTTCGAGCGTCAAGTACGACACGCACCGCGTTGCGTCGATCGAATATCCGTCCGCCGTAATCGCTTGCGTTGGGCACGCATCGATACACCGTGTGCAGTGCGCACATCGATCCGCCGGCTCAACGTTCGCGTTCGGCCAATCCGCAGCCTCCGAACTTTCAATCGGTAGCGTCGTCACCACGCAGCCTAGCAGCACGAACGACCCGTGACGCGGGTGGATGAGCAGCGTGTTCTTGCCAATCCAACCGAGCCCCGCCCGGGCGGCGTGTTCCCGTTCGTGGATCGGAGCGGTGTCCACGGTCGCGCGACATTCCTCCTCGGGAAACGCCGCCCGCAGCGCGTCGCAGAATCGGTGCAGCTTCTTCTTGAGCACCTTGTGGTAGTCCCGACCCCACGCGTACCGCGCGGCCTTCCCGGTTTCGCTCGGATCCGTGTCCCCGCCACTGCGGCGCGACGTTTCTTGCGCCGTCGTGTTCCCGTACCCCTCTGCCATCACGATCACGCTCGCCGCTCCCGGGAGCAGCCGCTGCACATCCAGACGCATCTCCAGATGCTCGGCGAGGTAGGCCATTTCCCCGTGTTTCCCAGCTGCAATCCAGGTCCGAAAAAACGCCGCCCGTTCCGCGTCGCTCGGCCGGGCGTCCGCCACTCCGAACATCCCGAAGTCCATCGGCTCGGCCAACGCCCGCACCGCCGACCACGGCACCCGCGATTCCGAGTTGGACGTCAAGCCCGCCATCACCCGATCCTAAACGCATCCCGCGCCGCCGACCGTGGCATCCCGCGGAACCGTCTCCTACACTGCAAAAGCAAAAGCCTCCCAGCTCTTCATCCCCGCCCCTACGAACCGCGATCCGCATGCCTTACGACCTCAAACCCATCGACATCGACGTCGAAACCACGCCGTACGTGGAACAGGAAGGCTGGACGAAATCTGGCGACCGCTGGGCGCTTAACTTCGGCCCCCAGCATCCCGCGACCCACACCACGCTCCGCATCGTCATGGAACTCGACGGTGAACGCGTCGTCCGGGCGGTCCCGCACATCGGCTACCTGCACTCGGGTTTCGAGAAGTTGGCCGAGGTGCTCGACTACAACCAGTACGTCACGATCGTTTCGCGGATGAACTACGTGAGCCCGATCTGCAACGACATCTCCTGGCACCACGCCGCGGAAAAACTCTTCGATATTCAAATCACACCCCGCTGCAAGGCCGTCCGGACGATTCTCGGCGAGATCGGCCGAATCCAGGACCACCTGCTGTGCGTCGGCGCCGCGGCGCTCGACTTGGGCGCGTTCACCGGGTTCCTCTACGGCTTCAACGAACGCGAACCCATCATGGACATCATGGACTACGTGTCCGGCCAACGCTTCCACCCGGACTACACCCGGATGGGCGGCACCATGATGGACCTGCCCGACGAGAAGGTGTTCGTCAAGATGGTCAAGGACTTCATCCACGAAGACCTGCCCAAGGCGATGGACGACCTGACGGGCATGCTCAACAAGAACAAGATCTTCCGCGACCGCACCGAGGGCATCGGCGCGGTCACGGCCGAGGAAGCGATCGCCTGGTCGCTCTCGGGTCCGGTCGCCCGCGCGTCGGGCGTGAAGCGTGACGTCCGCAAGGACGACCCGTATCTTTGTTTCGCTGACAACTGGGACGGGCAGGGCAGCGAGGCCGTGAAGTTCTCGGTTCCTGTGGCGACCACGGGCGATGTGCTCGGCCGATACCTCGTCCGCGTCGAGGAGATCAACCAATCGATCAAGATCATCGAGCAGTTGATCGACGACATCCCCGGCGGGCCGATGAATACTGGCGCGGACGGCAAGATCGCCAAGCCCAGCAAGGCCGAGGTGTACGGCAGCATCGAAGGCCTGATCGAACACTTCGAGCTGGTCATGACCAACCGCAAGTGGACCGCGCCGATCAACGAGAGCTATGCCGAGATCGAAAGCCCCAACGGCAAGCACGGTTTCTATATCGTTGCTGACGGCGGGCCGACGCCGTGGCGGGCGAAGCACCGGGCTTGCTCGTTCCTGCACTTCGGGGCGTACGGCAAGATGCTCGAGGGTCATATGCTCGCCGATGCGGTGGCGATCCTGGGCAGCCTGAACATTATCGCGGCGGAGTTGGACCGGTGATGATCAAGAAGCCTCGGTATTTTGCGACCGGCATCGGATTACTTTTCGCATCGTTGATCGTGGCCCGGATAGGCGACGGCGACTTTGGTGAATTCCTCGGCTTGGCAATTGTGATCTGGGGCGATATTTTTCTCGCGAACGCTTTCGGAGAGGCTGGATAACGTATATGGCTTGGCTCACCAAACCCTCCGGCACGCAACAGATCGAGCGGCGCGACGAGCCGTACCTCACCAACGAGATCAAGAAGCATCTCGACGAAACGTACGCCCACCGTTACCCGACCCGTCGCGCGATGGCGATGCCGCTGTTGCACGAAATCCAAGAGCACTACGGCTGGCTGCCGTATCAGGCGTTGGAAGAAGGTGCGGCGTTCTTGGAGATCAAGCCCAGTGAGTTGCTCGACACCGCCACGTTCTACGAGGAATATTTCACCCAGCCGCGCGGCAAGCACACCATCTGGGTCTGCCAGTCGGTGAGCTGCGAGGTGATGAACGAAGCGGCGATCACCGAAGCCATCGCCGACAAGCTCGGCGTCCAGCCCGGCGAGACCACCGACGACGACCGGTTCACGTTCATGAAGGTCGAGTGCATTGGCGCGTGCGGTGGAGCGCCGTGCATGCTGGTGGACGAAGAACTCCACGAGAACCTAACTCCTGGAAACGTGAGCGGGATTCTCGACAAGGTCGACTAACGCCATGCCTTGGTTTCAGCGACTCTGCCGACAGACGGGCCTCGCGTTGCACGGCGTGATGCATGCGGGCGGCGGCGAGCAAAAAGCCGAACTCAACCGCACGGTTGAAGAGAAACAAGTCAGCGACACCGTCACCCTACGACGCACGACGATTGAAGAAATCGAAGTGAAGCGAGAGAATGATGGACAAGCCTGAGCCAATCCAACAGACCGAACCTATGCTGTTCTGGGTTGACCGACTCAGTAACATTAGGATTGCAGAGTTGATGGACTCCGCTAGAAAGCGATTGCTAAGCGAGTATCCGAATGGCGGATTCGCGGGGTGTATTGCTGGGCTGGATCGGACTCATTTCGGAGACTTTAGTTTCGACAACGATGGCTATGAGTTCGAAGGTTTTTTACCCTACGAACGGGATGACGAGCCGGAAGTTAGAGCTTGGATGCAGAAACACGGAGTGGAGAGACAGAAAGAGCAGCGAGCCGTTCGCAACCCATTCACTGGAGAAATGGTTAAAACCAAGCGACTCTTGTTTTCCCGTGTAATCGACGCACATAATCTCGAGTCCTTGCTTCGTGAATACATTGTCTCGTTCAAAGGTATCTCTGAAGACGAAATGGTCATCCTGACCGAGGATGCAAATACTGACAGTTGGCCCTACGGATATGGCACATGAGCCTCGATAAACCTCTCTTGTTCAAACGTATACCCACCCCACCATGGGGAGATTTTCACGACCGCAAGTACGTCGGCTACGACGATTACGTCAAGACCGACGGTTACGCCGCGCTGGACAAGTGCGCGGCGATGGAACCCAAGGACATCATCGAGGAAGTGAAGTCCGCCGAGTTGCGCGGCCGCGGCGGGGCGGGGTTCCCGGCGGGGATGAAGTGGTCGTTCCTGCCGCCGTTGGACGACGGGCAACGCTTTCTCGCGATCAACGCCGACGAGTCCGAGCCCGCGACGTTCAAGGACCAGGTCCTGATCCAGTACGACCCGCATTCGGTCATCGAGGGCATCGCGATCTGCATGCTGGCCTGCCAGCTCGACACGGCCTACTTCTACATCCGCGGCGAGTACCACCACCACCGCGAGCAGTTTGAGCGGGCGATCGCCGAGGCTTACGAGAAGAAAGTGTTCGGCGAAGATTCTCGTATGGGCAAGGTCAACAACCGCTGGCCGAACCTGTACCTGCACCGCGGCGCGGGCGCGTACATCTGCGGCGAAGAGACGGGGCTGATCGAATCGCTCGAGGGGAAGCGCGGCTGGCCGCGCATCAAGCCGCCGTTCCCCGCGGTGCAGGGCGCGTTCGCCCGGCCGACGATCATCAATAACGTCGAGACGCTCGCGAACGTGCCGTATGTCATGCTCGACGGCCCGGACGCGTGGAAGTCGCGCGGTAAGGGCCGGCCCGAAGGCGTTCCGCCGACCGTTCCCGCCAGCTTCGGCACGAAGCTCATGGGCGTCAGCGGCGCGGTTAAACGCCCCGGCGTTTACGAACACAACTTGGGCATCAAGCTCATCGACCTGATCAACGATTCGGCTCAGGGCCCGCTGGACGGCACGAAGCTCAAGGCGTACTTCCACGGCGGCATCTCGATGGGCGTCGTGAGCCACGAAGAGGCCGAGGCCGGCGTCGAGATGGACTTCGACATCGGCAAGAAGTGGAACAATCTCGGGCTGGGAACCGCGTGCGTCACCGTGATTCCCGAGCACGTCTCGATGGTCGCGATGGCCCGCAACTGCGCCCGGTTCTACAGCCACGAATCATGCGGGCAATGCACGCAATGTCGCGAGGGCAGCAAATGGCTGTACAAGCTGCTCAGCCGGATGGAGCGGGGCGACGGCACGACCAAGGACCTCGATCTGTTGCTCGAACTCGCGTCGTCGATGGGCTCGATGCCCGGCAATAACATCTGCGGCCTGAGTGACGGCGCGAACTGGGCGATCCGCACGATCGTGAACAAGTTCTGGGGCGAGTTTGAGGCGGTGGTGACGAAACCGAGCAAGGTATCGCTGGGCGTGCTGGCCGGTGCGTAGACTGGACGCGTGAGCGATCTTCAAGGCAAGCTGCTGCTGGCGTCGCCGGCGATGGACGACCCGAATTTCGGGAGGGCGGTGGTGTTGATGGTGGAGCACGGCGAGCAGGGGGCGCTTGGCTTGGTACTGAATAAGCCGACGGACGTGTCGGTATGCGATGTGTTGCCGGACGCGTTGGCGCAGTTGTTGGATGAGCCGGCGGGAGACGATCAGGCGCTGCGGCACGGCGGGCCTTGTCGGGGGCCGTTGATGGTGCTGCATCGCTGCGATGAGGCGTCTCAGGTCGAGGTGTTTCCTGGGATGCACTTCGCGACGCACGACGAGCTGGTCGAGATGGTCTTGCGGCAGCAGGCGGAGGCCAACAGCGCGTCGGGAGGGCGGTCTTCGGGGCGGTCCGTGTTGTATTTCGCGGGCTACGCGGGTTGGGGGCCGGGGCAATTGGAAGATGAGATTCGGCGGGACGCGTGGTCGGTGGTGAGTGGCAACGCGGAGGCGGTGTTCGGCGTGGACGGGACGCTGTGGACACGTCTGGTGCGGGACGCGGCGCAAACCGCGCTGAAGCGGACGATGAACCCGAAGATCGTGCCGCCCGATGCGAGTTTGAATTGATGATCGCGACGGGTTTGCGTGACCAACTTGAAGCGTCGGTACGAGCGGGCAACGCGAAGGGCGTGCAGGCTTATTTGTCGTTGCGGGGCGAGGTGGCGTTCGCGTGCACGATCGGCGAGGCCCTTCCGGGGGTGGCGATGCGTGCGGACACCGCGGTGCTTTGGATGTCGGCGGGCAAGCCGCTGACCGCCGTGGCGATCGCGACACTGTTGGGCGCGGGCCGGCTGGATTGGGACGACCCGGTGAGCGATTGGGTGCCGGGGTTCGAGGCGCACGGAAAAGAGGCCGTCACGGTGCGGCAGGTACTCATGCACACGGGCGGGTTCCGCGCGGCAGCGGTGGATTATCCGGCGGACGATTGGCCAACGATTCAGCGAAAGGTGAACGCGGCGCGGTTGGAGCCGGGCTGGGTTCCCGGAGAGCGGGCGGGGTACCACGTGCATACCGGCTGGTGGGCGTTGGGCGCGGTGATCGAAGCCTGCAGCGGCGAGGAATTTGCGGCCTATATGCGGCGGGCGGTCCTGGAGCCGACGGGGATGACGCGGTCCTGGGTGACGATGCCCGCAGAGGTGCACGCCGGTTTGACCCAGCGCAGCTTGCTCGCGGCGATGCCGAACACGTTGGGCTCAGGAAGCGAAAGCGTTACGGCATGGGACTTCACGGGCACCGAAACGCAAGCATGGTGCGGCAACGTCCGCCCCGGCGGAAACGCTTACGGGCCGGCATCCGAACTGCAACGCTTCTACCGCATGATGCTCGACGAAACCGCGGTCGGAGGGGATGCCCCCGGCACGATCGACGGCGTCCGCATCATCGATCCAACCATCGCACGCGAACTCGTCCACCGCCATCGCGACGGCATGATGGACCGTACCTTTCGTCACGTCATGGACTGGGGCCTGGGATTCATGCTCGACAGCAAGCACCACCAAGCGGAAGGCAACACCTCGCCCTACGGCTACGGCCCATACGCCTCGCCCAACACCTTTGGACACGGCGGCAGCCAATGCGCTGTCGGTTTCGCCGATCCTCAGCATCAACTCGCCGGAGCCATCCTCTGGAACGGTCAACCCGGCGAACCCGCACATCAAAAACGACTCGATGTAGCGATGGCGGCGCTCTACGAAGACCTGGGCTTGGTCTGAGTTGGGTGCGTCCGTCGCCGCAACGCCTGCACGACCCACCAAGCCGTGACTACGTCGCGCCACTGCGACGGGGTCAATGAATCTGTGCGGGGTGAGCTCTTATGATGGCCCAGCCAGGTAAATGATGCGCGGCGCGGTTCTGTTGGCTCGCCGCGCATGCCGCTCCCGGAAGTTATTGCATCCATACATCATGTTTCGACAACACCGGTGGCTCGCTAAAGCCGACGCGATCAGGCGAGGCAAAAGCTGGGGAAGCCTTGACGTTGCGTGCGGTCAGGTCGTTATTTCGTGGTCCCGGCCGCTTGGGCTCGGACCCCACCACAACCCCGCCACGACGCACATCGTTCCGGCCGCGAGCAGCACAAACCGCATCGTCCCGCCCGCCAGTCTGACGAGCCGGCTACTTGATTGACCCGCCAACGCTTCCGGCGACGCATCCCACACGTCCGACTCCCCCGGTGAAGGCGGCTCCACCCGTAGCCAGCGGTCGATATCGCCCGGCGGCAATTCGCTCAGCACCTCCTTGTAAGGCGAGAGTGCTTCGCTGACGCCGGCTTTGCTCACCGTCTCCCGATCCACGGGCTCACGGCGAAGCTGCGTGTACGCCAAGCGTTCGATCAAGACCGGGTCCTCCGCGATCAGTGCCGCGTGGAAATCTTCGTAACGTTGCTGCTGCTTATTCAGCGCCTCGGCCTGCTGGGCGATGAAGGTGCGTTGGGCGTCCAACCGATCCAGCTCCCGCCAGGCCGGAACCAGCGTCGCCATCGCGATCAGCGCCAAACCGCCCAGCACCATCACGCTGCCCGGCAAGGCATCAATCGCCCGGCCCAACGGCGTGCCGGAAAGTGGGCCATCGGCGCGATCGTCGGATGTGGGGTCGTATCGCTCCCGGTCCATCTTGATTGATCGACCAATCCCGTCGTGCCGGTACACTTTGCGGTTCGATGTCCGAAACCCTCACGCCGACCACCGACCCCCCACGCGACCCCAAACCTCAAGCCTTGGACGAAGCGTCCTCGCAAGCTTGCGGGGCGGGGGCCACGGTGTATCTCGAGACGTTTGGCTGCCAAATGAACGTGCTAGACAGCCAACTCGTGACCGGGCAACTCAAGGCGCTGGGTTACCGATTGATTGACGATTGGCGGGCCGCGGACGTCGTGCTCTACAACACCTGCAGCGTTCGCGAAATGGCGGAGAATAAGGTGTGGTCGCGCGTCGGGATCGTCGGCAAGCACAAGCAGGAGCAAGCCGACGCCGGGAAACTGCCGGGGGTGCTCGGCGTGATCGGTTGCATGGCCGAGCGCGACGGGACGGATCTTTTGAAGAAGCACCCGCAAGTGGACTTGATGTGTGGACCCGGCGAGTTGGACCGCGTGCCGATGCTCGTGGACAACGCGCTGAAGACCCGGCTGATCGATCCGTCACCGACGCGGGCCCGGGGCGATGTGCAGGTCGCACTGCAAGGCAACACGCACCGGCGTAGCGCGACGCTGAGCGCTGCGTCGGATCAGCTGGAGTTGGTGGACCTCTCCCGCGCGTTTGCCGCCGAGGACACCAGCGCGAACGGCCGGTCGGCGTACGTGCGTATCACGCGCGGCTGTAACAAGCAGTGCACCTACTGCGTCGTCCCCAACACCCGCGGGGCCGAAGTTCACCGCCCGCCGGACCACATCGTGCGGGAATGTCAAAAGCTCGAAGCGGCCGGCGTGCGCGAAATTACGCTGCTCGGACAGACCGTCAATCACTACCACTACGACACCGCCGCCACCGTCACGGTCGACGGCGTGCAACAGCCGCAGGTCGGCGCGACGATCTCGCCCAACGCGGGTAACGGCGGACCTTCGCCGACGTTTAGCCCAACGACCGTGAGCTTCGCGAAATTATTGCGGCGGATTCATGATGAATGCCCCGGCGTTTTGAGGTTGCGCTTTGTGACCTCGCTGCCGCGCGACTTCGGCGACGACATCCTCGAAACCATCGCCGACTGCCCGCGCCTCTGCCGGTACCTGCACCTGCCCGTTCAGTCCGGCAGCGACCGCGTGCTCCGCAAAATGAACCGCGGCTACAAAGCGGCCGACTATTTTGACCTGATCGAGCGAGCCCGGCGCATCCTGCCGGACTGCGAGATCGCCACCGACCTGATCTGCGGCTTCCCCGGAGAAACCGAGGAAGACCACGCATTGACGAAAGACCTGCTCCGGCGATGCCGATTCAAAAACGCGTTTATTTTCAAGTATTCGCCGCGCCCGGGCACGATCGCGTATGACCGGCTGGCGGATGACATTTCCGACGACATCAAGAAGCGGCGCAACCACGAACTCCTCACGATTCAGAGTGAAATTTCGGCCGAGGTGCATGCCGCGTACGTCGGCCGGACGGTGGAGGTGTTCGTCGAAAGCGTGTCCGCCAAAGCGACCAAGGCGGCCAATGGTGCGGCCCCGGGCAGCCCGGACGTGTCGCTAGGGTGGCAATCGCCCCGAACCACCACGCAACTCACGGGGCGGACCGGCGGCGACCTCATTGTGATGTTCGACGGCGATCCGAAGCTCATCGGCGAGATGGCGCAGGTCAAGATCGCGTCGGCCACTCCGCTGGCGTTGTTCGGTGCCTTGGTGGAGTAGCGATGCAAACGGCAGACTCCGTGACCAGTCTCTCCGCGATGCGTTTCTCCGGTGTCGCTCGGCTCTACGGCGACGCGGCCTTGTCACGCTTCGCGTCGGCGACGGTCGCGGTGGTGGGCGTGGGCGGCGTGGGCTCGTGGGTCGCGGAAGCGCTCTTGCGCAGCGGAGTGGGCAGCGGCTCGGGCAAGCTGGTCTTGATGGACTTGGATGATGTCTGCGTGACGAACACGAATCGGCAGGTCCAGGCGACGTCGGAAACGGTGGGGCGGCCCAAGGTCGAGGCGTTGGCGGAACGCTTCAAGGCGATCGCGCCCAATACGGCGGTGCATTCGGTGCCCGCGTTTTTTGGTCCGCGGACTTCGGATGACTTCTGGGCGATCGGGGCGGACGTGGTCGTGGACGCGGTGGACCGCGCGGGCACGAAGGCGGTGCTTATCACGCAGGCTAAACAGCGCGGGGTGCCGGTGGTGACGATCGGCGGCGCGGGCGGAAAGCTCGACCCGGCCCAGGTGCGCACGGCCGACCTGACCCGGGCGTTCGACGACGCGCTCTTGGCGGCAACACGCAAGCGGCTTCGGCAGCTATACGGTTTCGAACGCAACCCGCGGAAAAAGTTTGGGGTGACCTGCGTGTTTTCGCCGGAATCGCCTCGGAAGCCCAGCCTGGACGACTCGTGCGAGCGTCATGCGAGCGGGCCCTTACGGCTGGATTGCGCCACGGGGTTTGGCTCGTCGGTGGTGGTGACCGGAACGTTTGCGTTTCACGCGACGTCGGCGGTCCTCGGGCAACTTGCGGGCGGCGACTTACGGGATCGGCCGGCGTGAGATTGGTCGCACCCCGCGTGAACCACGATGCGCATTGTCACGTCGCAGACTTTGCGGATGCGTTGGCGGTTATCAACGCGTATGAAAGCGCGGAGATCGACACGGTTTGCGTCACGGTGCATCCTGCGCAGTTTGATGCGCTCACGGCGTCGGGGTTGGTGGAAGCGGGTTCTCGGGTTCGGGTGGTGCCGGGGCTTCACCCCGCAGAGTTGCCGGCGGCGGAAGATCAACTATCGCGGCTGCTTGAGTTGATCGACGTTGCTCCGTGGGTGGGTGAGATCGGGTTGGATGGGGTGGACGATGCGCTTGAGACGCAGGCGTCGCAGCGACGCGTGTTGTCGGCGGTGTTGGAGGCGTGCGTGAAACGCGGAGAACCCGAGAAACGCTTGAGCTTGCACAGTCGGCGAACTTCGGCGGCGTTGCTGGCGATGTTGGACGGGTACTTTCCCGGAGCGGTGCTGCACTGGTTCAGTGGCGACGCGAAGACTTTGGAGCGTGCGATCACGGAACGCCGGTGGTTCTCGGTGAATCCGGCGATGGCCGCTTCACGCACGGGGCGGCAGATGTTGCGGGAGCTTCCGCGGGACCGGGTGGTGTACGAGAGCGATGGACCTTACGCGTGGTGCTCCGGGCGGCCGGCGAGGCCGAGCGATTCGGGCGTGGTCGTGACGGCGTTGGCGTCGCTATGGGAAATGCGTGAACCCGAAGTGGCGGGCACGCTTAATGTGAATTGGTCGATGTTGAACGGCAGGGCGTAAAGCCGGTCAGTTGGAGACGGAGTCGCCTGGCGAGCTTTGATCCGGAGACGAGGTCTGGTCGTCGGACGTGGCCTTTGGCTCTGCGAGCGCGGGAGGCGGGCTTGATTGGTCGCCGTTGGGTTTGCCATTTTTGGGCTTGCCCGGCGTGCCGTGGTTGCTGTGTTGTCCCGGGTGCATGAGTCGCCCGGAAACCCAGAGGGCTTCGTACTGGTAGTTCGGGTTATCGAGGCAGCGGGTGGGCCAGCAGATGTCGCAGATGAAGGACCACTGCTGGCGGTGGTCCAGGCGGACTTTGTGGATCGTGGTGCAGGGCGTGTAGCAGTTCACGCACTGCTTGGTGCGGGGTTTGCGTTTCTTGCGAGCTTTCGGGGCATCGGGGGCTTTGGGTTGGGCGGCGTTGGAGCGGCCGGCGGTTTTGCCACCGGGTTTACGTTCTGGTTGACGGTCGTTGCCGCGCGGCGGTCGACGGTCCGAGCGGGGCTGAGACTGGGATTGAGCGTGGTCGCGGCGTTTGTCGTCGGGTTTCCGGGTGGCGTCTTTGGTTTGGGAATCGGTGTTCGCGTTGGCTTCGGGGCTTGGGGCGGCTTGCGGCTTGTCGCCGCCTCGCCGGTTGCGTTTGCCGCCGCGTCGTCGGCGTTTGCGTTTTTTTCCGTCGCCCCCGGAAGAGCCGCCCGGGTTTGCGTTTGCGTTGGGATCGGGCTTCGGGGTGTCGTCGCTGGCCATCTCGAGAGTTTACCGCAACACGAGATCTCCTTTCCGTTGAACGGTGCTGCCTGGATGCGACAACCCCGGCTCGTGGGGAGCCGGGGTTAGCGGGGTTTTTGAAAATATGCTTTGCCGCGTTGACCTTAGGCGGCGTGCCGCTTGCGGCGGTTGGCCAGGAGGCCCAGGCCCGCGAGTCCGGCGAGGGCGGCGCTGGGGGTAGGCACGGCGTTGGTTTCAGAGGTCGCAAAGCCGTCGGTGTCGACCCAGCCGTGCTTGCCGAACTTCCACTGCTTGAGTTCGCCGTCGCTGCCGTACTGCGCGCCGGGCTTGCGGTGATCGAACAGGTGCATCCAGAGGCCGACGGTTTCGTCAAACATGAGCCCCTGCCAACCGTTGCCCATGGCCGAGTTGATGCCTGACACGTCGAGGGTGAACGAGCCGGTGCGTTCGCCCTTGCTGGATTCTTTTTCGAAGCTGGAGGCCAGGACGAAGCTGTCGTCGATTTCCGACGAGGCGATGAGCTTTCCATTCTTCCAGCTGTTGGCGCCGGCGGAGGTGTATTGGTACACCGAAAGCGTCGGGTCGCCGCCGTTGCGATCGAAGAAGATCATGCCGAGCTTGCCTTCTTGCTTGCGGGTCTTGGGGTTGCCGCCGTTGTTGATGACCAGCCAGAAGGATTCGTAGCCAGCTCCGTGAGGGTTGGTGGCCAACGTGGTGGACCAGCTCAGCGTTTGGTTCAGTTCGTCGTAGCTGCCTGAAACGCCCAAGACCTTGCCGGCCTTGTCGTTGATGCCGGCGCGAATCTTGTCGCCATCCTGGTTCACGAGCTTGCTGCCTTGTCGGTCCAGGTCAAAGGAGTACACGGATGCGGCGTCGGCGAATCCGACAAAAGCGAGTGTGGCGGCCGCGGCGGTCAGGGTCTTGGTGATCGAAGGCATGTTGGGTTCTCCCGTGGGTCGGTGGATTGCGTTGTTGGTCAAAGTGTGGACCCCACATGGGGTTTGACAGTGTTGAAGTCTGCCCCGGGTTTGGCGACTGGCGCGGGCGATAGGCGAGAAATGTGCGGATCGCTTGGCGGATCGATCGCGCAGGCGACAGGGTTTGCCAGGATTTACAAGCGTGTCGAGCGTGGGTTGCCGGAGGGTTCCGGTTGGAGCGGTTAGGCCAGTTGAGATTGGCCGGCTTGCGGGAAGCTGACGAGCAGGAACACCGCGTTTTCCGAGGCGCGCAACGCGACACGGCGGGCGGCGGCGGGGATCAGCAGCGTGCCACCGGCGGGCGCGAGGGTGGGGTCGGCGTCCTGAGCCGTGACGGTCATCTCGCCGGCGAGCACCATGACGGCCAGCGTTGCTCCGGACGGGAGGTCGTGCGTCGCACCGGCGTCGGCTTCGTAATGATCGATGCGGAAGTACTCGCAGACCACGCGTCGCACGCCGCGCACGCTGCCTTCGGCGACACGGGTATCGGGCTCGAACTGCGTGGTGTCGGCCGGGCCGAAGTCGATGCACTCCAGCGCGGCATCCACGTGGAGTTCGCGCCCGGTGCGCCCCCAGTCGTACACACGAAAGGTCGTGTCGCTGGGCGTCTGCACCTCGGCCACCAGGATGCCGCCGCCGAGCGCGTGGCAGGTGCCCGAGGGCAGGTAGTGGCAATCGCCGGGGCGAACGGGCACGGAGATCATCAGCGGGACGACGGCGTCGTCGGTGTTGGCTTCGAGCGCCGCTTGGAGCTGCTCGGGCGTGACGCCTTCGTGGATGCCTTTATAGATCGCGGCGTCGGGCTCGCAATCGACGATGAACCACGCCTCGCTCTTGAGAAATGCGTCGTCATGGTAGGCGGCATAGGCGGCGCTGGGGTGCACCTGAACCGACAGGTTCTCGGAGGCGTCGAGATACTTAAGCAGGAGGGGGAAGCCGCCCTCGGGCGAGAGCGGGAGGTCGCCCAATAGCGCGGCCTTCGCGTCTTCGTCGGCGATGAGTTGTCCGAGGGTTTGGCCGGCGAGCGGTCCGTTGGCGATGGTTGAGGTTGCGCCGTCGCCGCCGCCGCCGGAAGCAGAAGTCTTCGCTAAATCGACCAATTCCCACGACTCGCCGATCTTCGCGTCGGCGTTGCCCGGCAGGTCGCGGCCCAGGCGTTCGAGCGTGCGGCCGCCCCAGACTTTTTCCTTGTAGATCGGCGTGAGCAGCAGCGGGTAGTTGGGCATGGCGTCGGGCATGGCCGGAGTTTAATTCGGCCCGTGCGCGGCGTGCGCAATCCGGCGACGCAAAACGCCCGGGACGCCAACAATCCCGCTCGGACGGCAGACCGGAGGCGACCGCGTGGCGGGGCCCGGGAGCAAGCGGCCGCGAAGGGTTCATCACGCCGGTACGCGCGACGCGGAGGGCCTCTCATGAACCCAGGACGGGCCGCCGCTGATTCTCCCGGCAACCGGTGCGTGGGGTCGGAGCAGAAGCGACCGCGGGAGGCGGCGTGAGGGGCGTGGGCAGGGTGTCCCGGGCCGGATTTCGATCGACCGGGTGTGCCCGCGTTCTTTGGCAAGTGAATCAGGAAGTGGGGAGCGTCGCGGCGATCAGCCGCGACGCGGGCAGCCGCCAACGGCGGCTGCTTGATAAGGCGGCGGTCGGTGGCCGCCGGGTTACGCGAGATAGCGCATCAGACTCACCGCGGTGACGGCGGCGGTTTCGATCCGCAGGACGTTCGGCGAGATCGACCACGGCACGTACCCGGCGTGGCACGCGCGGTGGACTTCCTCATCGGTAAAGCCGCCTTCGGGGCCGACGAGCACGATGGCGTCTTGGCAATCGCGGAGCTGTTCAGGCAGGTCGTCGGGCCGGTCCTTACGCGGGCAGCACACGACGCCGAAGTCGCAGACCTCGGCGAGCACGTCGTGGAACGGGACGGGCGGGGTGATCTCCATCAGCGTCAGCCGGCCGGATTGTTTCGCGGCTTCGAGCGCGACGCGTCGGAAGCGATCAACCTTGCCGTCGCGCGGATCGACGACGCTGCGGTGCGTGATCATCGGGATGACGCGGTCGGCCCCGAGCTGGCTGAGCTGGTTGACCATGTCCTCGGCTTTGGTGCCCTTGGGGATCGCGGTGGCGACGGTGATGCGGGGCGTGAGCGGGTCGGCCTCGGCGATGCTGGTGACGCGGCAGACGGCGCCTTGGCTGGCGTAATCCTCGAGGACAGCGGTGCCGACCTTTCCCGTGCCGTCGAAGAGTTCGATGGTCTCGCCGGGCTGGATGCGGAGGACTTTGCGGGCGTGCCGGGTTTCCTCCGGGCCGAGCGCGCAGCGGGGGTCGGCGACGCGGGGGTGGGGCATGGCGGGGCTGAAGAAGCGGGCGGGCATCTCGGTGAGCAGCATCGTCGGCACTCCGCGGGGAAGCAAGGCGGGTTCGGTTCGGATCGCAGGGGTTTGGGAAATCGGGCAAATCTTGCGGCCGATGGTTCACCGTCCGATATTTCTCGGGAGCGGGCGAACGAATCGATTCAGGCGAGACGGGTTCTGTGACGATTACAACCGTGGGTGTGGCTTTGAGCTTTACCCGCGCCCGCCAGGAATCCCCTTGAGCGAACCGATCGACAACGCGAGCCTGGAATCTCAGCTCGACAGCCTGTTGAGTCAGGTGGAGTCTGCACCCGCAGAAGCGGAGACTTCGGCTCCGGGAGTATCGGAAACCCCGAGAGCCGAGCCGACGGCAGAGCCCGATGCTGTTGCCGAGGCAGAGTCGGCGTTGGATCACACCGAGGACCTCGCGTCGAAGCTCGACGCGATGTTCGCCGAGCCCGAAGCCGCCGAAGTGGGCTCGTACGTTGATCCGGAGTCGGCCGTCGAACCTGAAGCGAACGAGCCCACCGAACCGGCCCAGCCGGCCGAGCCGACCGTTGTGGCAGCGGTGGACCCCGAGGAAGCCGAGGTGGTGGACACAGACGACTTGGCGTTGAAGCTGGATGCGATGCTTTCGCAAACGGTCGACGAGCCGACGGCCGTCAAGCCGGAAGCGGAGCCAGAGGTGGAGGCGGAGACGGTCGAAGCGGAGCGTGATCCGGAAGAGGCCGGTGCCGAAGTGGACGAGGTGATGTCGGAGTTTGACGGGTCGTTCGAGAGTCCAGAGATCCAGGATCCCCCGGAAGTCGCGGAAGCGGCCGAACGATCCGAGTCATCGGGATCGAGTGAAGCGGACGCGTCGGCCACGCTGCCGGAGTCGGTCGAGCCGGTTGAGGACGAAGCGGCGCTGTTGGCCGAGGTTGCTTTGGACGTGGAAGCCGAGGCCGATGCGGCGTTGGAAGAAGCGGAATCGGGCGGCGACTTCGCGGCTTTGGCGGACATGTTGGGGGTGGATGCCGAAGCGCTGGCCGAGATTCCGCCGACGCCGGAGGACGACGCAGTTGCTACCGACAACCAGCCCGATGCCGAGGAAGCGGTCGACATCGACGACGCTTTGGACGGGGCGTTTTCGAGCGTGGATGATCTTTTGGCGGAGATGGACCCCGCGTTGGCGGAGTTGAACGCTGACGCCGACTTGATCGCCTCGGAGTCCGCGGAGGTGGAAGCGACGGAAGCGTCGGGCGACCCGGTGGAGGCTTCCGAGGAAGACGAGTTTGATGGGACATTCGAATCGGTGGATGGGGATGTGGATGAGCCGGTGGTGGCGGCATCGTCGCCCGAGCCTGAGGCGGCAGCGGAGCCTGTTCAGGTTGGAGCGTCGTCGGTGGACGAGGAACTCGATGAGTTTGAGGGTGGGTTTGCAAGCGTGGATGAAGTGTTGGTCGACGCAGCTCCCGCGATGTCGATCGGGGATGACGGCGGCAAGTCGGATGTGGTGGAGCCCAAAGCGAAAGCTCCGGCGAAGGCCAAAGTGGACATCACGCTGCCCTCGGGTCGACAACTTGCCGAGGCGGCGGTGGCGGCGTCGAAGCAGGCCGCAGCGACGGGTCAAGATGTGGCGATCCGGGTCAAGCCGCACGCGATCCGAGCGGCCAAACTTTCATACCGCGGGCTGAAACTCGGTTGCTTCCACGCGAACGGCTCGCTGGACACGGTGGGCGGCAAGCTCGCGAAGGAAGAGTCACCGCCGCTGCCTCTGAAGCAATACACGGGCATCGCCGCGATGGCGGTGCTGGTGCCGGGCGTGTTACTGGTCGTGATCGGGCTGCTGACGTAAGACTCATCAGACTCCAGAGGCCTAAGCGCCGGCGTGACGGGGAAAATCAGCGAATTCGAGCCGCTTTGTCGATGATAGGTGGGTGGTGAGATACGCGCACATGTTGATGGCGGCGGCGGCTGGTTTGCTGGCGTTGGCGGTGGTGATGACGCGGTCGGCCGGGCTTACGGTCGGGACGGGTGTGGTGCCGGTCGACGAGCGTTGGGATGCGATTTTCCAGGGGTGGGGTGGGCGTCACGCGATTTTTGCGTTGCTGGCCGTCACAGCGATGTGGGTCGGTTCGCGGATCGATGTGCGGGGGGTATTCGGGTTCACGCGGCGGCTGGATGACCGGCCGATGGGTCCGCGATCGGTATGGGATCAGGCTAAGGCGGCGATGCTGAACCCGCTGTGGCTGATGGTGTTGGGTTCGCTGGTTCTCGTGGGGTTGACGTTTGTTCCGGGGGTGGGGCGGAGCGTCAACGGGTCGTCGCGGTGGATTGCGTTGGGCGGGTTTTCGTTTCAGCCCAGCGAGCTGCTGAAGTGGACCATGATCGTGGCGTTGGCCTGGTGGTGTGCGCGGCGGGCGGGCGTGATGCATCGGTTCTGGCATGGGTTGATGCCGCCGCTGCTTTTGATTGGCGTGGGCGTAGGCATGGTGATTGTGGAAGACCTGGGCACGGGGGCGCTAATCGGGGCCGTGGCGGTGGCGATGCTGCTGGCGGGAGGTGCAAAGTGGTGGCAGGTCGGCATGCTGATCCCGATCGGGGCGGTGGGCGTCATCGGGTTGATCGTGACGAGTCCGTACCGCGTGCAACGGCTGCTTGCGTTTCTCGATCCGTGGGCGGACCCACAGGGCATCGGCTACCACCCGATTCAATCGCTCTTGGCCTTCGCGCACGGCGGCGTGACGGGCACGGGCCTGGGCAATGGCGTGCGGACATATCACCTTCCCGAAGACACCACCGACTTCTTGCTGCCGATTGTCGCGGAGGAGCTCGGGCTGGCGGGCGTGGGATTGGTGATCGGGTTGATCCTTGTGATCTTGTGGGTGGGCCTGGGAATCGTGACGCAATGCAAGGATGCGTTCAGCCGGCTGCTTGGCTTGGGCGTGCTGCTGACCATCGGCGGTCAGGCGGTGATGAACATCGCGGTGGTGACCGTGGTGGTGCCGACCAAGGGCATCGCCTTACCGCTCTTGAGCGCGGGCGGCACGGGGTGGTGCGTCACGGGGTTCATGTTGGGGCTGGTGGCTTCGCTGGATCACGCCGCAGCGTTGGCGGACGGCTCGGCCGAGCGACACGCGGCGCATGCGGAGACCAAGAGACGCACCGCTGAACGCATTCAGTCGAGACTTGGACGTCAACACCCGTCCACGGCCGGCCTGCCGCATGTCGAAGGGCAAGCGGCGTGAACGACCAAGCATTTTTTTCTTGTCGTCTCGGCGTCTCGGGGCGGCGGCTGCGTCATTAGATGGCTGCTTCACCCACGATTCTGTTTGCCGGTGGCGGGTCGGGCGGGCACATCTTTCCGAACCTAGCGGTGGTCGAACGGCTGTTCGAGCGTCGGCTTGAGGTGACGCCCCGGTTGCTGGTGTCGGAACGCAACGTGGATCGGGAAATCGCGGAGGCGGCGGGGATTGCTTGGGAAGCGCTGCCGGCGACCTCGCTGCGGAAGACGCTTGGCGGGGCGGCGCGGTTTACTCGGGGGTACACGGAGAGCCAGCGGGCGGTACGGCGGATGATTCGCACGCTTGAGAGTTCGGGGGGCGCAGCGGCGCTCGTGGCGACGGGAGGGTTTGTGAGTGGGCCGGCGGTGGCGGCGGCGCGGGCGTGCGGGGTGCCGGTGGCGTTGGTGTCGCTGGATGCGAAGGCGGGAAGGGCGAACCGGCTGATGGCCCGTAAGGCGGACGTCGTGTTCGCGGCGTTGCACGGCGGTGGGCTGAAAGATCGGAACAGGCGCGACGCGGATGTCGTAGGATTTCCGCTGCGGTACACGGCGGTGAGTCATCTCGACGCGTCGTCGGCCCGTGCGGGTTTGGGGCTGGATGCAACAAAGCAGACGCTGCTGGTCTTTGCCGGTTCGCAGGGCGCGACAACGATCAACGAAGCGATGGCCGAGTGGATGACGCGGACCGGCGTCGCCAGAAAATTCGAGGGTTGGCAGGTGCTGCACTACGCCGGGCCCGGGCGAGACGACGTGGATACCCTGCGAGAGGCTTACGCGGAAGCGGGCGTGTCGGCGGTGGTCGAGCCGTTTGGGCATCGCATGGGGTTGGCGTGGGCCTCGGCGGACTTGGCGCTCACGCGGGCCGGCGCGGGCACGGTGGCCGAGGCGTGGAGCAACGCGGTGCCGACCTTGTTCTTGCCGTACCCATATCACAAAGATCAGCATCAGCGGCTCAATGCGTTGCCGCTGTCGAACGCGGGCGGGGCGGTCCTGTTGAGGGATCGGATTGAGCGGGACGCGAACGTCTCGGAGATTTCCGGGCCGGTGTTGGAGCTGATGCATAACGGGAACCAGCGCGAGGCGATGTCGGGCGTGTTGCGGGATCGGCCGATGGGCGACGGGGCGGCACGGATCGCGGATTGGTGTGAAATGCGGCTGAGTTGACCGTTGGGTTTCGCGATGAAAACCCTGGGCCTATCGTCTGTTCGATGTTGAACCCATCTGTCGATGCCGAGTCCTTAAGCGATGCCACGCTGGTCCAGAAGGTCGACGCGGTGATCTCGGTGCTGATCGAAGGACGGGAATTCCCCGCCCGGCTGCGAGACGCGATGCTTTATGCCGTCTTGGGGCCGGGTAAACGGGTACGGCCGCTGCTGTGTGTTCGGAGCGCGTGGGCGGTGGCGGGTGGTACGCCGCCGGACGACGACGTGTTCTACGCGGCGGCCGCGTTGGAGATGGTTCATGCGTTTTCGCTCGTGCACGACGACCTCCCGGCCATGGATGACGACGACCTACGCCGGGGTCGGCCGACGGTGCACAAGCAGTTTGACGAAGCGGCGGCGGTGTTGGCGGGTGACGCTCTGCAGGGCCTGGCCATGGAGGCGTTAGCGGATTTGAACGCTGCGTGGGCCAAGCGTGCCATCTATGAACTCGCGCGGGCGACCAACGCGATGATCGCGGGGCAGGTGTTGGACACGCTAGGCGGAGGCGACGCGTCCGTCTTGGGCGTCGAGGAGAGGTTGCGGAAAGTCCACACGCTGAAGACCGGGGCGCTACTTCGGGCGGGTTGCCGGATGGGAGCCCTCGCGGGCGGCGGGGACGACGATGCTTCCGACAAGCTTGCGATCTTCGGGAATGCACTGGGTTTAATGTTCCAGGCCGTGGACGATTTGCTGGACGTCACGAGCGACGCGGCGACGCTGGGCAAGGCCACACAGAAAGACGCCGAAGCGGGCAAGCTGACGTACCCCGGCGTGTTCGGCGTAGACGGGACCCGGCGGGAGATTGCGCGGCTGCACGAGCAAGCGGTCGCGGCGTTGGCGTCGTTCGGGCCCTCGGCCGAACCGTTGCGGGCGATGGCGGAACGATTGGCGACCCGGACGCGATGAGCGGCGTACCGACTATCGGATCCGCCGATGCTCTTCGGTTGGTCTATGATGCGATCAATGGGCACGGCCGGACGCCGACCCGATCCGACCGGACCCGCTCGCCCCGATTTGGCTTTTGATCTGTGTCTCAACCGCTGCTGCCCAACATCGCCAGCCCGGCCGATCTCAAGGCCCTGCCCGCCGACCGGCTCACCGATCTGGCTGCTGAAATGCGCACGGCGATTATCGAGCAGGTATCTCGGAGCGGAGGGCACCTTGCGCCGAACCTGGGGGTGGTGGATTTGACGATCGCGATGCACCGGGTTTTCGAGTTCGGCCCCGATGCCGACCGGCTACTCTTCGATGTCGGCCACCAGTGCTACCCGCACAAACTCCTGACCGGCCGTTTGCCGCTGCTGGGCCAATTGCGGCAAAAAGGCGGGATGGCGGGCTTCCCCGAGCCCCGCGAATCGGGATACGACCTGTTCAGCGTCGGGCATGCCGGCACCGCGATTAGCACGGCGGTGGGGCTGGCACGCGGCGATGACATGGTCGCCGGCGGCGTGGGCAAGGCACTTCGTAAGTGCTCTGTCTTGATTGGTGATGCGAGCATCTTTAACGGCGTCGCACTCGAGGGCCTGAACAACGCGGGCACGCTGCGGCGACAATTCCTGACGGTACTCAACGACAACGGCATGTCCATCGCCAAGCCCCAGGGCGCGATGGCGGGGTATTTTGATCGCGTGCGGGTCTCGACGCGGTATAACGCGCTGAAGCGCACCGGCAAGCGCGTGCTCGATCACGTCCCCGGCGGCAGCCTGGTGGAAGAGGCGTATCACCGCGGCGGCGACGTGCTGAAAGCGTTGATCGCCCACGAGCACATGTTCGAGCACTTTGGGCATTTATGTTTAGGTCCGATCGATGGTCACGACTTGCCGTGGCTGATCGACGTGCTCGAAGAAGTCAAAGATTTGAACCACCCGGTGCTGCTGCATGTCAAGACGATCAAGGGCAAAGGGTTTGATCACGCCGAGGGTGACGCGACGACGTTCCATAGCCCCGCGGCGTTCACGATGAACGGCTGTCGAGTTGAGATGCCCAAAAAGGGCCGATCGTTCACCGCGGCGTACGCCGACGCGATGGCGGCGTTGATGGACGACGACGAGAAGATCGTCGCGGTCACGGCGGCGATGCCCGACGGCACGGGCGTGGCGAAATTGATCGAGCGATTTCCGGAACGCACGCTCGACACGGGCATCTGTGAAAGCCACGCGATGGATATGTGTGCGGGCATGGCCAAAAGCGGGATGAAGCCGTTTTTTGCGGTCTACTCCACGTTCAGCCAACGGGCGTTGGACCAAGTGTTCCAAGAAGTCGCGTTGCAGGGTTTGCCGGTCCGGGTATGTATGGACCGCGCGGGTTACGTCGGCGGCGATGGGGCGGTTCACCACGGCTTCATGGATATCGCGATGTTTCGGGTATTGCCCGGCTCGGTGCTTTTGGCGTGCAGCGACGAGCCCACGCTCAAGGCAGCGCTGCGGTTCATGCGGGACTACGGCGACGGCGCGACGTTTTTGCGTTACCCGCGCGATGCGGTGGCCGACCCGGCGATGCAGGCCGAGGCCGACACGCCGCCGTTTGTGTTGGGCAAGGCGAACCTGATAACTGGTGCCGAAGCCGACACGCCCGATCTTGCGATCCTGGCCTACGGCACGACCTGCGTGCAAGCTCGCGGTGCGCTGGCTTTGCTCCGTGAACACGGCCACGACCCAGCGCTCTACGACGCTCGCTTTGCCAAGCCGGTAGACATCACGCTGCTCTCCGACCTGCTCGGCCGCGGCGTTCCGGTGCTCACCGTCGAAGACCACCTAGTGGACGGCGGGTTCGGCTCGGCTGTGCTTGAGGCCGCGACGAACGCCCGCCTGGATACACGCCTGATTCACCGCCTTGGCATGCCCGCCGTTTGGGTCGGCCCGGATACGCGATCTGCTCAACTCCGCGATGCGGGCCTCGACGCGGCCGGCATCGCCCGACGTGCGATTGAGATTCTGTCCGAGCCGGCTCGTGACCGTTCCGACTGGTCCGTACCGGTTTAATTCGCACTGCGATCGGCTCGTGGCGAGCTTGGATCCTCCGCTGGAGACTGCTGATGTTGTTGGCCGTCAGTACCGCATTTGTCGTTTTGACTTTGGGCACTATGTTCACGCTGATCGTACTGATCGCGTTGGTGGCCTACGTGATCGAGCGTTTCAAGAAAAACGCGCCGCAGCGCCGTAAACGCTGAATCGGTTTGCGTGACAGCGTGATCGGGCCGTTAAGTTTGCGGATACGCCCGCCACGCCGACAGCACGTAGCCGCTCGTGTTTGTCGCTGTTGCCCCGTCGTTTCCCGTTGCTGCGTGGGCACGGCCGGGTTTCGAGGTTGGGGCTTCGCCACGGTGGGTACGACGCGACGAAGACGTCACGACACGCTTGGCGAACCGAAGCCGAATCATGGTGCACAGCGGAGACCACGATGTCACGGTTCATCACCAAGCCGCAGACCGCGAATTGCGTCGATGCTTAGATTTGCCGTATGCGTCGCAATAAGACGCAATGCAGCGTGGACTATTTGTGCCCCTTCGGCCCACCGTCCTTGAAGTACTTATCGCGCAACGCCTGTTCGAGGTCGATGTTGTTGATGTTGGCCAACGTGCAGAGCCAGGCCAACACGTCCGCGAATTCGCCGGCGGGGTCGTCGTCGCCGGACGTGTCCCCGCCTTCGCCCGCGCTTTTGTGCAGCGCCGTTGCGAGCTCGCCGACTTCTTCGACCAGCCACATGAACGTCCCGGCCGTGCCGCGCTGGCTATCGGTTGCGTAATACTTCTCGTGGATGTGCCGCTGAAAATCGCGGAACGTCAGGGGGTTAGCGTCTTCCATGCCCGGATCGTACGAGGCTCAGCCCGGCACGCGGAACCCGGCCGCTGAGATCGCCGCCGCCAGAGCATCTCGATCCAGCGCGACCCCCGCGACCGTCGCACGTTTGCCCGGTAGATCAACGACCACGCTCGACACGCCCGGTACGGCTTTGATCGCCCCTTCGACACTGCCCACGCAATGCGAACAGTTCATGCCGTCGACGGCGAGTTCGAGTTGCTCGGGCTCGGTCTTGCCTTTGGTCGCCGCTTGCGGTTCTATGTTGGCCCACCAGCCTCGACGCGCTCCCCACCCCACAACCATCAGCAGCAGCAAGGCCACCGCCCAGGCGTGATCGATTCGGGTCAAGCCGTGCTGGTGTAGGTGCGTCACGCTTTCCGGAAGCCGTAGCGACAAACCCGCGGCCACCGCCACGTTGAGCGCGTAGCCCGAGGCGATCGCGGTCACCAGCACCGACGCCGCGTACGCCACCGTCGTCCGTCGGCCCAGCGCCCCGCCGACCACCGCGATTGTCGCGGCGTTCGTCGCCGGCCCGGCGATCAGAAACGCTAGCGCCGCGCCCGGCGAAGCGCCCACCGCCAACAACGCCACCGCGATAGGGATCGAACCCGTCGAGCAAACATAAATCGGGATGCCGAGGAGCACCGCAAACAGCACGCCCCACGGCCCACCAAACCAGGCCGCCAACGCGTCGCCGTCTAACAGCGACGTCAACATCGCCGCGAGCACGAGGCCCACGAACAGCGACCTCACCAGGTCGGCCGGCAAGGTTACGAATCCATAACGTGCCGCCGCTTTGAGCTTGCCGAGCCACGAAGCATTGATCGCCCAATCATCGCTTGAAGGATCGCAGCACGCCGACGAAGCACACGCTCCCTTTTCTGGAGTCCTTGGTTTGCTCGGACTTTCGCGAACGACCACCGCATCCACTAGCCAGCCGCCCAAGACGCCGCTCACCAGCGCTACGACCGGCCGAACCACGGCAAACACCGGCCCCATCAATGCGTACGTTGCCAAAATTGAATCCACTCCCGTTTGCGGCGTGGAGATCAGGAACGAAGCCGACGCCCCCTGACTCGCCCCTTGCTTGTGCAAGCTCGTGCCCACCGGGATCACGCCGCAAGAACACAACGGCAGCGGCACGCCCATCAGCGACGCCTTCACCACCGCGCTCCCCGGGAGCCGAGACCGCCGGTTCTTTCCGCCGTCTTCACTTCCGGGGGCCGACAGGTGTCGCGCGACCCACGCCGGCTTGACAAACACCCAAAGCACGCCCGCGAACGCGAACCCCATCACCAGCCACGGCGCCATCTCGGCCAGCACCGCCCAGAACCCGCGCAACAGATCCCAAAGCATTTCGGGCATGACGTGATATTAGTCCCGATAAGGTATCCGTCGACCCCGCTCGCCTACGGCATAGGCCGACAGCGACCGCTCCACGAGACGCCGGCATCATGCCGCAAGGTCAACGGCACCTAGGTCATGATCCAAGGCCACTTCGTTTGAGACGTTCACGCCCGGCGTCGAAATACGCACGCACGGCCGCGCTGCTCAAATAACCCCACAACGCAAAATCGACCGCCACCGCGATCGCCCGCAGCCCCAGCGCCGTCGTCCAGCCGTCCGCGTACCACTGCTCCCATTGATGGATCGGCATCACCAGCCACACGACGGCGACGACGAAAAACGCCGTCACGACATGCAGCACAATCGCCACCCGCGCCGGCCACGTCACCAACGGCACGGCCCCCTTCCACGGAATCAGTAGCAGCAATCCGCCCAGCCCCGTCGCCGCCGCACTCCAGAACAACAGCACCATCGAAAGATCCAAAAACCCCTCGTGGAACGGCGGAAACTGCATCCACGGGCTGTGACCATATCCCCACCGAAAAATCTCTTGACCTCCGATCACCTCACGACTTCCGATGGCGTGCCCCCACACCCACCCCCCGATCAACCCGCTGACCACCGCCACCACCCCCGCCACCCGAATCCCGAGGTGTACGGGGTAAGCCCGATACCGCTCGATCCACCGATGGAAGGCCTCGCCGGACATCAGAGCCTTATACCTTGTGGTTGGTGGTCCAA
Organism: Planctomycetota bacterium; assembly: GCA_039030755.1. Taxonomy (GTDB): domain Bacteria; phylum Planctomycetota; class Phycisphaerae; order Phycisphaerales; family Phycisphaeraceae; genus CAZIXN01. The sequence continues at coordinate 17,674 of JBCCDN010000001.1, read as the reverse complement.
CGTCGCGGGTGAGTAAATTGGGGTTGCCTAAACGTCAAGCAAGCACACGCCACCGGAGACCGAGATATGTAGAACCTAGTGCGTTCAACCGACACAACAAGATCGATCGCGGGCGTCGCCGGTCAACGGCAGTCGGTGATTAGGTGCCTTCTCGAGGTTCGGCTTGGTCTAGTTTTTCGTGGTAGATAGCTTCCATTGCGACGTCACTCTTAAAGATCAGCAGGAGACCTGCGACCAATGCAAAAGCCGACCCAATTGTCCAGCCTACGGCATGGCCATCCACCAAGCCATAGCCATCCTCGAAAGGTTGATAAAACGCTTGCGAAACACGATAGTTTTGCACTAACGCGATGCCATTGCCAAGAAGCCCAATGACGCCGTCAACAAAGAAGAAAATACCAAGCAGACGAACAAGTAAGAGCATCAGCGATCGGTGTTTGTTTACATCGTCGAACATGGGGGGACCTAACGTTTTCCCGCTCAGTTGCGAGCCGCCCGCAGGGGAAAACGGACGATTCGATGGGATCACTCCTCCTGAGCGTCACTCGTCAACCTCACCGGTGGCTTAGAGGCGTTGCTGGGGATAGCGGAACTTTTGAATCACACCAGCAGTGACAATCGAAGCTAACAGCCCTCCTAGGGCAACACGATTCCAATTCTCGCGATATTTAACATGTTCGAATTCATCTTGGGATACAGCAATATAGTTCACATGCCCACGCTTGAGGTAATACTGGCCGTTGTCGATCTTGCCGTCTGTAGCGCTGCCGTTCCGTGAGTTGGGGACAGCAATCAGTCGGCTTGCGGCAATCAGAGCGATGATGATCAAGATGACCTGAATAGCTCGGATTTTTTCTAGCCTCTAAAAATGATTATGCGCAGTTGATTCGGCAGGGCGTCCCCCGGACTTAGATCTACTATCTGGCGGAACTATAGAGGCGTCAAGGATTGGTGAAGCGAGTGGGACGGCCGTGCAGCGAGAATAAAGTGACGTAAAGCAGAACCACCGCAGCGTTCAGTGGAAACGACGCTCACCTTCCTCGGGTCGCGTGCATGGATTACGAAGCGACGGGTTATTCGGCGATCTGCTGAATCTTCACGGGATTCACGACGTCCAGATGCACATCACGCTGCGGGAAGGCGATCTCGATGCCCGCCTCACGGAACAGCCCGTCGATCCGGAACCGCAGGTCGCTTTCGATCTGCCGAAGCTCGAGCGGCCGGCGGATGGTGACCCAGAACCAGACTTCGAAGTTCAGGCTGTTGTCGCCGAATTCCTGGAACAGGACGACGGCTTCGGGGCTGTCTTTGATTCGGCCATGTTCGTGCGTGGCTTTGAGGATCAGGTCACGGGTCATCGCAGTGTCGCTGCCGTAGGCCACGCCGACGGCGACCTTGCCGCGGACGTCGTTGTCCAACAGTGTCCAGTTAATCACCGCCTGCTCAAGGAAGTACGAGTTGGGAATCAGGATGTCGACGCCGTCGCTGCGCCGCAGCCGAGTACAGCGGTTGCCGATGTCTTCGATCTTGCCTTCGTGTTCATCGACGACGACGATGTCACCCAACCGGATCGGCCGTTCGACCATCAGGATCAGCGACGAGATCAAGTTGTTGAACAGGTTCTGAACGCCGAAGCCGATGCCGATGGCGATCGCACCGCCCAGCACGGTAAAGACCGTTAGCGGGATGCCCGCCAGGTCCATCGCGACGAAGGCGACCAGCAACGCCAGCAAGTAATACAGCAAGCGCGACAGGACGGCGGCCGCGTTGAGGTCGATACGTTTGAGTCTGCCTAACCGAAGCCGGAAGACGCGCGAGATCCGCTTGGCGACCCACAGGCCGATGAGCAGGACGAGCAAGGCGATAACGAGTTTGCCGACGGTGATCGCTTCGCCGTTGACCGCGAAGATCTGAAAATTCCAGATGTCGGTGGCGAGCTTCGCGAAATTAAGGGCGGCCAAATCCTCGGCAAGGTCGATGTCAGCGCTGGGTGCAAACGCGAACTCGTCGGTATCGGAGACGGTGTCCGCGGGGGAATCCGGATCGGCGGAACCTTCTGGCGGAGATTCCGGATCCTCGACCGAGGTGTCGCTACGCGTCGCCGTTTCGAGGAGGCCGGTGGGGTCTTGGGCGTTGACCTGCCACGAAGCGGAAGCGCTGCCGAGCAGAATGACCAACACCCCCAACCAAGCCTCAAGGGATTGTTTTTGCATGGGTTGAGCTTAGCCGTTCCCAACTCTTGGAGGTTTGGTGGAAGCCGGGGCTTACACTCCGCCGATGCCGCACGGGAAGGTTGATCATCGTGAACCGCCCACCGTCCGCGCGGTCGGTTTGACCAAGCAATACCGCGTGGCCGACAAAGAGCCGGGCATGCTCGGCACGCTTCGGCATTTTGTGAAGCGACGCTTCCGCTCGATCGAAGCGGTGAGGGGCGTGGATTTTGAGATCGCGCCCGGCGAGATCGTCGGTTTTCTTGGGCCCAACGGTGCCGGCAAAACCACGGCGATCAAAATGCTGACCGGCTTGATCAAGCCGACCGCCGGGCAAGCGGAAGTGCTGGGCTACACGCCCTTCGATCGGCACCCGGAGTTGCTAAGACGACTCACGCTGGTGATGGGCAACAAGCAGCAGTTGATCTGGGATCTGCCGGCGATGGATTCGCTGCGCGTCAACGCGGCGGTCTACGGCATCGCCGACGACGAAGCGGATCGGCGGGTCCGCATGTTCGCGGCGATGCTGGAATTGGACAAAGAGTTGACGCAGCCGGTGCGGAAGCTGTCCTTGGGTCAGCGGATGAAGGCGGAGCTGATCGCGGCGTTGTTGCACCACCCGAAGGTGCTGTTCTTAGATGAGCCGACGCTGGGTCTGGACGTCAACGCGCAGACGGCCGTGCGTGCGTTTCTCAAGCAATACAACGCCGAGCACGGCGCGAGCATTTTGTTGACGACGCACTACATGGCGGATGTGACCGCGTTGTGCGAGCGGGTGATCGTGATCCATCAGGGAACGGTGCTGTACGACGGGACGCTTTCGGGCGTGATCGAACGGTTCGCGCCGTACCGGGAACTGACGCTGGATTTGCAAGCGAACGCGGCGGATCGCGTGGATGAGGCAACGCTTGAAAGATTTGGCGAGATCGAACAACACGACGGGCAAACCGTCCGTTTGTTGGTGACACGCGACGCGTTGCGGGACACGGTCCGCCGGGCGCTGTCGGAGTTGCCGATCGCGGACCTGACCGTGGGCGATCCGCCGATCGAGGAAGTGATCGGCCGATTGTTCGCGTCCGCCCCAACCCGAGAGTCTGCTCCCAGCGCTGATGGTACGGAGGCAGATCGATGAACCCGTTGTTCACGCCGAGATTCGGCAGCCCGCGTCACCGCCTCCGGGTTGGGGGGTCGATGCTGTCGATGTGGTCGGCGTATATGGCGGCGTACCGCTTTGAGATCGTGCTATGGATGGTCGCGACGATGCTGCCGCTCATCATGATGGGCGTGTGGATCGAGGCTGGGGCGTCGGGTTTGTTTCCTGACATCACGTCGGCGTCCGTCGCGCGGTATTTCCTGGCGGTGTTCGTGATCCGGCAGTTGACGGTGGTCTGGGTCGCGTACGACTTCGAGTATCACGTGGTGTCCGGCAAGCTGTCGCCGCTGCTCTTGCACCCGGTGGACCCGGGGTGGCAATTTGTGTTTAGTCACTTGGGCGAGCAGGTCGTGCGGCTGCCGTTTTTCGTAGGCGTGGTGGCGATCGCGGTGGCGATTTATCCCGCCGCGCTCCAAGACGCGGAGGGGGGGTGGTGGCTCCCGGGGGCGGGGCAGATCGTGGGGTTTGTGCTGCTCACGTACGCGGCGTTTGTGCTTCGTTTTTTGCTTCAATACACGGTGGCGATGCTTTCATTTTGGGTTGAACGGGTGGGCGGGTTTGAGCAGTTGACGTACCTCCCTTATCTGTTTTTGTCGGGGATGCTGTTCCCGTTGGAGGTGCTTCCCGCAGAAGTCAGCAACGTATTACTGTGGACGCCATTTCCGTATCTGGTGTGGTTTCCGGCGAAGCTGCTGGTGGATGGTGACGTTGAGCTGACCCGCGGGCTGTTGACGATTGGCGGATGGTTTGTGGTTCTTCTGGTCACAAACCGGCTCGTGTGGCGGCGCGGGCTGGCGCACTACTCGGCGATGGGGGCCTGAACATGGCGCGCTACCTGACAACACTCGCGCGGTTTTGGTCGGCGGCGATCGCGACCGAAGCGGAGTACCGGATCAACTTTGTGATGGCGGGGATTTCGTCGGCCGCGACATTGGCGGGAGCACTAGGCACGCTCGCGGTGCTGTATCAGCACGGCTACGAGATGGGCGGGTGGTCGTGGAACGAAGCGATGCTGGTGGTGGCGGTGTACACGCTGCTGGACGGGTTGCAGCGGGCGGTGCTGTCGCCGAACCGGCAGGCGATCTCGCAGTTGGTACGCGAAGGTACGCTGGACTTCGTGTTGCTCAAGCCGATGGACACGCAGTTCTGGCTCAGCGTTCGCAAGCTATCGGTGTGGGGGATGCCGGACGTGCTGCTGGGTTTGGGGCTGGTGGTCTACGCGGGGGTTCAGCTCGGTTTGTCGCCGGGGCAGTTTTTGGCGGGTGTGATCCCGATGGTGTTGGCGATCGGGATTCTTTACGCGCTGGGCTACGCGTTGGCGACGCTGACGATCTGGGTGACCAAAGCGGAGAACATCACGATCGCGATGCAGAGCTTGCTGGAGGCGGGGAGGTATCCGGTGCCGGCGTACGCGGCGGCGTACCGGGTCGCGCTAACGTTCGTGATCCCGGTGGCGTTCATGACGACGGTGCCGGCGGGGGTGATGACCGGACGGTACGGCTGGGGCTGGGTCGCGGCGGCAGGGGCGGTGGCAATCGGGCTGTTGGTGGGGTGCCGGTGGTTCTGGCGATTTGCCTTGCGGTCGTATACAAGCGCGAGCAGTTAGGCACCTTCGCTAGCTGAAGATGCATGGCGATCGCCGTCGGCTACACAACGCCGGATGGGGTGACTAAACTGTGAAAATCTAGAACCCGCGGGCCACGCGTGCCCGCCCTTTTTCGAAGGACGAATTTATGAAGGCCGCCTTGCTCTATGGCACCTGCACCGGCAAAACCGAAGCCGCCGCCGAGATGATCCGCGACGAATTTGGTGACGATTTTTTTGATCTTTACGACGACATCGCTCAGCACGGCCCGGAAGTCCTGGCCGAGTACGACTTCGTGCTCTGCGGGATCCCGACGTGGGACGTGGGCGAGATTCAATACGACTGGCAAGACGTGTTCGACGCCCTCGACGAGCACGACCTAGGCGGCACGAAGATGGCCTTCTTCGGCATGGGCGACCAGGGCGGCTATCCCGATACGTTCCAAGACGCGATTGGGATGGTCTACCTGAAAATGCAGGAACGCGGGGCTGAGGGCAAGATCGGTTTCACCGAGACCGACACCTATGACTTTACGGAATCCAAGGGCATCATCGATGGCAAGTTCTGCGGGCTATGCCTGGACGACGACTGCCAGCCCGAGCTGACCGAACAACGGATCAAGGACTGGGTGGTTCAGGTGAAGAAGGAATTGGACCTCGAAACCGCGGGGGCTTGAGGCTCGCATTCGTGCTGACGACGAAGCCCACGCCTAAGCCGCGTGGGCTTTTTTTGTTGCTTTCGACCGCTGATTTGTTCATGGCGCAGAAGTTGCGCGGTCGATGAATCAAAGTCTCGGCGATTGTGCCGCGGCTGCCGACATAATGAATTCACGGACAGGAGTCGCACAGCATGGCCAAGAACGACGTGGCGGAACGGGTGCGGAGGTTGGTGGAGACCCTGCCTCGGGCAGATCGTTTGATCGTGCTGCTTTACTTTGCGGATGAACTGAGCGTAACGGAGATCGCTGCCGTGCTGGAGCTGAGCGAAGGGCAGGTCGCGCACGTGATCGAGACGTTCCGTGAGCGAGTGGTGTTGAAGAGGATGCAGCCGCGCGCGGCGGCCTGATGGTTTAGGGAAAAAACGGGTCGCCATTGCGATCGATGTACACGGTCTTACCGTCGACCACGACGCGGGCCAAGCCATTCTCGAAGGCGAACGCTCGGTCGAAGCGAGGCGGGATGATCCACTCGCCGTATCGGTCCAGATAGCCCCAGCCGTCCTCGGTTTTCACGGGTGCGACACCATCCAGAAAATTGCCGGCTTCGACGAACGTCGGGTCCATGTGCCAATTCCCCCGGCGGTTGACATAGCCCCAGAGGTTGTCCTTCTTCGCGGGGGCAAGCCCTTCGTGGAACACCCCGACACCGTCGAACTTGGGGCGGATCGCGAACTCACCGGCTCGGTCGATGAAACCCCAATAGCCTTTGTGCACGGCCCCGGCAAGGCCTTCGCCGAAGTCGTTGACCGCGAGCCATTTCGGGTTGAGCGCGATCTTGCCGGTCGCGTCGATGAAGCCGTAGGCGTCGTAAGTTCCGTCCTGGCCGCTGACGGTGTCACGGAACCATGCGAGGCCATCGGAAAAGTCGCCAACCGTGTCAAAGCCGTCGTGGCCGATGAACTTGGGCACGATCTGCCAGTCGCCCCGGTGATTGATAAAACCCCAGGCACCGTTGACCCGAACCGCGGCGAGGCCTTCCCAGAACGGGCGGGCGGCGACGTCGTTGGGTTCGTTGGGGTCGAGCGCGTAGGTCGGCTTGATCACGAAGTGTCCGTCGGCGTCGATGTAGCCGGCCATCCCGCCGAGTTCGACGAGGCCGAGGCCGTAAAAATAATCGGCGTGATCGAAACGCGGCGCGACGACTTCACGACCGGTGCGGTCGAAGTAGCCCCACTTGCCGTTGGACTCGAACGGGTACAGCTCGGTGAACTGAATATCCGGCTCGGCGTCGGCGAGCCCGAGAACGAGCGGGACGCTGACGGCGGCGAGGACGCAGGCCAGACCGATGGTGAGCAGGAGTGATTTCGGCGTCATGCCAAAATTATCGGCCAATTTCGGCGGCATGGTTGACTTCCAGGCGGGCCGTTAGGCTCACCGACGTGGAGCGTGCCGTCTTATCGAGACCCCTAGAACGACTGCGAGTCCACCGAACAGCGAAGGTTCGGGGATCGCCAGCCGATAGACGCCGGAAGTGCCGTCTGTGAAATAGATGCTAAACGCCAGGTAATGATTACTCAGGCCGTACTCACGCTGCGCCCCGACGGAGCCGAAAATACTCTCCCGGCTGTCGGCGGAAAAGCCGATGCCACTCACCGTGCCGGACCGCAGGGTTCCGTCGATCGCGACGGCCTCGAACAACTGTCCAGCTCGCGCGACGAGATGCAGGTCGCCCTCGATCGCGAGGTAGAGCGCTTTCTTACCGCGGATGTCGATGATGCTGCCGTCGGCGTTTCGTAATTCCGCGATGAACGCAACGGCGCCGTGATCGTTGATCAGCGGATCGGCAAACCGGTCGAAGACCGCGCCGTCGTTCGCGCCCGGTGCCGGCTGCCCCGCCCGGGCAAGGAGGCGAACCGGTGTCTCCTCGTTCGCGGCCGCGCCGAACAGCGCCCCCGCCGTTGCACGATCGGAAGTTCCATCCGCATTGAGAAGCCCGGCCTGAAAAGCCAAGAATCCCGAATCGCTCATCACCAGTGACGATTCATCGACGGAGAAATACAACGCTCCGTCTTCGGCACCGGGTGCAGGCATGCCTTGGCGGGCGATGACTTGAAGCGCTGACCCTGAGCCGTTGCCCGGACCAAAGAGCAGCGGCACGTTGAAATCGTTGATGCTGCCGTCCGGCTCCAATAAGGACCCGAAGAACGCTAGATCACCGGCCGGCGTGTTTACGAAAGGTCCCAGGTCATAGAAACGCGCTCCGTCTTCGAGCAGCCCCGGAGGAACTTGACTCGTCCGTGCAAGAACTTCGTGACGACCATCCGGATCGATCTGAATGATCATCTCTTCTTCGATCGTCGTTACGCTCGTACTGAACGTCAGTACGCCTGCGTTGTTCAACGTGGGACGGGTGAGAAAGGTGTACTGCAAACTTTCGTCAACCGCGAAGGCCGGATCGAACGGGCCGACGACGCGTTTGGGCTCGTCATCGGTGGGCAAAGAAGCGAAAATGTTATCGATGAATGAACGGTCGATTGGACCGCCGGCTTCGGTCTGGAGTGAACTCTCAAACAGCAATCGGCCGGCGTCGTCCATCTGTGCAAGGCTCAACTCACTGAACAGCCGCCCGTCGCTGCGCCCGGGCACCACGCCGCCCTCCCGGGCAACCAAGCGTGGCTCGCCGCTCACGGAAGGGCCGAAGATGGCTTGGTTGTCGTCCCGGTTCGACGAACCATCCGGCTTACGGAGTAATGCGTTGAAGCTGGACTGTCCGGCGCTGTTCAAGGCGTGGGTTGAGATCTGATCGAGCACGGCGCCGTCCGGCTGCCCCGCTACCGGATCGCCCGCCTTTGCAATCAGTGCCAGAGTCGACCTACTTCCAGGAGCGGGGCCAAAGAGCGCTTCTTCATTCTGGCTCGAAGGCCCACCGATCAGCTCCAACTGGTTGATGAATGCGACCTCGCCTTGGTCGTTCACAGCCGGGGCCGTAAAGAGTCGGCTGTAGACCCGCTCGGCCGGAACCTCCGGTGCGGCAAGGCCAGACCGCGCGAGCTCCTGGATCATGAAAGCTTGCGTCGAAACCGATATGCCGGTTGAACAGGCAAACGCTGTGGCGAGACGGCCGATACCCAAACCCAAGCCGGAAACTGTTAGATATCGCATGATTCTCTCCACAGCACGTTTTAACGAGGCACAGGAAACGTACCGGATTCAACCAGTGACGCCAAGAAAAATTAGGTTATTGATTGTGGTTTACTTCAACGCTTCCTGCAGCGTCAGGATCGCGTAGGCGGTCACGAGGTGGGGGTCGGTTTCCATCCATCGCGGCTCGGTGTTGGCCCAACTGCCGTCGTCGTTTTGGCGTTCGAGCAGGGCCTCGATCAGGTTGGCCCGCCAATCGATCGGGCCGTCGGCAACGGTATCGAGCTTGTCGGCGCCAAACGCGGCGAGTGCTCGGCCCTGCACGAGGTAGTAATAAAACAGCCCCTGCTGGTCGACGTTCGGCGGCATACCTGGGTTGCGGTCGAGGGTGTAGTTGGCTTGGATCCAGGACAAGGCGTCGTGGACGCGTTGGTCGTCGGGTTTGAGATCGGCGTAGAGGTAGGACTTGAACCCGGCGTAGGTCATCGAGCCATAGTTGCGGAGGCCCGAGACGGGGCGACCGGCACGGGCCTCATCGGTCATGTCGGGGCTGGCCATGGATTGCGGGATGCCGATGAGGTCCTGGTTGACGGAGGTGGCGTAGATGAAGCCGCCGTCTTGCTCGACCGTGCCTTCGGGCCAATAGTCGTTCGCGGCGGTGCCTTGGAGGCGGGTGATGAAGACTAAAGCGCGTTGGAAGGCCGGGTCATCGGCGGGGACGCCCGCTTCGTGAAGGGCTTCGAGCATGAACTGGGTGTTGGAGAGGTCGGGCCGGCCGTTGTTGCCGTAGCCGGCGCCGCCGAACCAGGGGTGGTCTTCGTCGATGGCGTTACCGTCGGGGTCGGTCATGCCGGTCTGCCATTGGAGGCCGCGCAGGAAGTTGACCCCGGCTTGCACGGCGGCCTTCGCTTCGGCGGCAATAGCGGCATCGTGCGGAACCCGCGTAAGCGCGGACACGGCGATGGCGGTGTTGTAGTTGGCGAGGATGCCGTCCTGCCCGTCGCGGATCGAGCCGTCGGCCTGGGCGCGTGCGAGGACGTACGCCAAGGCTTTGGCGGTGGCGGGATCGGTGATGTCTGCGTCGGGTTGGTCGAGGTAGCCGCGGAGCGCCAGCGCGGTGACGGCCGGTCCGACTTGCGGGGTCCAGCTTCCGTCCTGGGCTTGCTCGGAGGCGAGGAAGTCGAGCCCGCGTTGGACGGCTTGGCGGGCCTGGGTTTCGCGCGGGGCATCGAGGGCGGCGGCGGGTTGCGTGAGGATGAATCCGAGCAAGACGGCTGCGGCCAGGACGGTGGTGATGAAGTGCTTGGGCATCGCCAAATGGTACGCTCGCCGGCTTGCCCGAGTGTGCCCCCGACCAACCCGAGGCCGTCGAACCACCGGGAACATCGCGCAGCGCGGGTTGGGTCTGGGCCGTGCTGCGGCTACTTATCGCGGCGGCGGGTTTGGGGTATATCGCGTACTCGGTGCGTTGGCGGCCGTTTGTGGATGAGCAGGGTGTGACGCAGCCGGGCTTTTTGGAGTTGCTCGGGGACGCCTCGCCGGTCGGATTGTTGCTGGTCGTTGCGTGCATGACCCCGGTCGTGCCGTTGGCGTCGGCAAGGTGGTGCGTGCTTCTGCGCGGTGTCGGAATTGAGGCGACCTACGGGCGGGTGCTTCGGTTGACGTGGATGGGGCAGTTTTTGAATTACGCGGTACCGGTGGGGTCGACGGGCGGAGATGTGGTGCGGGCGGTGGTCGCGGCGAAGTGGGCGCGGGCGCAGCGCGATACGGGCCGCCCGGACGAGCCCGGGAAAATGGGCGGGGCATTGCTGTCGCTGGTTGCCGACCGCGGCTGCGGCATGGCGGGGTTGGTGTTGCTCGCGACGCTCGCGGCGGCGACGCGTTTCGACGATCCGTTAAGCCGGCGGGTCGCGCTCGTGGGCGGGGCGGGGGTCGCGGCGGGGCTGATGACCATGGCGTTGTATCTCGCGCTGGGTCGGGTGATGACGCAACGCTTGGGCTTTCTGCGCGAGATCCGAGGCGTCGGGGCCGTGACGGGCAGCCTGCTGGATACCGCCGAGGCTTACCGCAAGCGGCGTTTCGTTCCGGTGTTGGTGGCCTGGGCACTGGGTCTGGTGATCCACGTCGCGCTGGCCGGCGCGGCGGTGGCGGCAGCGTTCGCACTTAGCGTCGACTTGCTTCCGGGAGCGGTGTTTGTCGCGGTACCGATCGCGCTCGCGGCGGCGTCGGTCCCGCTGACCTACCAAGGCTTGGGCGTCATGGAAGGTATTGCGGTGCTGATGCTCGGCGTGGGCGACGACGCGGCGCTGACCAATGCAGTGTTCGCGGTCTTTCTCATTCACCGGCTCGCATTGGTCGTGGTGTCGTTGCCCGGCGCGTGGGTGCTTGCACGGCGGGAGCGCTGAGCGAAAGAAAGCTCAAGCCGAACGTGGGTCCGAGAAGTCGGCTGTGAACTGACCTAGGGGCACTCCGCGGCCGATGGCTACAGAGCGGAATTGCTGTAATCACCGAAACCCGGAACGCTCACTAGCCCGTGCCCCACGCCCGCCCCAACCCGCTCCTGCTCACTTGGCACCGTGCCGTGGACGAACTCATCGACCACAACGGCACGATGGAAATCGCGTGGCAGCCCGAAGCCGGGAGTGACCTGCCCCCGTTGCGTCAACGTGTTCGCCCGTTCGAGTTGCACGTCCAGAACGGCAGCGACACGCTCATCCTCGAACGCCCCCGGCCGACCAACGATCATCCCAAACCCACGCCCTCCCGCAGCCGCGTCGATGTCTACTTACACACCGAGATGCTCCGGCTCGTCGCGTCTTATGAAGTGATCGAAGCCTTCAGTCATCAACTCAACGAACGACAACGTCTCACCGCGCTGCGTCTCCAACGCGTCGGCGACATCGGCTCGGCCCAGCGCCGCTCGTCGTTCCGTGTGGACACCTCTGCGGCCGGGTTCGACCGCGTGACGATTAACGATGTCGGCGACAGTGGCTTGGGATTACAGCCCATCCTCGGACACCTGCTCAACCTCTCGGCCGGCGGCGTGGGCGTACGCGTTGAATTGCCCGCCGATCAACTCGAAGGCATGCGCGGCCACGCCTTCGACTTCATCGTCTCCCCACCGCAGCGCGAGGACGCGTTCACCATCCCCGCACGCGTCCGCCGGATCGTCAAGGAAGCCGCCAACCGAACCTACGTCGGCCTCGAATTCGAGTTCGAAGACAACGCCCGCCATCGCAGCATCGCTGAAACCCTCGCCCGCCTCGCCGCCGACCTGCAACGCGAACAACTCCGCCGTCGCCGGACCGCGTGACAGCCTTACAAAAACAAGCAAAACTATGTTCATGACGCTACCCGCCACGACGACCACCCGCACCCAGTACGACGTCGCCATCATCGGCGGCGGCATCGTCGGCCTCGCCACCGCGTACAACCTGACGCAGCAGCACCCGCACCTGCGTTTAGCGGTGCTCGAGAAAGAAGACACGCTCGCGCACCACCAGACCGGCCACAACTCCGGCGTCCTCCACAGCGGCATCTACTACAAGCCCGGCTCGCTCAAGGCGATCAACTGCCGGGCCGGCAAAAAAGCGATGGAAGCGTTCTGTGAAGAGCACGACATCCCGTACAAGCTTTGCGGCAAAGTCATCGTCGCGACGCACGAAAAAGAACTCCCGAAGATGCAGGACATCTTCGAACGCGGCCAAGCCAACGGCGTCAACTGCCGCATGGTGTCTGCCGAGGAATGCCGCGAACTCGAGCCGCACGTCAATACCATCGGCGCGATCCACGTGCCCGAGTCCGGCATCGTCGACTACAAACAAGTCTGCGAAAAAATGGCCGAGCTGATGACCGCGGCCGGCCACGACATCAAGACCAGCGCCGGTGTCCACGGCGCATCCCGCGACGCGCAGGGACACTGGACCCTCGAAACCGCCAGCGGCGACGTCCGTGCGAACCTCATTGTCAACTGCGCTGGCCTGCAGTGCGACCGCGTCACCAAGCTCGCGGGCATGGAACCCACCGCCCAGATCGTCCCGTTCCGTGGCGAGTACTTCGAGCTCAAACCCGAGGTGCACCACCTCTGCAAGACGCTGATCTATCCCGTGCCCGACCCCGCGTTCCCGTTCCTGGGCGTGCACTTCACGAGCATGATCCACGGAGGCGTCGAGTGCGGCCCCAATGCGGTGCTCGCGCTGGGACGCGAGTGCTACGGCAAGTTCGAAATGAATCTCAAAGACCTGATGGAATCGCTGACGTACACCGGCTTCCACAAGATGGCGCTTAAGCACTGGAAGATGGGCATGGGCGAAATGTGGCGGAGCTACAACAAGGCCGCGTTCGTGAAAGCCTTGCAACGCCTCATGCCCGAGATCGAAGCGAAACACCTGGAGGCTTGCCCCAGCGGCATCCGCGCCCAAGCGCTCAAGCCCGACGGCACGCTCGTGGACGATTTCATCATCGATCAAGGCGAGGGCGTCGTGAACATCAATAACGCCCCGTCGCCCGCTGCGACTGCATCGCTGAACATCGGCAAACTCGTTACCGAAACCCTAACGCCCCGCCTCCCCGAGCGTGTTGCGCAAGTCGCCATCGACGCGGCCTAGAGAGATCGTCACGAACGATTCCGAACAGGCGGGTCATCGTCCGCAGGCTTTCGCTGGCCCCAAGGCCATCCGCCTACCCACCCAACCCACGCGATCAACACGAATTGAAAAGGCAGCCGCGACCACAGCACCCACATCGGCGTATCCGCACCGAACGGCGACTTTTCGGGATGCACCACCATGTCGATGTGGACCCACATGAACCCCAGCAGCATCAAGATCAGGCCAATCGCCGCGGCTTGGCGTAATGGCGGTACCAGCAACGCCAACCCGCCGACCACTTCCGCGATGCCCGTGAACGCGTTCCAGAACTCCGGCCAACCCAGCACTTCTGGAATCAACGGCAGATAAAAATCCGGATCACGGAAATGGTTCAGCCCCGCCAACACGAACGTCACCCCGGCCGCCCAACGCATCACGGTTTTCAGCATTCTCCAGCGTAGCCACGCCCGCACCGTTCGCCACTGCCGCCCAAGTACAATCTCACTTCCGGCGGCGCAACGCTGTAGCTGCGCCCCACCGGAAGTATTTCCCTTCCCCACAAGGAGTTGTGACATGGCAGAGAACCCCGGAAACACCGGAAACAGCGGCGAAACCACGGTCGTCGGCGCCGATTCCCATTTCAAGGGCGAGCTGATGTTCGAGCGGACCGCCAAGATCATCGGCAAGTTCGACGGCAAGATCACCGGCAAGGGCGAGCTTCAGGTCGTCAACAACGCGACCTGCCAAGCGGACGTCGAGGCATCCACCGCCAACATCGACGGCACGATCGAAGGCAACGTCGTGGCGAACGACACCGTCCGTCTCAACGCAAACGGCACCGTACAAGGCGACATCACCGCGGCCAAGATGGTCATGGCCGAGGGCGCGAGCTTCTACGGCATGTGCGCCGTCGGGCCCGACGCGAAGAAGAACGCCGGCAACCAAGGCGGCGCTGCGTCCTCGGGCGGCGGTGGCGGCAAGCCTGTCGGTCAGCCCAGCGACAAGAAGTAAGCCCGGCTCGCGAACCCCGAGCCTCGCCGTCCGCTCTGCGCGCCGCTGTCGCGTGGGCGGTGTGTATGTCGCGCGTCCGCGCGTGGCTTGATCCGACGTCCCCACGGAATCGCTCTTGGCCCGATCGACCGGACCCAAGCCGGTGCAGTGCTACCTGTGTGGCCACCGTTTCGAGGTGGGCGCGATGGCTCAGTCCACGTCGTGCCCCGGCTGTCACAAACCCGTGATTGTCGCCGACGAGATCGTCGCCAACGGCAAGCGTCGCGGTCCCATCCGAGAGTTGCGGACTTGCGGCAAAATCGTGGTCGGCAAACGCGCTCGCCTGATCTGCGAACACCTCGAGGCCCACGGCGGCATCGAGAGTCAGGGCATCATCGACGCCAAGGACATCATCTGTGGCGGCACGCTGAAGCTCGGGCCCAAGTCCGAGTTCAAGGGCCACCTCCACGCCCACGACGTGGTGATGGAATCGGGGGCGAAGGTAAAGCCGAGTATGTTCCACGTCCCCAGCGACCCGCGCGGCCTGCGTGCCGAGGTCGGCGTCGACCCTCGAAAGGACAAAAAGAAATGAACAACAACCCGCCGAATTTATTCGTTGTGTTCGGTCTGGTCGCCGTCGCGTTCGCCTGCCCCATTCCGGCCACGTCGCAGAACGTTGATGAACTCGAGCAACGCATCGACCAACTCGAAGCGGCGCTCGCCGAGCGCGACGCCACGATCGCCAAGCTGGAGTCGCAGCTCGCCGCGTTGCAAGGGCGAACTGAAGAACTCGACGCCCGCGAAGCGCAACTCGAAATCATGGCCGGGGCGGTCACCACGGGGGAATACGCCGAGCGTTTCGACAGCCTCGTCACCGTCAAGCAGCGCGACGGCCGCACCATCGTGTCGGCCGGGCCGCTGGTTTTCGAAGACGAGCCGTTGGTCGGCGATCTGTTTCTCTCGGCCGTCTATTCGCTCCCTGGCGATTCGGCGGTGGGGCAACCCGAGTCGGTCACGTTGTTCATCCAAGGCAAATTCACCGGCGATCAGTTGGCCGATGTCGAGCACGTCACGTTCGAGGGCGTGGACGAAACGTTCGACTTAGCCGTGGCCGATTACGACCGTGTGAGCAAGCGCTCGGGCCTCGTCGGCAAGCGATCGGGAAACAAGAGCGACGAAACCGTGAGCATGGTTGTGGATGTGCCGACGATGCGTCGCTTGGCAGAGTCGCCGTCTCTCTCGATGCGGACGCCGAAAGGGGTGGTGACGTGGCAACGCGAGCAGCGGGCGCTGCTCCGGGCGTTGCTCACGCGTATGGAATTGCCGACAAACCGTTAAGGATTCAGTTGCCGTCGCCTTCGACGTCGTCCAGCTCGGCCCGGCCGACCATCCCGCCAGCGCGGTGCACCTTCTCGGCGATCATCTCGGCGTTCGCCGCGCGGTCGACCATGTCGTCGGCGTTGATCAGGTCCTTGCTGTAAAGCTCCCACAGGAAGTCGTCGAGCAGCTTCATGCCGAACTTCTTGCCGGTCTGGATCGCCGAAGGAATTTTGTAGCTCTGCGCTTCGCGGATCAGGTTCGAGATGGCGGGGGTGACGACCATGAATTCGTACGCAGCGATCATGCCCTTGGGCTTGCGTTTGAGCAGCTGCTGAGAGAGCACGGCGATGAGCGCGACCGAAAGCTGGGCCCGCACCTGCGCCTGCTGGTTGGTGGGGAACGCGTCGATGAGCCGGTTGATCGTGCCCGCGGCGGAGTTGGTGTGGAGCGTGCCGAACACCAAGTGGCCGGTCTCGGCGGCGGTGATCGCCGCTTCGATGGTTTCGAGGTCGCGCATCTCGCCAACGAGAATGACGTCGGGGTCTTGACGCAACGCGCGCCGCAACGCTTCGGAGAACGAGGGCACGTCCGTACCAACTTCACGCTGGTTGACGATAGATTTCTTGTGCGGCTGGTAGTACTCGATCGGGTCTTCGACGGTGATGATGTGCCTATCGAGCTCCATGTTGATGAAGTCGATCATCGACGCGAGGGTGGTGGTTTTGCCTGAACCAGTGGGTCCGGTGACCAGGAACAGGCCGCGTGGCCGGCGGATGAGGTCCTTGACGATGGGCGGCAGGCCGATCTTGTCGATGTCGAGCAGCTTGTTGGGGATGCGTCGCAGGACCATCGCGACGTTGCCCTTTTGCCGGAAGATCGAAACGCGGAAGCGGGCGGAGTTTTCGGGGTCGTCCTGCGGGCCGTAGGCGAAACCGAAGTCGGAGCCGCCTTCTTCCTGCAGCTCGTTCTGGGAGCGTTCTGGGCTGATGGCCTTCATCAGTGCGACGGTGTCTTCGGGATCGAGCGATTTGGTCTTGAGCTCAATCAGACGGCCGGACATGCGGACGGTCGGCGGTTTGCCGACGGTGAGGTGAAGGTCGGACGCTTCTTGTTTGATGACCGTGTCAAGCAGACGGTCGATGCGCATCGTGGACATGGGGGTACTCCTGGAGAATTGCGCGAGGCGCGTCATTGGTTGGGGTGAACTTCGGCGTCACCGATTCAAGCGACCAGTTCTTCCTCGGCGTCTTCCACCACGCCTTCGACCTGCGTGATCTTGCCGATTTCGTCGAGGGTGGTTTTGCCTTCGAGGATTTTGAGTCGGCCGTCACCCAGCAAGTTACGCATGCCCGCTGCGATGGCGGCTTGCCGAATCTTGCTGACCGGCGAGCGATTGAAGGCGAGTTCACGGATTTCTGCGGACATGTGCATGAGTTCGTAGATGCCTTGCCGCCCCTTAAAGCCGGTATCGCCGCACCGGCTGCAGCCGCCGGGTTTGTAGATGGTTTTGCCTTCAAGATCTTCGTCAGTAAGGCCCACGAGCTGCATCTTGCGGCGGTCGGGGTTGGGGTCGGGTTCTTTGCAGTGTTCGCACAGGATGCGGACCAGCCGCTGCGCGAGCACCGCTTGGATCGAACTGGCGACGAGAAACGGCTTGAGGCCCATGTCGATCAGACGCGTGATGGCGGATGGCGCATCGTTCGTGTGCAAGGTGGAGAACACCATATGGCCGGTCAAAGCCGCTTGAACCGCAACTTCGCCGACTTCTTTGTCGCGGATTTCACCGACAAGGATGATGTTGGGGGCCTGACGAAGCATCGCTTTCAGGATCAACTGAAAGGTGAGCGGCGGCTTCATCTGCATGTTGACTTGGCATTGATTGATGCCTTTGAAGTTGTATTCGATCGGGTCTTCGGCGGTGATGATCTTGCGGTCGGTGGTGTTCAGGTCGTTCAGGGCGGAGTAGAGCGTGGTGGTTTTCCCAGAGCCTGTCGGCCCGGTCACGAGGAAGATGCCGTTGGGCCGGGT